>JBBRTC010000036.1:0-21513 GCA_038244765.1 Candidatus Nanopelagicales bacterium | reverse complement strand
GATCCCGCGGCAACTTGGTGGGTGTAGCTCAGCTGGTAGAGCGCCGCGTTGTGGTCGCGGATGTCGCGGGTTCAAGTCCCGTCACTCACCCCACTCCCCGAGTCTGGACTTGTGGACCCGTTTCGGAACATTTCCGGGCGGTAAGCCCAGACTCGACGACCTGCCCTACGGGCATGTCGACGTGCATCTTCCCTACCGGGGCCTAGACTCCCGACGCACGTATTTCTGCGCCATCCGGGCGCTTGCACAACGGAGGGAATTGCAATGGACAACATTGGCGAGATCTTGTGGTCTCTCGTCGTGATCTTCTTCATGGTCGTCTATTTCATGATTCTGTTCAGCATCTTGAGCGACCTGTTCCGCAGCAAGGACCTCGGTGGATTCGCGAAGACGATCTGGATCATTGCCATCCTGTTCCTCCCGCTGCTTTCGATCCTCGTCTACCTCATTACTCGCGGTAACGGCATGACTCTTCGCGCGGTGGAGCAGGCGCAGGAACACAACAAGATGGCCGTGCAGTACGCCCAGGGCGTCGTTGCCTCACAGGGCAGCAACAACATCGAGCAAATCGCGTCGGCAAAGTCGTTGCTCGACTCTGGTGCGATTAACCAGGCCGAGTTCGATTCCCTCAAGGCCAAGGCTCTCGGCTAACCCGCACATCGCCGAGTCGGGACTTAACGACCTGTTTTGCCAGTGATTTGGGTCGATAGGTCCCGACTCGACGTATCGGGGTGAGACTGGACCAGTGAGCATCATCGATCTCAATGCCGACATCGGCGAAGGGGTCGGCAGCGACCCGGCTGAGCTCGATGAGGCCCTGTTGCGTTTGGTGACCAGCGCCAACATCGCCTGTGGCGGCCACGCCGGTAGCCCGGACTCCATGGCCCGCGTATGCGAGATGGCGGCGGAGTACGGCGTCGCAATCGGCGCCCAAGTCTCTTACGTCGACGTCGAGAACTTCGGTCGCCGCAAACTCGACGTGCCGCCCGTCGTTTTGGTCCAACAACTGGTCGAGCAAATTGAATTGCTGGACACAATCGCCCGGACGTACGGCACTCAAGTGACCTACGTGAAGCCGCACGGGGCGCTCTACAACGCCGCAGCAGATGACGCAACGATCGTGCACGCAATCATCGATGCGATCCGAACGGCCACCCAGCCAGCCACCCAGCACCCAACCCAGGTTCCGGCCGAGTCCCCTTGGGTTCGCGAACCGCGGAGCCTGGTCTTGCTTGGACTTGCCGGATCGTCCTTCGAACGAGTCGCGCGCGAGCGGGACCAAGACTTCGTCCCCGAGGCTTTCGCAGACCGTGCCTACACAGCGATAGGCAGACTTGTCCCTCGACACGTGGACGGGTCGGTGCTCCACGATTCGAATTTGGTGACCAACCAAGCCGTACACCTGGCCGTCCACCACCAGGTAACCAGCATCGACGGCTCTATGATCGCCGCCCACGCGCGCAGTCTGTGCGTGCATGGCGACACCCCCGACGCCGTCACACTGCTTCATCGCGTACGCGATGCCCTATGGATGCACGGCCTGACGTTGACTGCCTTCGCGCCCCCGCCTATTCGTCTCGTGTCATGACGCTGGCCGAAGAAGGTCTAGCCGTACACCGATACGGCGAACGCGCATTCCTTGTTGACTGCGCCAACAGCGACCACGCACTCGGATGGCTCGCAGCAATCGAGGCGTACGACACCATCGGCGCGCTTCATTCGCGACCCGGTGCGTCGACGGTTCTCGTCGAGTTCGATCCCGCCATGACCGATGCCGGCGAACTTGAACAGGTGTTAGGACAACTTCGGCCACTCGCATACGAGCAGGACCCAGCTGCGTCGGTCATCAACGTCCCGGTCGTCTATGACGGCGATGACTTGGCCGACGTCGCATCGATCACAGGTCTCAGTGTGGAAGAGGTCATAGCTGCCCATAGCCAGGGCACCTACAAGGCGGCGTTCGTAGGTTTCTCCCCTGGCTTCGCGTATCTGCGCGGGTTAAACCCCCGCCTCGTCGTCTCCCGGTTAGCGAGTCCACGCCAACAAGTCCCGCCCGGGGCGGTCGGGATTGCTGATCGGTGGACGGGGATTTATCCCCGATCGAGTCCCGGTGGCTGGCGACTACTTGGCCACACTTCACTCATGATCTGGGACGAAAGACTGTCAACGCCAGCATTGTTGCAACCCGGAACCGTTGTGCGCTTTGTCGACGCTTCATCGGACACTGCCGATGCTTAACACCCTTGAAGTCATCTCCACCGGACCCTTGTCACTCATCGAAGATCTTGGACGCATCGGCTTCGGTCGCCAGGGAGTTGGGCGAAGTGGCTCCTTCGATCGCGGGAGTCACCGACAGGCCCAACGATTGGTAGGCAACGACGACGCGGCAGCGGGCATCGAGGTACTGCTTGGTGGATTGTCGTTTCGACTCATGTCAGACGCAGTCATCGCGGCGACCGGAGCACGCGTCGAGCTGAGCGTCGACGGTCGATCGATCGCGCAGGACACTGCCGAAATGGTCAGAGCGGGACAGGTCGTGAAGCTTGGCCGGTGCACGAACGGACTGCGGTCCTATCTCGCCATCGCGGGTGGGTTAGACGTTGACGCAACTTTGGCGAGTCGATCGACTGATCTACTTTCCGGACTGGGACCGCCAGCATTGAATGCGGGCGATCAGATCCCGGTCGGAACCCCGATGATCAGATCAAAACTGCGACAGGTCACAAGCGCCGGAACGCGCGTTCCAACGAGCGTCAATCGACAAGTAACGGCAGACGTCTCGTGCACCCTGCGGATCACCGTGGGACCGCGCGACGACTGGTTCAGTACCGGAGCACTGACGAGATTCCTCAATGCCTCGTACGTCGTAGATCCGGCAAGCAACCGTGTCGGCGTACGCCTAAGGGGTGCCCAAATCTTTAGGGGCGAACATCGCGAATTGCCCAGCGAGCCAACGATTCCCGGCGCTATCCAGATTCCTCCAAACGGGCTTCCCTTGGTCTTCGGGCCTGACGCACCAGTCACTGGTGGGTACCCAGTGATCGCCGTCGTCGTCGATGACGATCTTGATTTGCTCGCCCAATGTAGGCCAGGCGAGACGATTCGATTTGCGCCGCTGAGTTAGCGGCGCTTCGACCTCGTTCGGCCAACCGTGTGAACCAAACGTCCCTATCGGCGTGTCGATCACCCACTCGCCGATTCGCAACACTCTTTCGGCGCACCATGTCGGTGTGTTCTTAGCCGATGCACTGGTCATGATGAAGGAGGTGAAAGCCATGAAGGACACCGATGACAGCGTCATGGTGCTCCTGCACCACGGCGTGCCACTGAGTTTGCTCGCCGATCTAATCGATCCGGACGGTCCGCGATCGCTTGAGATTTACGAGCACGAATTGGCGTCCGCGTCAGCAGCCTGAGAACGCCGCCCGAACCATAAAGGGCCGCACGCGATCAACCACTCGCCCGGCATTTCATCCTCCCTCTTCCGCCGGGTGGGGCCGGTTGAGAACGCACCAGGCGATTACCAACAGACCTACGCCGGCTGATAACCTCACCCCGCTCGCGCCGCTAGCTCAACTGGCAGAGCAGCGGACTCTTAATCCGCGGGTTCGGGGTTCAAGTCCCTGGCGGCGCACCCCCTGACCTGGCCTTTCACCTCTTCGGGTGGGAGGCCAGAGTCGTTTGTGGGGACACGGCGGATCGGGCACGGAATCAAGTCGGCTGCGCGTTGCGCTCCGTCACGACCAACACCAGTCAACAGATGGGAATACGTGTCGCCGGTGATCGCGATCGAAGAGTGACCGAGGCGCCTACTCACAACGGCGAGTGGCACACCTGCGGACAACATCAATGACGCATGCGCCCTTGATTCACTTGTGCGGCGTATCTCGGTACGACAGAGTCGGTCAATGAGCCCTAGCCGACTTCCGCGCCCCGACCGGCTGCAGGTTCGGCTGGGGATCGCGAGCGCCCTGTGCTACGCCGTCGGCTATCCGGTAGCTATTGCGGCCGACCAACAGTGGGGCTGGCTGCTGGTGACTCTCGGCGGCGTCCTGCTGGCGGGGCTCGTGGTGGTCACCGTACGACGCGTCGACCGAGGTACATGATGGACCTAGCCGAGTGAACTGCGGTCCCCCGTACGTCGACGGCGTACTCTCGGAGTGCTGAAATCGGCACGATCTCCAATGCCCGGGCATTGGTTGATGCCAGAACAACAGGTGATGCGACTCCATCGGCGTATGGCTGAAGCTAGCAAGCACCGACCACGCACCACCGGTGCGCCGGCCTTGCTCGGCGAGGGGCGGCCTCCTCGACTTTCTCCGCCGCATCTCTGGCCGAAGAACTACGGTGGGCCGGTGCTGGCGGCCTGGGAGAACAGAGCTGTGGTTCTAACTCGCTTCGGTTCGACGTGTCAACTCCTGATCGAATATCCGATTGGTCGGGCATGAGCGCGCCGACTCGAGGCCGCCGCTGGCCGTTGCACGTGACCTTGATTGCAGGTCTGGCTCTGTGCGTTCTCGGTTTCTTGGTCGAACTCAGACGTGGAATCGAAGGCCACCTGCCCGCGTGGGTTTACGTCCTCGAGTGGCCGTTCTTCGCGGCCTTCGGTGTGGTCATCTGGTGGCGTCTGCTGCGCGGGATGCAAGACGGTGATCAAGTAGAGGCGGACCAACCACGGCCGACCCTCCAAGCAGCATCGTCCGCGAATGACCCAGAACTCGCCGCGTGGCAGGACTATGTCAAACGATTCGAGGCCGGGCGACGCGACGAAGACGCGCAGTGAACGCGAGAGGCTGTGTTGGGCCGAGGGGCCAAGCCATCAATTCACGTAGAAGGTTGTTAGGGCACCAAGCACAGCGGTGAGTGCGACCCAGTACCAGAAGTAACCCACCAGCGTTGCGTGGTTGTAGTTGCCGTCGTCGAGTTTGCCCTGAATTCCGCGGTTCCAGATCCCGATCGCGAGGAGCGCCAGGATCACGAGGTGGACTAACTCAACGAAGGTCATGACGATGAAAGTCGAGGCGTAGGAACCGTCGCTCATCAAGATGGGCCACGTCATTGCGAGGTGGATGGTGAGCCCAATAGCGACGATGACGAGCCCTAGTCCCAAGAGCGAGCCGCCAAGGAAACTTGACCTCTGTCCGCGAGCGATCCCCATTTCGGCCGAACGGTAAGCGAGGGCGCTGAGGACGGTTACCGCGGTGATTATCCACACGGTGGGCGCGGAGGCGGTGTTGAGACCGTCGGGCAGCCAGGCATCGTTGACGTTGAGAGACCGTAAGTAGAAATAGGCAAACATGAGGCTGCCGAAGAAGACCGCGTCGGCGAGAATCATGAACAGGACCGCCCGTCGTTGCTGGTGCGCAACGATTTCCGGTGCCAGGCGGTGGGAGGGGGTGTTGTGCTGGACGGTGCTCACGAGCTCGCCTCCGAGGTCGATTCAGGACCTGCTGGGACAAGCACCGCATCGACGAGCGGCGGCGCGCCAGCGTGAGTCGTGTGCCGAGTGTCAGGCTCTCCGTAGCCGTACGGGTCTCCGGTGACGACAGGAAGAACTTCGAAGTTCTCCAGCGGCGGCGGCGACGGCACGAACCACTCGAGCGTCTTCGCGTGCCAGGGGTTTGGACCGGCGGGCTTGCCCGAACGCCAGGAACTCACGATTGCGTACAGGAAAGTGAGCATGCCTATCCCGATAATGTAGGCACCGATCGTCGTGATGAAGTTTCCGAGCGCGAACTCCGGTTGGTAGTTCGCCACTCGGCGTGGCATGCCGGCCAGCCCGTCGGCGAACATCGCCATAAACGCGATGTTGAAGCCAATCATGACTGTCCAGAACGCCACGGTCCCGACTCGCTCGTTGAGCATCCGGCCCGTCATCTTCGGGAACCAATACACGAGTGCGCCCATAGCGCCGATCATGGCCCCGCCGAGGAGGGTGTAGTGGAAGTGCGCGGTGACGAAGAGCGCGCCGTGGAGTTCATTGTCCGCGGGTACGTCGGACAGGAAGATGCCGGTGACGCCTCCGATCATGAAGTTCCAGAGGAAGCCGTAGACGAAAAGCATGGGCAGACGGGTCCAGACGCTGCCGCGCCAAATAGTGCCGATCAAGACGAGGAAGAAGACCCCAGTCGGGATAGAGATGAGCTCGGTCGAGAGCATGAATGGCCCGGCAAGGGTGGGCGCCCATCCACTGACGAACATGTGGTGGGCCCACACCAGGATGCTCAACACGACTAGCGCGATGAGCGAGATCACTGCGAGACGGGCACCGAACAAAGGCTTTCGGCTGAACACCGGCGCCATCTCAAGAACGGCAGCCAGTCCCGGGATAAGGATGACATATACCTCCGGGTGGCCCATCAACCAGAAGAGATTTGCATACAGCCACTGACTACCGCCCTGATCCGGCACGAAGAACGAGGCGCCCATGCTGCGGTCGAGCAGCGTGAAGGTCATCGCGACCTCGAAGCAGGGCAAGGCGATCAGACCGAGCAGGGAGCTAGCAACGATGCCCACCACGAAGATCGGGGTGCGGTTCCACGTCATCCCGCGGGCGCGCATTGTCATGGCCGTGACGATGATGTTGACCGAGGCGAGCGCAGCGGAGATCACGAACAGGATGATGGCGACCGCGAAGGCGTCGATCCCTGGGGGTGCCTGGTCCGAGAGCGGCGCGTAGGCAACCCAGCCGGTCGGGATTCCGCCGAAGGCCGCGATCGACAGGAAGATTGGAATCGCGGGGAAGAGTGTCCAGAAGCTCAGCGCGTTGATCCGCGGAAAGGCCATATCGCGCGCGCCAATCATGAGCGGCATGACGAAGTTGCCCCACGGCCCGACGACCATGATGATCGTCGAGACGATCATGATGATCCCGTGGACGCCAACGATGGCGTTGTACGCCTGCCCCCCCAACAGGCTGTTACCGGGCACGATCAGTTGGGTGCGGATCGTCATCGCGAGAATGCCGCCGACGCCGAACGTGGTCATCGCCAGCACGAGATACTGCGTGCCGACCACCTTGTGGTCGGTCGTGAAGCGGAAGTAGCGACTGATCCCCTGGTCCTTGCCGGCTAGGAACATCTCGTCTTCGTGGGTCAGGTCACGACCCAGCATCCAGCGAACCGGAGCCACGAAGGCACCCACGCCGATGAGGAAACCGAAGACCCAGCCGACCTCGCCAGCGATCACAGCCTGGTCGTTGCCCTGGTCGTTCTCGACCCAGAAGTGCTGACCGATCTTGTACGCCGCGACGGCGACGATGACCCCCACGATGATGCCGGTGAACATGTTGAGGCGGCGCATGATGCCGCCGCCGCCCGGAGACGGGACCGTCTCGGCGCGTACCAGCGTCGCCTCAGCCATTGCCTGCCTCCGTCGTCGTTGCTGTGGTAGGTGTGCCGCCCTGCGACCGGACCCAGGCGTCGAAATCGGCGGCGGTCATCACGGTCGCGGTCGTTTCCATGTACGAGTGGTTGAGGCCGCACAATTCGGCGCAGCGGACGTTGAAGGTGCCCAAGAGGTTCGGCGTGGTGGTGATCGAACTCGTCACGGACGGGTTGGCGTCGACCTTGATGCCCATCTCCGGCAGCCAGAAAGAATGAATGACATCGGTGCTCGTCACGTCGAACACAACCGGCTTGTCGATTGGGAGCACGAGATCCGGGCTGCTGATGTCGCCATTTTGCGGGTAGGAGAACGACCACAGCCACTGTTGCCCGGTGACCTTGATGACGATCGGCGAGGACGACGTGGACAGCGTGGTCGTCGAGGTCAGTTCCGAAAGGCCCCAGACCAGCAAGAAGCCGGTGAGAACTGAGCTGACTACTAGCCAGGCCACAGTGACGCGGTTGTTTCCGCGGATCGGTGGACCGTCCTCGGGCGGCGTCTCGCCGCCGTGCCCCCAGTGACGCAAGCTGAAGTAGCCGACGGCCCACACCACGGCCATGACCGGGGCTGCGGAGATCGCGAAGACCAGCATGGTGAGGCGAACGGCTTCTTCGGTGTCAGAGGCTGTGGCCGGCAAGGTCGCGTTCGGCCACCAGACACTGAACACGAGCAACACGACGGTCATGACCAGGAAGACGATCCCGACGCTTACGAACAACTTCCCACTTGGAGTGCGCAGTCGTTCGCGAATCGATGGGCGCGGCAATACCAACGGCAGCACGTCGGTCTCGTCACTCACCACTTGGCCCTCTCTCGTACGTGCACTGAACTCAAACGACGTTGAGCGATCCGGCCATGTATCCATACGTGCTCATCGCACCACCGAAGTTGGCGTAGTTCTCGCCGCAAGGGAACTCGCAGTTCCACGTGTAGGTGCCAGGACCGTGGGTGACGAACTTGAAGGTAACGACGTGTGGCGCCGGATAGTCGCTGTTCGGAGCCGCGGGTGCATCGTCAGCGACCGCCGGAAGTGGGACGCTGACGAACAGCGGGTCCTGCTTCGTCGACGGGAAGTTGTGGATCGTGAACGTGTGCCCCACATGATCCGCGTCGATGCTCTTGACCACCTTGCCGTCGATCGTCACCGAGCCGCCGACGGTGCCATGGACCTGGGCGAGGAACGGGTTCGGGATTGGCTCGCCGCCGTCGTACTGGTTGATGGTGACGGTGATCAGGCTGTTGGCCGGAACCTGCAGCACCGTGGTCGGGCCGTAACTGACCCAGTCTGGATGTGGCCCGACCCCATTGTTAGTGCGGCGCCAGGTGATGGCTCCACTGTCGGGGTAGGTGGAGAGGTTGATCGAGGCAGTGGTCTTCACACCGGGTGTCGACGTCGTGGCTTGGACGTCGGTGGCGACCAATGTCGGTGGAGCAGTGGGTGCAGAGTGAAGGACGAGTGCCGCGGCGCCAACCGCAACGGCGCCAGCGGCAACCGTGCCGACCGCGCCGACAAGACTGTTCATGCATACCTCCGTCGATCGACGGACCACTTGTGTTGCGCAGCGTGGAGCAACGACGGAGTCGCGTCAAGCGCTTCGGGCAAAGACATGCCGATCAATATGTGCTTCATCGGAGGGCCAGCGTGCACAAGTGCAGTCAGGTGTGATTTACAGACGCCGATCTCGCGGCAATCAATTGCGCATTGACGGACCGCCGAGCGAGTCAACCCAATCCGGGAGTGGCAGCGGCGTGACGTTGAAGGCCGCGCCGAGATCAATTGACGTCAGCGCCGCGGGATTCTCCCTTGTAGCGATGGCGTGATCGCCGGAAACGACTGAGAGACTGGCGATATGCCCACCGAGGTCACCCTGCCGAACCCACGTACCTCCGGGCGACGCGACGACCAATTCGTCGGTCGACCCCGTGGACACTGCTGCCCATACCCCTGTCGGTCCACAGGCCACGACGGGGTCGGATTGAACGGCCAGGGGCGTTCCTGAGGTCCACGGGCCGTTTGCGCCGGAGGATGCAAAGACGCGAAGTTGGCCGCCGGCTAGCACCGGCGCGAGCCACGCTGATCCGACGCGACACGGCGTCAGCGCCGTCGCCGTACCGTCGGATGCAATCCTGATCGATTCGGGTCGCCACGACCTGCCCTCGTCTGTGGTGACGAAGAGGACAGGCAGGTTGGACGGCCCCGACCCGGTCACGAAACCCGTTGCGCCGTCAGGGAAGCCGACCCCGGTTACGTCGAGGTGCCCTGAGGTGTCGAGTTCTCGCGACGAGGTGGCCTGGCGCCACTCGGTGGTGTCGTCCGCACTCACGACGACTGCACCGTCGACGTCGAGGACCGCCCAGGATGCTCCCTGCGATCGCGCGAGCGATGTCGACGACGACAGCAACCCCGCGGTCAATTGCGATGGTGTCCAGGCATGTCTGGTCGGATTGAACCGCATGACCGGTGAGACGGTCAGTTGTTGGTGGGCGAGGATGCCCACTGCGACGGCATTGTCTCGTGCTGCGAGCACGAGTCCGCCGTCCGTCGGCACTGCGATCGGAGTTCGGTTCTCGACCGTTCGCCAGCCGTCGCTGGTCGTTAATACGATCCAACGCGCCCCGCTCGGCCATGTCGCCCAGCCTGTTAGCGCACTCGTCATGACCACTTGAGGGTCACGCACGCGGCTCGATGCCACGGTGTCGGTTTGGCCGCAGCCGACCAAGGTCGAGACGAGCAGTCCCGCGCAGCTGAGGCCCAGGGAGCGTTTAGATTTGAGTGCACGTCGAAACGAGTCTTTCATAGCCGGCGACGTAATTCTGAGGTGATGAGTTGGACGTAACTTTGGGTGAGGTTCTCGTTGGCGGTGTCATTGAGGACGGCCAACTCGGTGCCGTCGCGCCCGAACAGGTAGACCGTCTGTGGATGGCCGATCATGCCGACTCTCGGCACGGTGATGCCTTCGCCAAACGCGGCAAGAACGTCGCTGACCTCTCTATTACTCCCGGTCACGAAGTGCCACCCGGGGAGGTCCTGGAGACCGTGCGACTTGGTGAAGGTTCGTACGTCCTCGACGCTATTGAACGATGGGTTGACGTCGACTGCGAGGATGGCGATCGAACTGCCTGAAGCGCCGAGGTCGCGCACCGCAGTAGCCAGTTGGTTGGCCATTATCGGGCAACTGTCTAAGCATTCGGGGTCGAGGAACGCAACCAAGGTCAACTTTCCCCTCAGGTCACGCATCGAGATGGGCAGCCCCGATTGATCAGTCAAGATGAAGTTCGGTGCGGCATCGGGGGAGGTTTCAACGAGACCGCCGCTGTCCCCGATGGCCGCCTGCGCGGTCTGGGGCCCTAGAAACCCGACCCCGGCGATCACCGGTAGGACCGCAACGGCCCCGAACGCCAGCGCACCCGCAGCGACACGAACTCCACCTGACCAAGTTTGCGGAGCTGCAGGTTCCGCGCTGGATACCGGGCTCAGGGCCGGCGCTTTGGCGAGTGGCCACGGCCAGCTGGCGGCCAACAATACGAGCAGAATCAGCCCGGTGTTGGGGTCTGTTCCGGTGCCGCCGAAAATTCCGAACCCCTGTCCCAACCACCAGGCGAGCAAGCAGACAAGGCCCGCGGCGACGGTCGCCGACCGGGGGAACGCTCCGATGATCAGTGTGACGCCAAGGATGGCAGTTATGGCCACCAGACAGGCGTTTGCGAGCACCGCGTGCGCCGGGACGGCGGTGGCTAGCCATTGGATCGGCGCCGCGAGCGGAGCGGGTACACCCCTCGCGGCGATTTCCGCGAACGAGTCGGACAGGCCGGTCGCCGTCCAGTAGCCAGCCCGCGGCAGCGCCTGCAGCGCAGCACCGATGAGCATCGTTGCGCCCACGCAACGTTGAGCCCAGTGAGGCGCCACGCCGCTGTCCCAGGTCGACAGTGGGAGAAGCAGCAGCGCGCTCGCCGCGATGTACAGCAGGGCGGCGCCCGGTGCCCCGTTGAGCCACGAGGCGCTCGTGTCAGTGAGACCGCCGAGTAACTCCCCGAAGCTCCATACGAAGAGGGCCCACGCGATCGACGCGTACAAGGCGATTCGCGCGAACCGCCCGAAGCCGCCGACCAGGATCGCGATTCCGAGCCCCAACTGGATCCAGACCGTAATGGCATCGGCTGCCACCGGGTGTTGCAGCCAGAGTCGGGCCACGGGGGCGACTAGCGGGTACAGCCAATCCGGGGACACGTCGAGCGCGGGGGCGATGACTCGCTGTACGAAACTCGCTGGCATCTGTGGCTGCATTTGGAGCAGCCCGTCGACGATCCATAGGACTCCCAGCGAGACGCGGAGCACGCGCCGCCCAGTCGACTCGACCAGGACTTCGTCGATCATCGACCCCACGTCGACGGCCGCGGCGGTCGAAAGGCGGCCTCTCCAGCGCCAGACGACTACCGCGACGATGATTGCGAGGACCAGCGTCTGCCAGGCCAAGGTGACATAGAGATCACTGGCCAGCGCGGTGCCCCCGCCCGTCACGGTCTGATCCATTGGCGCGATGGTATGCGGGAAACGGATGTACTCGCGACCCATTGGCGATTAGCCTGCGCCAACGTGGGTCACCTCGGGGAGTTGGTCAGTACCTGGCACGTCCAACCCGTGCTTGCGCTCATGTTGATCGCCATCACGGTGGCATATTGGACCGGCGCACGAACGGTTTCGCGCCACCACCCCACACAGCCCTGGCCGCTGCACTACCTCGCCTTCTTCCTGGTCGGGATAGTTCTCGTCCTGTTGGTGACCCTCGGCCCTATCGGTTCGTACGATGATGAATTCTTCTGGGCGCACATGACCCAGCACATCGTGCTGATGATGCTGGCGGCACCGTTGCTCTTGCTGGGCGAACCGGTACTCCTTGTCCTGCGGGTATCCAGCCGTGATGTTCGGCACCGCGTCGTGATGCCGGTTTTGCACAGCCGAGTCGTTAGATTCCTCACCCGCCCGGTGGTCTCATGGCTGATCTTTGCCGGAGTCTTGTTCGGTACGCATTTCACCGGGTTCTTTGAGTACGCCCTGGAACACCCAGCCGTGCATGACTGGGTCGAGCACTCGATGTACCTGGGCGCAGGGCTCATTTACTACTATCCCCTGCTGGGCACCAGCACCGGCGCGCAGCCAATGCAACCATTCGCCAAAGTGGTTTCGCTGTTCCTGATGATGGTCCCGGAAGCCATGGTGGGTTTCGCGATCTACACGTCGAGCTCCGTGTTGTACCCGCACTACGCAGCGGTCGACAACCGGCCGTGGGGGCCCTCGAATGCATTGCTCGACCAGCGCCTCGGCGGGGCGATCATGTGGTCGGCCGGAATGGTTCTGCACGCCGTATGGATCAGCGTCGCAGCCTGGGAGTGGATGAAGTCCGAGGAACGCAAGGCGCGAAGGGTCGATGCCGCAATCGCGGCCGAACAACTCGCCTCCGGTACCGGGGCCTGAGTCGACGCCCACGCCATACCGTCCCTGCGGCTTCTCGGCTGGCGTTCTACCAAGGTACGTGCACGAGCACGCCTAAGACGATCGCCAAGGACAACAGGCTCAGGTACGTGATCGACAAATGGAACAGGCGCATCGATTCCGGGTCCGAACCTGCAAGCACCTTGCGTCGCATCAGGTATACCTCTCGGAGGAAGAGCACGCCGAGGACAACCGCGGGTACGGCGTAGACCGGACCGAGCCCCGCCACCGGGACAAGTAGCAGTGAACTGGCGACCATTGCCCAGCTGTGCCAGAGCATCTGGGTTGTCACCGATCTGGGCGATGCAACGACCGGAAGCATCGGCACACCGGCGGCGGCGTAGTCGTCGCGAAACCGCATGGCGAGGGCCCAGAAGTGTGGAGGCGTCCAGAAGAAGACCACGAGGAACAGCAAGACTGCTGACCACGCCAACCCGCCAGTTACGGCAGACCAGCCGATGAGCACTGGCATGCAACCGGCCGTGCCACCCCAGACGATATTTTGTGACGTCCTGCGCTTAAGAGCGAGCGTATAACCCAGGACGTACATCGCGATCGCGGCGAGCGTGAGCGCGGTAGTCAGTGGATTGGTGGTCGACCAAAGTAGCCCCGTCGACAAGACGGCCAGCACAAGTCCGAAGACCATCGCGGACCGTGGTGAAAGTTGCGCCCGGTCCGGTCCTAACGCCAGTGCCCGCATCGAGGTACGCCGCATTAGTGCGTCGATGTCTCTGTCGAAATAGCAATTCAGGGCATTAGCGCTGCCGGCCGCCAAGGTGCCTCCGACGATGGTGGCAACCGTCAGTCCGAGACCGGGCTTGCCGTCCGCGGCGAGGACCATCGCTGGAAGGGTTGTGACGAGGAGCAGTTCGATAATTCGCGGCTTCGTCAGTCCGACATAGGCCATGACGACATCGAGGACACGTTCACGCAGAGTACGGTCGATTGTCGTCGTCACCACGGGTGTACCTCCGGAAGAGGTGTTCATCGAAGCGGGCACGATCGGCGATCAGCGTAGGGGCATGAGAACGCGGCTGCCATGCACTTCGGTTAGCCAGTTCACTTGGTCGCAGTTTGGGCGACAACGGTGCGAACAAGCGATTCGAGAGTCGTACCGTCGACTGGGCCGATGATTCGAGCCGCGACCAGTCCAGTGCTATCCAGCACGAGGGTGCTCGGGATGCCGGTGTGCGGCACCAGCCGCAGGCTCGCGAGCATCGTGCCGTCGGGATCGAATAAGTGCGGGTAGGAGGCACCTGCGCTCGCGGCGAAGGATCGTGCTGAGTCTTCACGATCTTGCTCGTCGATACCAATGAAACGCACTCCGAGCATCGCCGTCGACTTGGCTACCTTCGCCAACGCTGGTGACTCCGTCCGGCACGGTTCGCACCAGGAAGCCCACACGTTTAGCACGACGACATGCGACTGCAGTGAAGCCAACGCGAGGCTGGAGCCGTCGAGCGTCGTTCCGGAGACCGCGGGTATCTGGGGGCGCTGACCCTGGGCGTACATCGTGATTCCGACCGATTCAGCTGAGCTTCCAGCGGGCGACGTCACGGACACTCGGGCGCCCCCGACGGCGCCGGAGCAGCCGCTCAACAGCACGCACGGCAGAATTGCCGCCGCCAATCGATGGCGACCTAGGAAGGACATCTTCGGAGGGTACCTTCGAATCGCGTGGTCGACGTGTGGCCCGATTCGGTGGCCGAGGGGAAGTGAATCCCTCAGATTCTCCCGTGCGACTGCGAGTCGCTCAGCGAATGTTCTTGAGGGCTTCGCGGCGGGACAGCGGGGACAACTGGGCCTCGTGAGCATCGACGTACAGCGTCACCCGGTCTGGATCCGTCGAGGCAAATTTGCGCAACGCCCAACCGATCGCCTTGCGCAAGAGGAACTCGGAACGGCCCAGACTCGGCTCGGTACAAGCCACCGACAGATCAAAGTCCGCTGCGCGTCTGGCCTTCAACCGCGTTCTCACTCGAGGCGGCCTATCTCACCAATTCCTTGGCGGAGTTCGGGAACGGCGGACCATACTCGCGTCCTCGGGAGGGTAGGCGCCCCGTTCGACCCTCCGGGAATATCCGAAGGAGACCGAGCATGCCAAGAATGGTCGTCACTCACGCCGTCGTCGACATTGACCGATGGCTTGCGGGCAAAGCCGTGCGTGTCGACGTCATCGGCCAGTACGCCACAAACGTGACCGACTATGTGGCCGCGGATGGAAGCAACAGCATCGCGATCACTGCCGACATCCACGACATGGATGGAGTCATGGTGTTGATGACGTCGCCGACACCTGAAGGCCTCGCGACCCAGGAGGAGCACGGTGTCATTCCACCGATAACGGCTTACATCGAGCGGTAGTACGACCTAGCCCAGTGAGCTGGGGTCCAGCGGTACGTCGACGGCGTGCTCTCGCAGTGCTGAAATCGGCACGATCTCCAACGTCCGCGCATTAGTTGATGCAAGAACGACAGGTGAAGGCACTCCGTCGGCGTACGCCTGAAGCCAACGGTCTGCGACCACGCACCATCGGTCCCCCGGAGTCAATCCGCGGAATTGGTACTCCGGACGCGGCGTACTGAGGTCATTGCCGACTTGGCGTTGGTGGTCGAGAAACTCGGCCGTCACGACAGCGCAGATGGTGTGGTTACCCAAGTCCTCTGGGCCGGTGGAACAACTGCCGTCGCGGTAGAAGCCGGTGACCGGGTCCATCCCGCATGGTTCTAGCGCCCCGCCCAACACGTTGCGCTCCGTAGGTGTGCCATCGCTATCCACTCATCCAGCCTGTCACAGCGATCCGGTTACCCGGCCGTAATGACAAACGGCGTCTCGCGAGGCGGGGTTGGGTTCTAGGGTGCCTCTAGCCCTCAGCGCACAGGCACCGAACGGAGCATCATGGCGAACACGAATTGGGATTTCAGCGGACTTCAAGCCCTTTTCCTGAACTGCACACTTAAGCGGTCCCCCGAGGTTTCGAATACCCAAGCCCTCGTCGATGCGAGTGCGTCGATTATGGAGGCGCACGGCGTATCAACGGAATCTGTTCGCCTGATCGATCACGATATCGCCACTGGCGTTTGGCCCGACATGACCGAGCACGGTTGGTCCGAGGACAGTTGGCCAGCCATTCAAGAAAAGGTCTGGGCGGCGGAGATCCTCGTCGTGGCCGGCCCCATCTGGCTGGGCGACAACAGTTCAGTGACCAAACTTTGCATCGAAAGGCTTTACTCGAATTCGCATCTTCTCAATGACGAGGGCCAGTACAAGTTCTATGGACGAGTTGCCGGTTGCCTCATCACTGGGAATGAGGACGGCATCAAGCACTGCGCGAGCAACGTCCTGTATTCCCTGCAGCACATCGGCTACACCATCCCGCCACAGGCTGACGCGGGGTGGATCGGCGAGGCAGGTCCCGGCCCGTCCTACCTGGACCCCGGGTCGGGTGGGCCGGAAAACGACTTCACCAACCGCAACACGACGTTCATGACCTGGAATCTCATGCACGCTGCTGCGATGCTCAAATCTGCTGGCGGTATACCTGCGTACGGCAATCAGCGCAGCGAATGGGATACTGGTCAGCGCTTCGATTGGGAGAACCCGGAATATCGGCGCTAGCTACCCCATCAGCCCCAGCATCTTGGGGGTCTTGGGTAATTCTCACTAGTGGCCGAAGGGTTGGGGGCCGTACGTCAGACAAACTCCAGCGCCGGTGGCGAAGACGAACATGGTCACCAAGGTGACGGCGACGATGCGCAGCCAGCGCGACCGGTCACCGGCCATCGACGGCGGCATGTACACCGCCGGCAAGGTGGAACCTGCCCGCAAGCGTGACCAATGGGGATCGATCGGGACGTCGCGTTCGGCGCCGGGAACATCCTGGAATGAATCGCTGAGCGGGGCATCAAGTAACGACATGATGGAAGTTTCACCCCATGAGGCGGCCGTAACAACCCGAACTTGGTGTCAAGGTTGTTACGGCCTTGGAGAGATCCCTACCGAGGTGCCCGACGCACGCACAACGGATCACGCGGTCGCGCAGACCAGCGCCGATCGCGTGGTGCTCGCCACTAGGTGAGTGGGCACAGGCGTCGCCGGTCCCGACGCACGGTGAGTTCCGAGTTCGCCGCTAATCCGTGCAAGGGCGCGGATCCGGGCTACCTCGGGCTCACGGCGGTCGGCCAAAAGGTTGACGAGGACTGTGGAGGCGCCCATCTCGTGGGCGTACTCGACGAGGGCGGTTAGCGAGCTCTCGTGAGCCCGTAGGCCATCGGCGCCTACGTTGTCGACGAGTCGTTCAACTTGGAGAGTGTTCATGGTGTTCTCCTTTCCACCCGCCACGGTACGGAGAATGCTTCATAAGTAAAAGCGATTATTTACGATCATTAATATCTGCTAGCCTTATGAACATGAGCCTGCAAAACATTGAGATCCGACACCTCGCCGCACTGCGCGCCGTGGCCGAAGAAGGGTCCTTTGGTCGGGCGGCTGATCGATTGGGCTTTTCTCAATCCGCGGTCAGCCAGCAGATTGCCGGGCTCGAACGAGCCGTCGGTCAACCGGTCTTCGATCGTTTGGGGGGACCTCGAAAGGCCGAGATGACCCCGGCAGGACGACTCGTGCTCAAACATGCCGAATCGATTCTTGCGCGACTTGATCTTGCTGGACAGGAGTTGGACAAACTCCGGGCCGGAACCAACGGACGCCTGGTCATCGGAACCTTTCAAAGCGTCTCGGTCAAGTTGCTTCCTGCCGTCGTGTCGTTGGTACGCAAGGAAACCCCTGACCTGGACATACGCCTCGTGGAGAGCGACGACAACGACGAGTTGATTCAACGCCTGGCCGACGATGAACTCGACTTGTCGTTCTTGATCGGTCCGCTCGATGACGATCGAATTGAAGCTATCGAAATCTGTCGTGATCCATTCGTCGTGGTTCTACCCGGCGATGTTGAGACCAGCAGCGAGCACAACTACCCCCTGAGTGAACTCGAAGGGCGCGCGATGGTCGGAGGGCAAGCATGTTCGTGTCAAGAACTCATCGACGACGAACTTCGCTCAGCCGGTGTCACTCCGGAGTACGTCTTCAGGTCTAACGACAACGGTGCCGTGCAAGCCATGGTTCGCGCCGGTATGGGACCGTCGATTATGGCTCTACTCGCCGTCGAAACTGACGACCCGCGAGTGAAGGTTCGACACCTCGATCCCCCGCTCACCCCACGAACGATCTACGTGGGGTGGCGTCGCGGGCGTACCAGGCCTCCGGCCGTCGATCGCTTCGTCGAACTCACCGTGAGTACTACTCGCAACCGCGGGGACCAAAACTAGACGTTGAAAATGTTGTTAGCTCTCAACAGCGTTGTCCGAGGCCGTACCACTTGATCGACTTGATCGGTCCTGCATCGCCATCCACATCAACGGAATCTGCAACGGCATCCGTAACCACGTCGCGATTGCTCGAGGCGACGAGATGCCACTTTCCTGGGTTGCAGAAATCGCCATCTGTAGGTTCCCAGGCCAGACGGCCAGCAAGACCGCGACACTCACTGGACCAGCCCAACGTCGGCGGGCGAGAAGCCCCGCAGCGCAGACAAGTTCGGCAACTCCGCTGACGTACACGATTTCGGTCGCGTTGGGGAAAGCGGACGGGATCAGCGGCTCGAAGACCCGAGGCCGCACTAGGTGAACCACCCCGCTTGTCACGAACAAGGCAGCGAGAGTCATCCGGGCCCAGCGGTGGTGACGCTCGGTTGACGTCTCCATGGACACTCCTTCAGCCAGTTGTTGCGACGAGTCGTTGGACGTATGAGCGAAACGTGGTCGGTGTACGTCCGAGCACCCAGGTCAAGATGTTCGGGTTACCCAAGAATCCGTGATCGGTGTAGTGCGCGTTCATGATTCGCATTTGCTCAATCCGGTCGTCGCTGACACCTCGCGACGCGGCGGCGCGAGCCATGTCGTCAAGCGGCACCTCGCGCGCGCTTACACCACGTCCAAGAATCTCCGCACAGACACTGGCCATGTCGCGCTGGCTCAGTGCCTGTGGTCCAGCGAGTTCGTAGGTGGCGTAGAGATGATTCGACTCGATCGCGATCGCGGCTGTCGCCTCCGCCAGATCCGCGAGGTCGACCACGTTAAACTTCTGATCGATATCGAAGGGCATGGCAAAATCTCCGTCATCGATCACCTTCGACCAGATCAACTCGAGATGCTGCATGTATCGAGACGGCTCAATGATCGTGTACGGGACACCTGATTCGACCAATTTCTCGGTGGCGTCGAGTTTGAACGAGTGGTGTCGTACGCCGCGGCGGAACGGATGCATGACCGAGTAGTACACGAACTGAGCGACGGAATTTCGCTTTGCCGTAGCCACGAAGTTCATCGTCATCGAGACCTCGTCGGGGCTCATGGGGGGCCCAATATGAATGACTTTCGTGCACTCGGCGACGCCACGTTCGACGTCGTTGGTCTTGGCCATGTCACCCACTACGACCTCGCGCGCCCCGAGTTCGACTAAGTCATCGGCGTACTGCGGGTTGCGAACAAAAGCGCGCACATCCGCGCCTCGTGCAACCAGCGCTGTCAGCACCGCGCGACCGGTCCGGCCGTTAGCACCTGTCAACAAGATCATCGTGCACTCCGACCAGTTCGTTGGGGTGGGGTCCCGACACCTTTGGCCCTCAAGGGCGCCTTCATCGCGCAATAACGGTGAGAGATAACGGTTAGAGATAGAGGCCCGTGGAATCGGTGCTCACCCGAGCAGCGGCCACGGCGTGAACATCGCGCTCCCGCAAGAGAACGTACTCGGTCCCGTGCAATTCGACCGCGGAACGATCTTCAGGCTCGAAGAGGACCTGGTCTCCGTTCTCAATGGTCCGAACGTTCGGTCCGACAGCAACAACGCGAGCCCACGACAGACGCTTACCGACGGCCGCGGTGGCTGGAATCAAGATTCCACCCGTGCTTCGACGATCGCCTTCGGCACCATCGAGGCGCACAAGTACGCGATCATGCAAAAGCTTGACCGGCACAGTCCCATCCGGGTGCGGAGTTGTGTCCGGAGTGCTCACTCGTGAAACCCTAGGCGAGTACGAGCGCGCGGGGCGACCTGGGGCGAGTCAGGAAAAACGTCCGAGTTAGCGGCGAGCGCGACGGAACAATCCGCGAAGGACGAGAAGTCCCACTACCACCGCGCCAGCGGCAGCCACCCGCTCGACACGGACGCCGCCGCTTTCATCGACGACGATCCCCTTGAGTTTCGCCTTCCCTCGAGAGGCGATCGCCGAGGGCGCCAGGCGGGCTTGCAACTCGTCGAGCGTGAGCGTCAATCGATCTCGCGTCGCGGCCAAGTCCGCCTCAATCTGCGCAGCCGTACGGGTATCGATAGCAACTTTCGTGTCCGTATCCGCAGGAGCCAGCGACTGGTCAGATTGCTGCTCGTCGAGGTGCACCGGCTGCCTCGACCCATCCGTTGTCACTGCGGTCTCCGAATGCGCGACGTGAGTGGCGGGTGTATCAATCATGGCGGGAGCCTAGCCGGTGCGCCGGCTACGGAGGTCGTCCATGCGCCTTATTGCATATATCTCGCAGTAACGAAGAACTGGCGATAAGGTCGCCACTATGAGGCAAAAGGCGTCCCGAGGGATTGCTCTCGGCACATTGCTTGCGCTCCCCGTGGCTCTCGCGGGCTGCTCGACAAACAACGCGACCGGAGCGGCCGGAGGTTCTGACTCTGCCAAGAAGTTGGTCGCCACGACCGTTGCGCCGATCACCTCGATTGCCGCCAACATCGGCGGAGATCGCATCCAAATCCAGGGAATCGTGCCCGAGGGAACGAACAGTCACACGTTCGAACCACCTCCATCGACCGCTGAACTCTTGTCCAAGGCGGACCTCATCATCGTCAACGGCCTCAAGCTCGAGGATCCGACCGTCGACCTCGCCGAGGCAAACAAGAAAGACGGAACCGAAATCGTCGCCATCGGGACGAACTCAATCCCCGAGAGCGACTGGATCTACGACTTCAGCTTCCCCAAGGCCGAAGGCAAGCCCAACCCGCATTTGTGGACCGATCCACTCTTCGCTATCAAGTACGCCGCAAAACTCCGCGACGCCTTCGCCAAAGTCGATCCGGCAAATGCGGCCTACTACGCCTGGAACTACACGAAGTTTGACGCGAAGGCCACGGCGCTGGCGAACGCATTGCGCACCGATCAGAAGAGCGTCCCCGCCGGTGGTCTGAAGTTGTTGACCTACCACGACGCGTACGCCTATTTCGGCCGCGACTTTGGCTGGCAGATCATCGGCGCTGTACAACCCAAGAACTTTGAAGATCCCGCGCCCGCTGAGGTTGCGCGATTGATCGACCAGGTGAAGGCTGAGAAGGTACCCACCATTTTCGGTTCGGAAGTTTTTCCGTCGGCGGTGCTTGAAGAAATTGGTCGAGCCACTGGCGCGCGCTATGAAGACACGCTCCGCGACGACGACCTCCCGGGGGCACCCGGCGAAGCGGGACACTCGTGGCTTGGCCTCATGACCTACGACTTCAAGACGATGGTTAAAGGACTTGGCGGGACTCCCACCGAATTGGCAAAGTTGGATACGGCTGACGTTGCCCCGGATCAGGCGACATAT
>JBBRTC010000035.1:0-21555 GCA_038244765.1 Candidatus Nanopelagicales bacterium | reverse complement strand
TTCGGCGCTGGAATCCAAGAGCGCGAGGTACAACTCCAACTTGCCCGGGAAGTGTTGATAGAGAACGGGTTTACTCACTCCGGCGCGTTCAGCGATGTCGTCCATGGCGGCTGCGTGGTAGCCCGAAGCGACAAACACCTCACGGGCCGCCTCCAGGACCTGCGCTCGGCGCTCCTGCCGCGGGAGTCGGGAGCCGCGAGAGGGTGTGTCGAGGGACATGGGTGAACTCTACTCACGAGTAACCATGGGTCGATGATCCGGACGGATTCGCCGCGCATCAGGGGTTCGTTCTGCCCTACCGTGGCGACTGTGGGAGACGTGGACCGGCACGCTGTAGAGACCGCACTCAGTGCCGTCCCAGGCGTGCTGTCGGCTGCCGTCGATGTCGACCCGACCGACGCGACCGTGGGCGTCATGCGTTTGGCCCTCGATACCGGTGCCGACGAAGTGGTCGTCGCGACCGCCGTCAACAAAGTCTTGCGCATGCAATTCGGCCTTGGTCTCGACGCTGATCGAATCGAGATGGTGCTGGAGCCCGCCGTGCCTCGACGGCTCAGCGCCGTCACTAGCGACGTACCAGCCAGCGATAGCGGCGACGCTCCCGAGGGTCACGTCGCCCTGCAGGGTTCGGAACAGTTCCCGGCTGATGCCGACGAGTCCGGCGGCGTTGACGGAGCCAACGGTGTCCTCATCGCGACCATGACTTCCTCAACGGTGATTTTTGATGCAGCGCTGACGCCGGATCGAATGTTGGGTGGCGCGCTGACGAAAGATGGTGGGGACTTTGCCGCCGAGGTTGTATCTGTCGCCATCCGTCATCCATCCAATCGCAGTGAACCCGTTGTAGGTGCCGTCGAGACGCCTGAGCGGAAGCCCACCGCTCGCAAACGGCAACGCACTCGCAAGCCGACACCACCGGGCACGACCCCCATTCGGATGGAGATTGAACGACTTCAAGTGGCACCTGCGGATCCAGGCGTGGCAGCGACTGTGACTCTGTCGCGCGCAGGGCGTCATCACGTGGGTGTTGCTCGCGGGATCGCGACGTCGACGGGCGTGCACCGCGCAGTCGCCGATGCCACCGTTGTTGCCGCAGCCGATGCGGCGCGGGGGCGGGTACAACTTGCTATTGCCAACGTGGACATCCCGTCCATCGGGGGCAAACGCGTCGCGGTCGTCCAGGTGAAAGTGACAACAGTCGAGGGCGTTGAACGGCTCACCGGCGCCTCCGAAGTTCGTGACGACAGCCGTCATGCTGTTGTGCGCGCGACTCTCGATGCCATCAATCGTCGATTGGAATCGGTGCTAGCGCGGCCGATGACGTGACGCGACCGCCGCGACACGGCATCATCGGGTCATGGCCGAACCGGGGTTAGAGCCCCCTCGTGATGCTCATTCGGACGAGAAGGATCGTCTCGGCGTTCTTCCCGCGGAGGTGATTCCTTCATGGCCCATCTCCACGGTCTCGTTAAGCGATCGAACGTACGTCATTCGGCGGGCCGCGGGAGGGGGCCACGATCGCGCACCTGCAGTGATGTTGCATGGATTGGGCGGCTCGAGCACGGACTGGACCGACCTCATGTGGCTGTTGCGAAACGATCTGGACGCCATCGCGCCAGACATCAATGGCTTCGGGCAGTCACCCCCTCCGCGCGACGGTGATTATTCGATGCCGGCTCAGGCGCGAGGTATTGCCGCGCTGTTAGAGCGAGAGTTTCCGGGGCAGCGGGTTCACGTTTTTGGCAATTCGATGGGTGGGGCCATCGCCGTGCAATTGGCCGCCCGACATAGCGATCTGGTGAGGTCGTTGACCTTGATTTCCCCTGCGCTGCCGTGGTTGTGGCCGCGTCGCACCAGCGCGAGCCTCGGAGTCACCGCGGTCCCCTTTGTCGGACCCCGCTTGTACGCGAAATATGCGAAGAATCCGGCGGAAGTGCGCGTTCGATCAACCATGAACTTGGTCTTTGCCGACCCGACCGTCGTGCCAGCCCAGAGATTCGCGGCTTCGGTCGAAGCCAGTGAGACACTGTCGCGGCTGTCGTACGCCCAAGATGCGTTCCTACGTTCGCTTCGAGCGTTGCTTGCGACATACACCGAGCGAGGCCCCGAACGTCCTTGGGAGATTGCGCGTCGCGTCACTGCGCCGGTCCTGGCGATCTACGGCCTCCAGGACAAATTGGTGGATCCCCGCAGCGCCCATCGGATCAGTGCGAGCTTCCCGAACTCTCGTGTGCTCGTTTTGCCACAGACGGGCCACGTGGCGCAGATGGAACACCCCGAAGAAGTTGCCGCGGCCTGGCGCGACCTACTCGTGCCCGCGCTCGCTCCCTGAACCAGTGGCGCTACCCTTCGCCGATTCGGAGCGGCTCGGGCGCGACCATCGACAAGGAGCACATCGTGGGCGGTCGGTTCCAAATGGTTTTCGCCGGCTTTGTGATCGCGATGTGGGTCACTACCGGAATCTGGCTGTCCCAGGGGATTTGGACGCTCACCAACACCTTGATGGTCGTGGCAGCAGCCACGCTTTGCCTGCTTGTCTTCGTCAACTTCGTCTGGATCTTTTCCTACACCTATGCCCTCACTGCGACTGTGGTCACGCTGATCATCTTCCTGCGCGACGGTGCACCGACGGGGGCGCTATTGCTGGGAACCGTTCTTATCGTCTACGGCGCGCGGTTGTTCTGGTTTGTATACATCCGCAATAGCGCGGCGAGTTTTCGCATTCGCAAGCAGGAAGTAGCCGACGCAGACAAGGCTTTGCCGTTTCCGGTCAAGATCATCTTGTTTGTCTTTTGCACGTGGCTGATGGCCTTCTTGCCAATGACGACTTATTTGCTCGCCGTACACAAACTCGTTAATCCTGGCGTTGTGGTCGGCGTTGTGGTCGTCGCGATTGGCTTGGTCATCGAAACGGTTGCGGACGCGCAAAAGCAACGCGCCAAAGGTCAGGACAGCACGCATTGGGTGTCCGTTGGCGTGTGGTCTCGGACCCGTCATCCCAACTACGCGGGTGAGATTCTCGTCCAGGTCGGAGTTGTGCTCACGGCTGTCAGCGCGTCAGTCGTCAGCGGTGGTTTCGCCTGGTACGAAACGGTTGCGGCGCTTCTGTCGCCGGTCTACATCGTGCTGCTGATGCTCTGGTCGGCGCGCAATGGCGATGTGCGTCAACTCGCGACGTACGGCGATAGTCCGCAGTATGCCGAATACCGCGAGCGAACTGGCGCGCTGCTTCCCTCGGGAAAGGGTTCAAACGCGACTGTGCCGGCTCCGTAACGGCGGAGTCACGAGAGGGCTGACCTGATCTGTGGCTCGCGCGGATGCGATCGGAGCCACGGCGGTCGTGGCGCCGATGTCGTGTGGGCTGGGGGAGGCGGCGACAAGATCTGGGGCGACTCGGACAACGATCAACTCCGCGGCGGTGGCGATGGTGACGACACCATCAACTCTGGTCCCGGTGGTGATCACGTCGATGGTGGTGGTTGTGGCGGCGACGACCACTGTGATGGCCACCACAACGACAGCGGTGGGAGCGGACCGAGTGTCGGCGATCACCACGATCAAGGGGAGCCCACTCCCACGCCCGGCTTGAGGCTGAGGCGGCAGACGGCCTGAGCGAGGTCGGACCCCGGACGCAGGGAATCAGCAGGCGCGTGGCACCGTTGGCCACAACGTCCTCGTCCCACGGATCGAATTGATCCGCGGCGTACAACTGCTGAAGTCGTACGCCTCCACTCCGGAGTTGTCACGTGTCGTTGCCACCCCTGGTCGAACCCGCCGAGTCGCTTTCTGTCGACGAGGTACGCCGGTATAGCCGCCATCTGATCATTCCCGATGTCGCGATGGACGGGCAAAAGCGCCTCAAGAACGCCCGCGTCCTGTGTGTCGGTGCCGGCGGACTGGGGTCCCCTGCGCTGATGTACCTGGCCGCGGCCGGCGTAGGCACGCTGGGACTCGTGGAGTTCGACGTCGTCGACGAATCAAACTTGCAACGACAGATCATCCACGGGCAGTCAGACATCGGGCGTTCAAAGGCCGAATCCGCGCGCGACTCCGTCAAGGAGATCAACCCCTACGTCACGGTAGACCTGCACGAGGTACGCCTTGACTCCAGCAACGTCATGGAGATTTTCAGCCAGTACGACCTCATCGTCGACGGCACCGACAACTTCGCGACTCGCTACCTCGTCAACGATGCCTGCGTGTTGCTGGGCAAGCCGTACATCTGGGGCTCCATTTACCGCTTCGACGGGCAAGCCAGCGTCTTCTGGTCCGAGTACGGCCCCTGCTACCGCTGCCTCTACCCCGAACCGCCGCCGCCCGGCATGGTCCCGTCGTGTGCCGAGGGCGGCGTACTTGGTGTCCTCTGCGCATCGATTGGCTCAATTCAGGTCAACGAAGCTCTCAAGGTGCTGATGGGTATCGGTGAGCCGCTGGTTGGTCGCCTGATGATCTACGACGCCTTGGAGATGACCTATCGACAGGTCAAGGTTCGCAAGGATCCCGATTGCGCGATTTGCGGGACAAACCCGACGGTGACCGAGCTCATCGACTATGAGGCTTTCTGCGGGGTCGTGTCTGAGGAAGCGTCGGAAGCCGTGAAGAACTCGACTATTTCGGTGATCACGCTCAAGGACATGCTCGACGAACGTGATCGCGGCTTGCGCGACTTTGAACTGATCGACGTACGTGAGCCAGCGGAGTTCGAGATCGTCGCGATCCCAGGGTCGGTGTTGACCCCTAAGGGTGACTTCATGACCGGAGTTGCCTTGTCGTCGTTGCCGCAGAACAAGCAGATCGTGCTGTACTGCAAGGTGGGAAGTCGATCCGCTGAGGTGCTCGCCGTCGTGAAGTCGGCAGGGTTCAGCGACGCAATTCATGTGGGCGGCGGCGTCATTGCCTGGGCCAATCAAGTCGACCAAAGTCTACCGACGTACTAGTTCAAGATCATTGTTTGAGGTACGAATCTGAAGTTAAACTCAAGGTCCGTACCCCTAAGACAGAAAAGCGCGGTTAGAGGGCGCCTTGGCGTTGCAGGTAGTTGAAGCTGAGGTATCCCGGCACGGTCGGGATCCAGAACGTGACCATCCGGTAGAGGATCACCGCGGAGAAAGCGACGCCCGCGTCAACGCCGAAGGCCGCCAATCCAGCGGCCAACGCCGCTTCGACTGCTCCCAAGCCGCCCGGGGTCGGGGCAGCCTGACCGAGAGTTGAACCGGCCAGATAGACGACCGCGACCGCGGCGAAAGAAGCGCCGCCGCCGAAGGCTTGAAGCGAGGCCGCCAAGCACAAGCAGAACGCAGCGTTGAGTAAAAGGATCCCACCGATTCCTTCGATCAACTTTGCCGGTCGCTGCGCGACGGTGACCAAGCGTGGCAAGACTTCAGAGGCGACAGGGCGTACGCGCTTCACGATCCAGCGTCGAATCGGTGGGAGTGAACCCACCGCGATCGCGACGAGCAGCACCAGTCCAACAATGGCGACGAGTCCGAGATGTTCTTGCAGTCCTAGATCACTTGTGTTTCCGGCAATGATGCCGAAGGTGATGAGCAACGCAATGTGGATGACGAAGGCGACTACTTGGGAGACCCCGACGCTGGCTGCGGCTAAAGCGGGGTGCAGTCCGGACTTTTGCAAATAGCGAACGTTGATCGCGACTGTTCCCAGAGTAGGCGGGGCAATCAACGTCGCGAAGGCAGCAGAGAGTTGCGCGAGAAAAGTTCGCCACCACGACAGCGGTTCCAGCACGAAGCCCGACAAGGACAGGGCGGCGCCGAAGAACGTGATAGCGGACAGCCCGAGAGCGGCAGCAGCCCACCACCAGTTCGCGGTGCGGAACAAAGTGCCGAAATCAACACGAGCCAACTGTGAGAGCAAGACGTAGCCCGCAAACGACGCCAAGACGATAGTCAGCAACGTTCGGAAGTTTCCTCGCCGCAACTGAATTTGCTCAGGCTCCGAACCTGGGGTCAATTCCACGAGGGCGTCGCGGAGGCTAACGAGGACGCTCTTGTCGCGGCGTACGGCGTGGCGAGTAGGTCCCGACAACGCAACAGGTTGTAGCACCGGCAACGCGCGCAGGAGGCTTTCGTCGCCGAGCACGCGACGAGCGGATGCGATCGAGCGTTCGACGTCGGTGAGGAGCGCCAGCGTGCACAACAGTTCGGCCACGTCGATGCGCGTGATGACATCTCCAGCCGCGACGACTCCGTGAGAGACACCGAAGAGCCAGGTCTTCCCGTTGCGATCGCGCACAAGGTGATCGGCACTGAGATGTCGATGGGCGATGCTGTGCTCTTGCATGGTTTTCACTGCGCGCCAAGCGTTGTCGAGATCTGCGTCGCTCAGCGAGTCAGTAATTTCTGAGTACGGTCTGCCCTCGATTCGCTGATAGGCAATGACAGCTGCGTCGGGACCTACTTCGCTCACGACGAGCAGTTTTGGCGCAGGCGCTTGAGCCGACTCCAGTGCGTAGCCCATGAGGGCGAGATGTTCGAGATTCTGTCGCATGGAAAAGCCGCCGCTGCCTGGCTCGTCCCGTAACAGCAATGCACGTCGGGTCGTGGACCAGATGGCGGACCCTTCGAGGTCGCGGTCCAAGACGACGACCTCTAGTTCGTCGCCTTCGCGCGAGGTTGCGACGTACCGGCGGCCGTACCCGGTGCTTTGAATGGCCCGCAGGACCGACAGGGGGTAGCCGGCGACTTCGAGCCGCGCGGCGACGTCGATTCCGGTCGGTCGCGTGGTGGGCGTGCCGAGCACATATCGAACGGCCAGGCCAACCGCCATGCCAGTCAACAAAGACAGTGCAATACCCGCGATGGTGATGTTGCCGGTGAGTTGTTCGACCACGGCGATGGAGGCCACCACGATGATGGTCAGAATGCGCCAAGGGCTGCGTGAAAAAAGTCGCGCCGTGATTGCAAAAGCCATCAGCGCGCCGATCGTGGTATCGACCGGTTGGCTCCGGTCCGGGCTGATTGTGCCAGCGAGAGCCAGACGAAGTTGTTCGTTGCCGTACCGCACGACGAGGTAAGACACGATCCCTAGGAGGAAGAGCGTCACCAAACTGGCTAGGACGGCGTCGAAGAGTTGGCGACCGCGGCGCCGCGCGAGCAGGTCGATTGCGGCGGCAGTCGGAAGGGCGAGACTGCCCAAGCCGCTCGTCCAGTTCAGCAACGTGGTGGCGAGCGAGCCGAGACGCTTAGAGGCCTGGGACAGATCGGCGTCGAGGCCAGACGTTGTACTGGTCGCGAAGTACGCCAGTAGTACAGCTCCGGCGATGGTGAGCAGGACGATGAGGAGTCGGACCAGATCGACCGGGCGGCGTACACGAGGGGGAACGACCCCGTCCTCGATGACCAACGTCGTCCCCGAGTGTGGCTCTGCGGGAGCGGGTGACTCGGTATCGATGTCCGCCACGTGGGAATCGTGTCAGACCGAGCACGCATGGGTGCTCACCGGCGTACCCACGCGGGTCCATGTCGCGGTGAACTACGCCACCATGTGCCCGTGTCCGATAAGAGCGACCGGGGGTTGCCCACCGCGTACGACGAAGCAGTTCTCGACCTGGTCGCGATGATCCCGGCGGGCTCCGTGTTGGCGTACGGCGACGTGGCCCGACTTCTCGGCAGCGGTGGACCTCGCCAAGTCGGGGCGGTGCTGTCCAAGTTTGGGGCAGGAGTGCCTTGGCATCGCGTGATCCAGGCAAACGGTTGCGCTCCTTTGGGCCACGAAAGGGAGGCGCGGCGTCGCTGGGCACAGGAAAGAACGCCCATGAACGCCGACGGCCTCAGAGTTCAGATAGACGCGGCTCGGTGGCAGGGACCGGACGAATCGGTCACCTGAGCAACGCGGGACTGTCGTACCTCTGTGATGGCATCAGTCCTAGATGGCAGGGTTACCGATGTACGACCAGCGTGTCGAGCATTCGTTTCCAGCGTGGCACCAGCGAGAGGGGGAGCCGAAATTAGTGACGTGATTCCGGTACGCCTGGATCGGAGTGCCCTCGATGCAGCGGCGGCGCCGGAGCTCGATCCGGACCAGAGACTCGCCGCGTCACATCGCGGCGGACCGATGTTGGTGCTCGCTGGCCCAGGGACAGGGA
Organism: Candidatus Nanopelagicales bacterium; assembly: GCA_038244765.1. GTDB lineage: Bacteria > Actinomycetota > Actinomycetes > S36-B12 > JBBRLC01 > JBBRLC01. Next base: position 13,451 of record JBBRTC010000035.1, on the reverse strand, counting down.
AAACGACCACAGTTGTCGAGGCCATGGTCTCGGCGATGACCGATGCAACCTCAGCGCTGGAGTCCGGTCAAGTCCTCGGACTGACGTTTGGTCGACGAGCGGCCCAGGAGTTGCGTACACGCGTGACCGCCCGCATCGGTGGTGGGCTCATTCCGACAGTTTCGACTTTTCATTCATTTTCCTACGCCCTCGTTCGTCGTTTTGGCGACGCGAAGGATTTCATCCGGCCGCTTCGATTGATGACTGGTCCTGAACAAGACGTTCACGTCCGCGAACTTATCGAGGGTTCGGTCGCTTTGGGCCGGGTGCAATGGCCGGAGTCATTGCGACCTGCACTCATGACGCGGGGACTTTCCGAAGAAGTCCGTGCCTTGATCGCCCGTGCACGATCGCTGTGTCTAGACCCGGACGACCTGATCTCGCTGGGGAAAGCTCACGACAACGATGCGTGGAGCGCCGTCGGCACCTTTCTCGGCGAATACCTCGACGTTCTCGACGCTGAGGGCGTCCTCGACTACACCGAACTCCTGCATCGGGCCGTGACACTTGCAGAAACTCCCGACGTACAGGCGCAACTCCATGCGACCTATCGCGCGATCTATGTCGATGAATACCAGGACACCGACCCACTGCAGGTACGGCTCCTGCGCGCCCTCGCCTCCCGTGACGCAACAGTCGTCGTTGTCGGTGACCCCGATCAGGCGATCTACTCCTTTCGCGGAGCCGATGTTGGTGGGATCACTGCGTTTCGCGACGACTTCAGCCACGATGGCGTCGAGGTGCCCTTGGTCGTCTTGGGGCGTACCCGACGATTCGGTCCGGGTATCCGAGAAGCTGCGAGTTCCATCCTCGAGAACCGAGTGCCAATCGGTTTCTCCCTTGCCGACATGAGCCGTCATCGCACCCCGATCTGTGAGCCGAATCCGTACGGCTCGGGTCGTGTTGAGGTGATGACTCACGACTCGGCGAGCGCGCAAGCCGAACACATCGCCGATCACCTCAGGCGACTTTGCGCCGAGTCGCAAGGAGATCCCGCGACGGACGCAGAGGACGCTCCCCCTCTGACCTGGGCCGACATGGCCATACTCGTGCGGTCCGGTGTGCACGACATTGGGCCGTTGGTCCGCGCCTTGAGCGCCGCAGGCATCCCGACTGAGGTTGCCGGCGACGAACTTCCCTTACATCGCGAGCCCGCAGTGGTCCCGTTGCTGGCTGTCCTGAAAGTCATCGCCAACGCCTCGGAACTGACTGCCGAAACTGCCAACGACTTGTTGACGTCACCGTTGATCCGGGCGGATCCCGCTGGCTTGCGCCGCTTCGGTCGAGCTCTGCGCCGACTCGACCGCGATCGGATGTTTGATGGCGATGAAGTAGTCGATGCCCCGCGACCGCGACCATCAGCAGAACTCATTCAGCACACCTTGGTCCACCCCGAGACGCTCGGCCTGATCGACCCGTCAGATGTCGGCCCGGTCCATGGATGCGTTGAGGCGTTGATCAAATTGATCGTTGACGGACGGCGAGTTCTGCGGGAGGGCGGCACGCCCGAAGACGTGTTGTGGTCGGTGTGGTCGGCGACACCGTGGCCGACCCGGCTGCTGCGAACGGCCCTGCGTGGGCACTCGGCAGGGCGGCGCGCTGATCATGATTTGGATGCGATCTGCGCACTCTTCGACGCTGCCGCGGATGCCACTGCCCGGGCCGGGCGAGGTAAGGGGATCTCGGCGTTTCTCGCGGAGCTCGAGGGCCAGTGGATACCGGCTCAGTCGAGCCATGAAAACTCTACCCGCGGTAATGCTGTGCGCGTGTTGACTGCGCATCGAAGCAAAGGGCTCCAATGGCGTGTCGTCGTTGTTGCCGGCGTACAAGAAGAATCGTGGCCAGATATTCGTCACCGCGGCTCGGTGCTTGACGTCGATCGGCTTGGCGCTGACGGAGAAGTCCCTCGCGTGAGTATTTCCGAACTAGTCGCCGAAGAGCGACGGCTGTTCTACGTCGCATGCACGCGAGCGCAACAACACCTTGTCGTCACCGCTGTCCGCGGCCCTGGAGACGATGGGCAGCAACCATCGCGCTTCCTGGCCAGTCTCGGTGTTCCCGCGACGCATGTAACGGGTCGGCCTTCGCGCTCGTTGACCCCAACGGCGGTCGTAGCGCGATTGCGCTGTGCCGCAGTTGATCCAGTCTCCAGTTCGGCTTTGCGTGAGGCTGCTGTCGAGCGACTGGCGGCGTTGGCAAGCAGCGTTGACGAATCCGGTGCTCCGCTTGCGCGCGCGGCCGACCCCGGCACATGGTGGGGCGTTCGAGACATCACCAGTTCCGACGTGCCGATCAGACCGGTCGATGCGCCTGTGACGATGTCCGGCTCAAGCCTCGATGGTTTGCACGGGTGCGCTTTGAGGTGGTTCCTTGGGCACGAAGTTCACGGTGAAACCCCAAGTACGTCGGCGCTTGGATTTGGTTCCATCGTCCATGTCATCGCCGATCAGATGAGTCGCGGTGTGCTTGACCGAGACCAGAACTCGATTGACTCGGCGGTTGATCAAGTTTGGTCACGCATGCCATACGACGCACCGTGGGAATCCGAGAGTCAACGCGGCGAAGCCGTTTTGGCCGTGCGGCGATTCCTCGCCTTCGACGACCAGCGCATTCGGGATGGATTCACTCTCGTTGCCACCGAGGCTCGCTTTGATCTCGAACTTGATGTGCCACGCCCGAATGGGACCGAAGAGAGGATCCGGTTGACCGGATCAATGGACCGAGTCGATGCCGAGCCGTCTCGTGGGGTTGTGGTGAGCGACTACAAGACCGCCAAAGTCAAACCACGTAGTGCCGATGTCGCAGCTAATCACCAGTTGGGGGTGTACCAAGTCGCGGTTCGAGAAGGGGCGATCGACGGCTTTCAAGGTTTGGAAGCGCTCGGCGGCGCGTCACTCGTCCAACTACGCGCCCAACTCGCCAAGGCACCGGGACTCCCGGTTGAGCAACCCCAAGCCGCACTGATGCCGGTCGTCGAATCTGGATTCGACGAACGCACCTGGATGGATGAAGCGTTGGGTGTGGCCGCCGCAGTCATTCGGGAAGAGGCCTTTGCCGCGAAGAGGAATCAGTATTGCGATTATTGCGAATTCAGGACCTTGTGCCCGGCCCAGCCAGCGGGACAGGAAGTGATCTGAGTGACGACCTCAGATGTACGGCCGATATCGGGGACACCGTCAGGGCCGGCCCCGACAATCTCCGCGATATTTGGGGTTGATTTTTCCGACGAACAACTCGACATCATCACTGCCCCGCTAGAACCCGCCGTCGTTGTTGCTGGGGCCGGGTCCGGCAAAACGACGGTGATGGCTGCCCGGGTCACCTGGCTTGTCGCGAATCGATTGGTCGACGCTGATCGAATTCTCGGATTGACCTTCACAAATAAGGCCGCCGCGGAACTCGCGGGGCGGGTTCGTGCCGGTCTCACCCGACTGGCGGTTCCCGCAGAGGCGTTGATCCGCACCGATCATGACAGTGGAGAGCCGTCGATCTCGACGTATCACGCGTTCGCGCATCGCGTGATTGAAGAACACGGATTGAGGCTCGGACTCGAGCCGGACGCGCGCCTGGTGACCGACGCGACTCGCTACCAACTCGCATTCCGAGTGGCATGCCGAACGAAGCGTCCGATGTCGGCGCTGAAATCACGGCCCGTTGAGGTCGCGAAGAGCATCGTCGCTCTCGACGGTGTGCTGGCTGAGCGGATGGTGAGTCCGCAGGAGTTGATCAACGCGGACGAGGCCCTCGTCGCGGTCATGTCTCGGGTCGAGCAGCAAAACACCGGTCGTGACATGATCGAATGCGCGTCGGCCAGAATCGCGTTGGCGGGCTTGGTTGAAGAATTTAGAGCGGCAAAGCGCGTCCACGACGTTATCGACTTTTCAGATCAGCTTCGGTTGTGCGCTAATCTCGCGCTGTCGTGTCCCGAGGTGGCCGAGTCGCTGCGTGGGCAGTTTCGAGTTGTCCTGCTGGATGAATATCAAGACACGTCGATCACGCAGCGAGTATTCATGGCGGCCCTGTTCGGCGATGGTCATCCCGTCACCGCAGTGGGGGACCCGTGTCAGGGCGTCTATTCATGGCGGGGCGCGGAGGTCGCGAACATCGACGAGTTCCCTCACCAATTCCCCGTTGTGCATGCCGATGGATCTCGAACGGCCGCTCCGGCGTACCCGTTGTCAGTCAATCGTCGATCTGCAAACTGGATTCTTGACGCCGCCAATGAGGTCGCTGAACCTCTCCACGCCGTCCACCGCGACCTCGTCCATCTTCGTCCCGGTCGAGCGGACCTAGGTCCGGGTCGAATTGACGTGGCGTTGTTGGAAACCGAGAGCGCCGAGATCAATTGGGTCGCGGACCAAATCGCCACGCTTGCGACCGAGGTAACAACGTGGAGCGATGTCGCCGTGCTATGTCGGGAAGCCAAGAAGATCCCGCTCGTGCATGCGGCGTTGGTGGCGCGAAACATACCGGCGCAAATAGTGGGGAAAGCCGCGCTGCTCGAACTCCCCGAGGTGGTTGAAATCGTCAGCATGCTCGAAGTGATTCACGACCCGGGCGCGAATTCCGCGTTGCTTCGCCAGTTGGTCGGACCTCGTTGGCGAATTGGTCCCCGGGATCTTGCTGTGCTGGGAAGGCATGCCGCGCACCTGGTGCGAGACGATCCAGGGCAGCGACACAAGCCAGGTCCCGCCGACGACACCGCAAGCATTGGCGATCAGCTGGACAATGCGGTCGCCGGCTCGGATCCCGTTGACGTCGTATCGCTCGCCGACGCCATCGGCAATCTGACCGATGAGGTCGGCGTGTCTGACGCCGCCCGGCAGCGGTTGAGCGCATTCGCAGAAGAACTCGCGCGGTTGCGCCAACACGCCGGGGAACCACTTGTCGATTTCATCTATCGCGTTATTGCGGCCAGTGGTCTTGACGTCGAATTGTCTTCCAGTCCGGAGGCAATTGCGGCTTCTCGCCGCGAATCGATTGTGGCTTTCATCGATCTGGCGTCGCAGTTTCGCGATCTCGATCGGGAGGCCACACTGGGCGCGTTCTTGGCATGGCTGCGCGATCTCGCCCGATTAGATGACGATCCAGGGCTTGAGGTCGACCCGGCAGCCAACGCGGTGACGGTAATGACAGTGCACAAGTCCAAGGGCCTCGAGTGGCCCATCGTGGTCGTTCCGTTTCTCACGAAGGGAGTTTTCCCCAGCGGGAACGGCGCGAACCGCTGGCCCAAGTCGCCCGTAACGCCGCCTCTTGCAGTAATCGCTGCCGCGTCGGGAAGTGCTGCCCTGCTCGCAGACCCGCGACTGGATTTCCCCTCGTCTGAGTCGCCCAAGGCAAAGGAACTTGACGTCTTCGTTGATCAGTGTCGGGTGCTTGACGAATTGGATGAACGGCGTCTTGCGTATGTGGCGATCACCCGGGCGCAGCGCCGCCTCATCGCGAGCGGTTCGTGGTGGGGAGCGACGCAGAAGAAACCTCGGGCTCCGAGTCCCTATCTCGACATTCTCCGGGCGACGTCTGAGGCGGGCGCTGGATCGGTCGAGGTGTGGGCCGAGAAACCCGCTGACGGGTCGTCGAATCCCTTGGTGGACTCCTCGGAGGTCACGCCGTGGCCAACGGACTCGAACCCGGGCGCCCATCGGCGTCGTGGCGACGTGGCGGAGGCCGTACGTCTGCGTGTCGCAGTCCCGACACTTCCGCTCGCATCAATGCCCGCGTCTGGATCTGGACCCGAGATGTCGGCTGTGGACGCCGAGGTCATCCGCGAATGGGATCGCGATATTGCTTTGATGTTGGATTCCGTACGCCGCGACCGCGTCTCCGAATGGGTAGTGCGCACGCCGACGAGTTTGTCGGTCACGGGCCTGATGGATCTGGCCAAGGACGAGCAGCGGTTTGCTCGGTCATTGCGACGTCCCATGCCGCGACGCCCCGTGGCCGCTGCGCGGCGCGGATCCGCTTTGCACGCCTGGATCGAAACGTTGTTCGGCGATCAACCACTCCTGCCTCCCGATGAACTTCCGGGAGCGCGGGATGCCGATATCGACTCCGACGCAGATTTGGAAGCGATGAAGGAGACGTTCTTACAGACGCCGTACGCGTCGCGTAGTCCCTACGCCATCGAGGTGCCGGTGACCGCACTATTCGGTGGCCGCGTCGTACAAGGGCGCATTGATGCGGTGTTCCGCGAGGGAGACCAGTGGGAACTCGTCGACTGGAAGACCAATCGGGCTCAAGACGCCGACCCGTTGCAGTTGGCGATCTATCGGATTGCGTGGGCGGAGCTCAAGGGGGTGTCGGTGGATTCGGTCTCGGCGAGTTTTGTCTACATGCGCACCGGTGACGTAGTGACCCCCGTTGATCTCCCTGACCGTGATCAGGTCGAGCGATTGCTGGTCGGCTCAGAATCTGTCGATGGGGCAACCGACGCGGGGAGGGTGAGCACCACAGCGCAATGATCGCTGACGTCGAGTCTGACGATCTCGCTTATCGAACGTGCAAGTTGGAAGTCGTCGAGCCCGCGCGCGATCACGTGGTCGAGTTGAATCTTGGGATTCCAACTCGGGAACGTGGCGCCTTTCACGAGGTGCGGCCAGCGCGTTGCCCTTTTTACGATGGGCGCTGGGACATTGAAATCCCCAAGGATGATCAGCGGCGTGGGCAAGTCGCTGGTCCACCGGAGCAGTGTGCGCAGCTGGCGAACGTTCACTCCTGGAACCAAGCTCAGATGCGCAGTTGCGACCGTCAAAACTCCTTGCGGGGTGTCGATGACCGCCGCGAGAGCCACGCGCGGCTCATCGGGCACCCATTGAATTCGTGGTTTTGCCCCCCCCGGAATCGGAATCGGGACCGAGATTCGCGGACCGCCCAGTTGCGTACTTCGCCATTGCAACACTGGGTGGCGCGACACGAGACCGATCCCAAATTGGGGTGTCGTGGCTGGCGAGAAGCGTTCGTCATTGTCGTTGTCGCCCGGGCCAACCAGTGCCCCCGGTTCGGCGGCCACCCAGTCAGGGAAACCCGGGGTGCCTTCAACACTGGGCACAAAGCGCCACTGATCAGTGCCCATGCGGGATGCGATCAGAGCGGTCTGATCTGCCTCACCGCTACGTTTTTGGAACCGATCGATTTCTTGCAAGGCAAGGACATCGGCTCGCAGTGACCCGGCTGCCTCGGCCAAGGCGACCGAGTCCGCGTCGGCGAGGTGGCTCTCGGCGTTCGGAGTTCCGGTGATGGCAATACCGTGCAACGTGTTGAACGTGGCGATTCGTAGCGGCGAAATCACTGTGCTGCTGCGCCGAAGGTTGGCTCAGCGACTGGCTTTGCGCGCTCTCCGATGAGCCGACGCATCCACTCACGCGCCGGTTCCTCAATCCACCGCCACATGGCGTACGCCCCGAGCAAACACAGCGCGACAAGACCCAGGACGCCCACGAAATACAAGATGCCACCCTTGATGCCAATCACTCGCATGCCGGTCCGCCAGAAGCCGTACACAAACCGGTGGGTCATGTAGAGCGAAAAAGAGATGTAGCCGCCGAGTACGAGGGTCGGCGTACTGAGGCCACGCGCGACTCCGCGCCGAGACAGTGACAGCGCCCCAATCCACACAATGAGTGGTGGGACCAGAAGCAGATGCATACGTGGCGGCGGGTAGCCGTTGAGGCCTGGCCACTGCAGGCTCGCCGTGTGCCCGAGCACGATCGCGCCCGCGACAACGAGAAGTGGCATGGCGAAAGACAGCGTCGTGGCAAGGCGTTCGACTCGGGGGCGTGGCTGATCCTCTCCTTCGCGGATGAACCTCAACACGATGAGGTACGTAATCGCGCCGGCAGTGAATTCGGTCAAGATGCGAACGGTCGACGCCCAATCCAGCAAGTAGTACGGATCGTTCTGTCGAGTCGCTGCAAGAACGGTGAGCGGCAGGACTGCCACGACCCACAGGCCCAGAAGCGCTTTGGTCGGAATTGCGCGGTGGAATCGCCACAACGCCCAGATCAGCAGCGGGAAGATCAAGTAGGCGAGCCACTCCATCGAGAGCGACCAGGCGACAAAGTTCCAACCGCGGCTGGGGTTTGCACCCCACTCCTGCACCAACAACAACTGCTTGATGTAGTCGGCGGGGTTGAGCCAATCCTTGCCCCCGCCCGCGTCACCAGCGGCGGCGTCAGTCGCGGGCTGGATGAGGGCCACCATCCATGCCATCTGCAATGTGACGAAGTGAACTGGATAGATCCGAGCCAGCCGAAGCCACCAGAACCGGGCGCTGGCCCTCAGTCGTACCTTGGGGCCCAACTTCGTGAGGTACGTGTGGGTCAGGATGAAACCGGACAATGCAAAGAACAGATCAACGCCGAGTCGACCGACTTTGAGGACGTCGCTCACGCCAGGCAGCAGCAGATGAACGGTGTCCAGCGGGAGTTGGAAGTGGTAGAGCATTACCCACGCGGCCGCGACAAGTCGCACCCCCGTGAGTTGGCGAATAAACGCCTCCATGCAGACCTCTTCTCGCTCATCGAGTGCGACCAACGGTCAACTTAGTTGATTCGTTGGCCGGGAGGTGGTGGGCGCTAGGTTGGGGCGATGACATCGGTCCGACCGAGCGGCGCGGACCGTGACCTCATTCGCGATATCGCCTTGACCGGTGGGGATCTGGATCGTCTAGGACACCGACGAACGGACCTCGAGTGGTTATTGGCGTCCGAGACTGATCCGTCGACGAGACATGTGTGGTTGCACCAAAGCCGGGTCCTGATCGTCGACGCGGAAAGCCTCGAGGTCGCACACGCAAACACGCTTGCTCCTGCGTTGGCTGAGCAACATGCCTCCGTGTTTCTCGGGATCGACGTGGAGGGGACGGCGTACTTCGGCCATCTCATCGACGACAGCTACGACTCTGATGGCCTTGAAGATTCGGCGGAGTCTGTCGGCGGGACGGGCGTACGCCGATGGGTGGGACTGCGGGAGATCGGTGCGGGACTTGCCGACCGCGATGCCGCGCTGGTCGCGACGACGCTCGCTCTAGCGAATTGGCACGCGAGCCATCGTCATTGCCCTCGATGCGGATCCGGGACGCAAATCGTCAACGCCGGTTGGGCGCGGCAATGTCCGACGGATGAGTCGATTCATTTCCCGCGCACGGATCCGTCGGTGATCATGCTCGTACGCGATGACGAGGACCGAGCTCTGTTGGGCCGCCGGGAAGACTGGCCGCCAGGATGGTTTTCGACGCTGGCCGGTTTCGTCGAGGCCGGCGAATCGGCTGAGTCCGCCGTCGTTCGCGAAGTTGCAGAAGAGACGTCCGTACTCGTCGATCCTGAGTCGCTGGTCTACCTCGGTTCGCAACCGTGGCCGTTCCCCTCGTCGCTGATGCTTGGCTATCACGCGCGGGCACTGGATACGCGGATTGATGTTGACGGGGAGGAAATTTCAGAAGCTCGGTGGTTTAGTCGCGAGGGTTTGGCGGCGGCGTGCGCCGACGGGACCGTGCGACTTCCGCCCTCGGTGTCGATTTCGCGGCGACTCGTCGAACGTTGGTACGGCGACGAACTGCCCAGTACGTGGGCTCGCCCTTAAGCGGTCAGACTTGCGAGGCGGGACTTGACCTCGATGAGGGACGGGTTGGTCAGGGTTGATCCGTCTGCGAACACCACCGTTGGCACGGTCTGATTGCCCCCGTTGACGGTCATCACGAACGAGGCTGCCTCGGGATTCTCATCGATATCGACGTTGGTGTAGGGGATGCCCTCTCGGGCAATCTGTGATTTGAGTCGCTGGCAAGGACCGCACCAGGTTGTCGAGTAGATCGTCAAAGCCATCGGGCAATCCTTTGAGGAGAAGTTGTGCGTACCGCCCGGTCGGCGGCCCAGGTGGGTAACGCCCCAGGATCGCACGCTGTTCCCGGCTGGTCGGGGCTGACTGGGAGGATGGCGGCGTGATGCCGCGGTGACACCCGATCAGATTCTCGATGCCCTCGACCCCGAGCAGCGGGAGGTGGCCCGAGCGGTCGGTGGGCCCGTCGTCGTACTCGCGGGCGCCGGCACGGGCAAGACCCGGGCCATCACCCACCGGATCGCCTACGCCGTCGCCACCAACTCCCACGATCCGAATCGAACGCTGGCGGTCACTTTCACCGCCCGGGCCGCCAGCGAAATGCGCGGGCGACTGCACACCCTCGGCGTACCGGGAGTCCAGGCGCGAACCTTCCACTCCGCGGCGTTGCGGCAACTGCGCTACTTCTGGGCCAAAGGCGTCGGTGGCGATTTCCCGCAATTGATCAGTTCAAAGGCGAGGTACGTCAATGAAGCGGCAACTCGTTTGCGTATTCCTGCCGGAGCGGCCGCGGTGCGTGATCTCGCCGCGGAGATTGAATGGGCGAAGGTCACCCAGGTCGCACCGGACGACTATTCGATCGCAGCCGAAAAGGCAGCACGGCCGCCGTTAGGGGAGTTGCCCCCAGCCGCCGTGGCCAAGGTCTACGCCGGATATGACTCGATCAAAGCCGACCGCGGTCTGATCGATTTCGAAGACGTCCTGTTGCTCACAGTGGGATTGCTCGATGCGCGCGAGGACATCGCCACGCAGGTCCGAGGTCAGTACCACCACTTCACGGTCGACGAATATCAAGATGTCAACCCGTTGCAACAACGACTCTTGGATCTCTGGCTGGGAGATCGCGACAGTGTCTGCGCGGTGGGCGATGCAGCGCAGACGATCTATACGTTCGCTGGCGCTGATCCGGCTCTGCTCATTGGCTTCTCGGCGCGTTGGCCCGCGGCAACGACGGTGCGATTGGTGCGTTCGTACCGCTGCAGCCCACAAATCGTGAGCGTCGCAAATCGAGTCCTCCAGGCGGCCGACGCGTCAACGCGTGCCGCCACCGTGACCTTGGCGTCGCAGAACCCCGACGGTCCCGCACCGACCCTTGATGGGTACGCCGATGAAACCGAGGAAGCCGAGGGCGCGGCACACAAGATTGCTACCTTGATCAAGCGTGGAATCGAAGCGCGGGAGATCGCGGTGCTCTTCCGGATAAATGCTCAGTCCGAGCCGTACGAGGCGGCGTTGGCCGACGCACGCATCCCCTACACGCTTCGCGGCGGTGAGCGGTTCTTTGATCGTCCCGAAGTAAGAGAAGCCATCACTCGTTTGCGCGGTGCGGCGCGCGGTGGTGTTGACGTTGGCACCGACTTGTCGCTGCAAGGAAGCGAAAGTCTGCGCGACACGGTGGTCGCGATTCTGGGTGCGATGGGGTGGGACGAAACCGCACCGGCGGGTACTGGAGCGGTCCGAGAACGCTGGGAATCGTTGTCCGCGTTGATCTCACTCGCCGAAGACGTGTCGTCACGAAGAGCCGAGGTGATCGCTGGAGCTGAAGCGACCGACGAAGCGACCGTCGGGCTCGCGACCCTCGTGGCCGAACTCGATCGGCGAAGCGACAGTCAGCACGCGCCGAGTACCAATGGGGTCACACTGGCGACATTGCATTCGGCCAAGGGTCTCGAGTGGGACGCCGTTTTCATCGTCGGACTCGTGGAGGGCACCCTCCCGATCGTGCATGCGAACACCGATGAGCGCGTTGACGAAGAACGACGGCTCTTCTACGTCGGCGTCACCCGCGCACGTCGCCACCTCGAATTCAGTTGGGCCCGCGCGCGCAATCCCGGTCAGCGAGGGTCGCGCACGCTGTCGCGTTTCGCTCGTGAGGCTCTTCCCGAATCGTCGCAGGTGAAGGCAGCCAAGGAACCGGTGTCCCGGCGTACGTCGAAACGGAAGTCGTCGCGCTCGTGTCGTGTCTGCGGTCGAACACTCGTCGGGGGTCACGAGGTATCGCTGGGTCGATGCAGCTCCTGCCCGTCGACCTATGACGAGGTCGTCTTCGACCGGATGAAAGCGTGGCGGTACGCCGAATCGCAAAGTCGATCTGCCCCGGCCTACGTCATCTTCACCGATGCAACCTTGGTCGCGATCGTTGAGACGATGCCCGCAGATATGGCTGCGCTGCAGGCGATTGCGGGGATGGGTCCGGCTAAGCTCGCGCGGTACGGCGAGTGCGTGCTTGCTTTGTTGCGCGGAGACGAACCACCCGATCCGATCCTCCCGGACCCCTGACGCGCCGCCCCCGACGTGCCGCCCTGACACGTCTCGGCCCCCGACGCAGAGCCAAGCTGGTGTGCGCCTCGTACCTCACGAAATGATCACGAACACCCCGATGGCGTTAATTACGTTGCCTGACTGGACCGCGAGGGCGTACGGTCCCTGAAGCCCCGAGCCAGTCGGCTGGGTGAAGGAACTCACGCGAAGGAGGTGGCCCAGTGTTGATCAACTCGAAGACCGTCGCGATCTGCGGTGCGGTCGCGCCTTCAACCCGTGTTGCCCGTACGGCTGTTGTCGGAAATTTCGATTACGCCGGCGTGGTGACCGCACGCAACGGGGTGGCACCCATGGCGTGGCGCACGCAGAGCGCTGACCTGACTTACGTCCCGGTCAATTCGCGGACCGATTCAGCAACCGACAGCAAGCCGAACAGTTTCACCCAGAAGAACGGCAAGTTCACGTCCCGCTACACGCAGTTCGTGTCATTGAAGGATCCCGACCGTTGATTGACCCCGGTGCCCAGCCACCGGAGCCACCACAGGCCGCGATCCCTCACCGGGACCGCGGCCTTTCTCGTTTTCGGCATCGAGACGTGAGGAGGAAGCCACAACCGCACCGCGAAAATCCAGTCAGCACCAGTACAAAGACTAATGATGGAGGTGAACACCGTTATGACTGTCGAGACCTTGATCAGACCGGACTCGATGCCAAGTTCGTTAGTGGGTGAATCGATGGCTTGTGCGACTCACGACCCCGAGTTGTGGTTCGCCGATCACCCCGCCTCAGTCGCCGAGGCTCAGGCCGTATGCGGTTCATGTCCGTTGCGGATCGAATGCCTTGCCGGGGCACTTGAGCGTGAAGAGCCCTGGGGTATCTGGGGCGGCGAGGTCTTCGAAGGCGGTCAGATAGTGGCTCGCCGGAGGCGACCAGGGCGTCCGAGTAGGGACGACGCCAGCCACGCCCGCGCCGCGAGTCACGCCTTGAGCGCCAGGCTCGCTGAGTACGGCCGAACAGACCATTTCAGCCGCTCCGACCACGGGGCGGACCAATCAGCACGACTCGCCGAATTCGGCGAAACGAGTGAATCGGCGGCATGAGATGAGTGACCAGGCAGGATTGCATCATGTGGATTTGTTCGCACTGCGGTGGCGAAGCGGACCCGGATTCGGATCCGACAATCGTGTTGTCGTGGACGACTTTTTCGGAAGGCACGCGCTTCCAGCGGTACTGCCCGACGTGCTCACGTCAGAATGTGCGCAGTATCGAGGGCAAGCTCGATGAGGCGTACTGGTAGCACCACCCCTCCGCCGAGT
>JBBRTC010000034.1:0-21936 GCA_038244765.1 Candidatus Nanopelagicales bacterium | reverse complement strand
AGCCACACGTCGTACTGCGGAGAGAACACTCGACTCGTCGCCACCGACACGAGGATGACGGTGAGCGCGACATCAGCGGCGCCGACTGCCTCCAGGCGCCCGCACAGCCGCCACCAGGCGACGAGGGAGATAAGTATCAGCCCGAGAACCGTGACGATGACTCCCGAGGTCTTCGCACCAGTGGCTTCAACCTCGACGGACCCGAATCTATAGATGTACTCGACATGGGCGCCGAATGCACGGGCGATGATGAACGGAAGCGCGGCGACTGACTCCTCTTGGATGCCGCGATCGCGCTGATTGCCCAGGAACGACAGGCCGCCACTGCTCCAGGCTCCCGCGATCAAGAGAACGTTGAAAGCGACGATCACGAAGGCGGCAAGCGCACGGGGGAGGTTTCGACGGGGCAACGCAAGCAAGATGAGTACGGGCCACACCTTGAGCAGTGCACCGAGAGCAGACGCGATGCCCGCCCGGATCGGGCGCGACGCCCAGACCACGGCGAGTACGGCAAATAGTGTCGGCACCAGGTCAAATCGACCCAGGAGCACGGGTCCAACCAGCGCCGCGGCAAGAACCCACAGCCAGGCGCCCTGCACACGTTCGCGGCGTCTCCCATCCACGAGGAGTACGAGGAGGATGAGGAAATCCACGATCAGCGCCAACACCACGAACGACGCGCGACCCTCGCCGAACAAACGACTCGCATAGATCACCGGCGCGGCCAACGGTGGGTATTGCCACATGTCGTCTCCGACCGGGAAATGGCCGGCCGCGATGTCATTTGTCCAGCGGCTGTATACGTCGAGGTCGTTGTAGAGCACGTCGTTGGCGTAGTACGGAAGGTGCTCGAGGCCCATGGCGGCGATGACTGCTCGGGTGATCGCCCAGCCGAATACCACCGACCACGGGTTCCTTACGATCCGCACGATCGCAGTGGCGGCATTCCCCCTGGGCATCTTCCGAGGTTACCAATCGTCTGGGATGGGACTGAAGCAAACGAGCGACGGCAGGCATGATGGGGCAGTGTTGCGGATATGAGCGTTCCTTGGCGCCCGGCGCTGATTGTCGGAATCGTGTTGGTCCTGGCGATGGGAATCGTGATCGCGGTGACCACACCGTGGCGGCCTTTGGGTGATGCCGGCGGGGGAGTGGCCGTCGATGTAGCCAGGGATTTCTCGCCGCCCGAGTTCACCCGCGCGGCGGATTTCGCGTCGGCCGTCCTGCCGCTGCGTTTGCTCTCCCTGGGGTTGTCCTTGGCCATATCGCTGATCCTCGGCCTCACTCCACTTGGGGCGCGCATTGTGTCGTCCACCTCGAACGCCGTCTGCGATCGTTGGTGGGCGCAGTTCTTGCTCGGTGGTGTCGTTCTTCTCGCGATTGGCCGCGTCGCCACGATCCCTTTCGAGATCGGACTTCGGCGAGCACAACTGCGCGAGGGACTCGCCACCGGTTCGTGGGGACTGTGGGTCGCGGATGTGTTCAAATCGTTCGCGATTGGGGCCGCTATCACACTGGGCGCGCTCCTCGTGTTGGTCGCGTTGGCCCGACGCCTACCGACGACGTGGTGGATCCCGGCGTCGCTGGGGGCGGCACTTCTTGTCGTGGTCGCGTCTTTTGTCTATCCGGTCCTCATCGAACCGATCTTCAATCAGTTCACGCCGATGTCTGACGGTCCGTTGCGTACGTCGCTGCTCGACCTTGCGGCGAAAGACGGTGTCGCCGTATCAGACGTCCTCGTCGTCGATGCGAGTCGGCGTACGACCGCGCTTAATGCCTATGTCTCCGGCTTTGGTGCAACTCGGCGAATCGTCGTTTACGACACTTTGGTCGACGGTGCGACTCCTGAAGAAGTACGGCTCGTCGTTGCCCATGAACTCGGACACGCGAAGGAAAATGATGTCCTGCACGCCACGCTGCTGGGCGCGGTGGGCGCGGCTCTCGCGGTCGTAGTGCTGTTCCTGCTTACCGGATGGACTGCTCTGTTGGATCGAGCCGGAGTGAGCTCGGCTGGTGATCAGCGGGTCCTTGCACTGATCCTTGCCATCGTTGCGGCGACCACTTTGCTCGTGTCGCCGATCGGGTCGTTGATGAGCCGCCGGATAGAAGCGCGCGCCGACGTCCATGCCCTGAATCTCACTCGCGATGCGGACGGCCATGCTGCGGATGTCTTCGCGCGAATGCAGAAGCGACTCGGCGTACGCAATCTCAGCAACCTCGACCCACCAGCGTTGTTCTACCTATGGTTCTACAGCCATCCGTCGACGCCGGAGCGACTCGCGTTGGTGCGCTCCTGGGCCAAGTCAGTCGGGTTGCCCGAACCTGCTGATCTGTCCGGGGTGAGCGTTCCTGGGCCGGTGCCTGCTTCGTGACACAGCGATGCCGCCGTGGAAGACCACGGCGGCATCGCTGAAGTGCGTTTGAGACTTACGGGCAGTTCGCCGCGGAAGCGCCAGCAACACAGGTCGAGGTGGTCTGGAACTTGGTCTTGAGAGCGGTGCCGAGGCCGAAGACGACGCCAGCGATGATGACGGCGATCAATGCGACGAGCAGGCCGTACTCAACTGCTGAGGCGCCTTCGTCGTTGCGGTTGGTGCGGATGCGGTTCAACATGGTGGTGGTACCCCCCACTAGGAACTGGTCAGGATCTAGGCCGGTCGACCAGATCCATTTCCGGACCATGGGCGGTCCGGCTGAGATGAGTGTGGAGGTCACGCACCGTGCTCCGCGTCATCCCCAAGTCCCTATTCACGTCGTACGTTCGTACCATTCACGCGAGCCGGGTGCCCCACATCGGGACCGATGGACTGCAAATCGGTAGCACAACGTGAGGATCGCTACGGAGCGAGTTCGGTTAGTCGGCCCCCGGAGATTTGAGCAGGCCCAGTTTGAGTGCGGTCATGAGCGCCTGGGCACGATTGCCGGCGCCGAGCTTGTCGTAGAGCTTCGAGATGTGGGTCTTGGTCGTGGATTCACTAATGAAGAGTTGCCGAGATATTTGGGCGACCCCTAGCCCGTCGGCGAGCAACAGCAAAACCTCGCGCTCGCGCGGTGATAACTGCGGACCCGACGGAGACATACGTCGCTTCATCGCTTCGGCCAGGTCGCTTGCGGTAAACGCCTGCGGTGATGCAGCCGCGTGTCGCGCGGCGGCGACGACATCGTCGGCCGGGGAGTTCTTCGGGACGAAGGCACTCGCTCCAGCCTCGAGGGCTTCGAAGAGTTGCTCGTCCCCTGCGTACATTGTCAACACCACGATGCCGAGGTCCTTGCGATCGGCGCGAATCTTGCGAATCGCATCGAGCCCACTTCCGTCGGGCAGGCGTACATCAAAGATCACCACGTCGGGCGTGATCAAGCCGATGAGTCGCAGCGCTTCGTTGACTGACCCTGCTTCACCTACGACGTCGAATTCGCCGTCGCGCTCGAACGCGCGACGCAGCCCCTGTCGGATGAGTTCGTGATCATCCACGAGCAATACCGAAATCGTCACCGGGTGCCTCGATTCCTGTGGAAGTGCCAGCGTGGTCGGACTGCATCCGAGTCGGTCCGTCTCGCCAGAGTTGCTAACCCGATCGTCTGACGGTTCGCCTCATTTATGGCGCAGGCACGCCGCGCTTGCGGGCCATCGTGAGCAGGATTTCCACCACGGTGCCGCCTCCGACCCGGTTTCGGATCGAAAGCAGGGCTCCGAGGCGGGCGGCCCGCTCTCCCATGATTTCCATGCCATAGCTATCTGTGCGCGGGGTCCCGAGCCCCGCCCCATCGTCGGCAATCCGCAGAAAAGCTCGTGGGGGGTCGATTCGCACCGTCACCCAGAGATTGCGGGCACGGGCGTGTTTTCGCGCGTTAGTGACTGCCTCCTGCGCGATCCGTAACAGTTCGGTCTCGACGTCAATAGCCAACCGATTTGCAGACTCGTCGAGCACCAAATGGACGGTCAACTTGGCTTCTGCCCCGACGGAGCGGACGTACGCCGAGAGTGCGGTCCCCAAGCCAGCTGACGGAGAGACGTCGCTTCGCAGGTCGAAGATCGATAGCCGCAATTCATTGACAATCGTCGTCAGCCGGTCACGCAAGACCGTGAGTTCAGCTGCGTCTTCCTCGTTCTTTGATCGAGCTGCTAGATCATCGACGAGGTATCCAATCGAGGCAATATCTTGGGCAATGCCGTCGTGAATTTCTCGTGCGACTCGTCGGCGCTCCTCGGCCGTTGCTAACGATCTCAGTTCGCTGAACAACGCGGCTGTGTCCAGACGCAGGGCAGCCTGGTCAGCCATGTCTTGGGCCGCCACCAAGTCGTGAGCGGGCCACGGTGCGCTGCCGCGTTCGATGCCGATCATCGCAGTGCGGTGTTGGTCAAGAAGGATGGGAATCGCTGCGCTGTAACCGATTGTGGGATCGCTGAAACTGCCACTCCGTTGTTGGGCATGACCGTGGCGGCCCACCCGAGCCCACAGACTGTCTTCACCACCGGCGTACCAGTCGACCGCTTCACTGCCCTGCATCGCGAGCGGAACAAGCACTCCGGAGTCGACCGGGACAAAAAGCGCGGCTCGCTCGAACGGCACCACTTCGCCCACGTCGGCAAGTACCTGTTGGGCCAAACTGACTTCATCGAGGCCTGTAGGTAAGCCGCCAGCAATTTCGCGGAGTCGGGTCAAAAGGGCATGAGCGGCTTCGTAAGAGACGTCGTCGGACCTACGGCGCCGCTGAAGCGATCGCATCCAGGCACCGATGATGCCGGTGGCAATGCCTAGACCCACCCATTCGACGATCAACGACCAGTCGAACCCAGTCCAACTTGATTCCCCGAAGTAGTCACCGATCAGCAGCCCGAGAGCGGTTGTCGCGGAAGCAGCGGCTACGCCGATGAGTCCAGCGTTCAGGCCAGCGACGAAAGTGGGGACAACGAGGTACGGCAGCAGTGGTACGCCGACGTCGCCGATGGCGCCGATCACGATCGCCGCGAGCAGAGCCTCGAAGAAGGGTGCCAATCCCGTCGCTCGCCACAGCCAGTCCGGTGCCCCGCGCGGCGGTCGCGCAGACGCAGCAGCCGCAATTCCGACCAGCGCCAGCAAACCACCCCAGGGGTGACGGGGCCCGTGCTGCAGGGTGAGTGCGGCACAGATGCCGAGCACTCCGAACCGCAGGACGAGGACGGGCCGGGGCTGATCTGCTCGAGGTCGTCGCACCGGGCTCGGCCGTACCAGGGTGGGAATTGGTTGGAGGTCACTCACAGGGCGACGTTGACACACCGACCCAGAGCGAAGGGTCAGACCACGCCGATGCGCCCTGCGCCAAGTTGAGCCGGCCGATTCAGGTGCCCCTGACCAGGAGGTCGTAGATGGAGATCGCGGCGGGTCCAAGAATGATCACGAACAAGCTCGGCAAGATACAGAAGATCAGCGGAAAGAGAATCTTGACCGGAACCTTTTGCGCCGCTTCCTCGGCTCGTTGTGAGCGCTTGAGGCGCATTTCCTTGGCTTGCACGCGAAGCACGTTGGCGATCGGAATGCCCAGTGTGTCGGCTTGAAGCATCGCAGTGACGAATGTCCGCAGATCAGCGACGTCGGTCCGATCGACCAACCCGCGAAGCGCGTCGGCGCGTCCGGTACCGATCTGCATCTCTTGGAGGACACGAAAGAGTTCCTCCGCCAAGGGACCCTTGGTGTTCTTGGCGACTTGGGCCAAAGCCGCATCGAAACCAAGACCCGATTCGACGGAAATCATCAACATGTCGAGCGCGTCGGGCAGGGATTTGGTGATCGCGTCAGTTCGGTTGTACGCCGTTTGGTAGAGGACCAGGTCAGCGGCGTAGAAACCGAGGATACCGAGTCCGGAACCGAAGACGATTGCCCACAGGATGTTACCCAGCACAAGCGGCACGATTACACCCACGGCAACGCCGGCCATGAGGCCTAGGGCTTTGAACGCCAAAACGCGGTCGACGTCCCAACCGACGGGATTTCCCGCCAGTTCGAGTTTGACCCGTAGGCGCTCCGAGCGACCAGTTGGCGTGAATCGCCGACCCAATCGGACAAGGCGGTCCCAGGCGGGGCCGACAACTCGATCGTTGAACGAGGGATTCAGATCCGCGCGCATCGATCGAGGGGCAGACTCAATGGCTTCGACGGCGGCAAGGGAACGGGACACGGTCTCGCGTTCCGTGGTCAGCCCACCAATCGAGGTGAGAAGGACGACGACACCGGCGAAGACGCCAAGGAGTCCGACGTAGAGCACCCAGTTGTCCATGTCAGATCTCCACATCCACGATCTTGCGAAGCCAGGCGATGCCGGCGATCAAGAGGCCAACGGCCACGACGAGCATGGCCAGGCCCACTGCGCTGGTCAGTAACGGCTTGACGTACTCAGGGCGGAAAAGAATGAAGAACGTGCCGACGAGAATTGGCAAACCGGACAGGATCCAGGCGGACAGCCGGCCTTCAGCCGAAAGTGCTTGAACCTGGCGGCGAAGTCGAGCCCGGTCGCGCAGGGTCGCAGAGACGTTGTTGAGAACCTCGGTGAGGTTGCCACCAACCTCGCGCTGAATCCGAATGGCCATGACAACCCATTCGAAATCCTGGCTGTCCATTCGATAGGCAACTGCTTCGAGCGCGTCTTCGGTCGGAACACCAAGCCGTGCTTCGACAAGGGCGCGGCCGAACTCCGACGAAACCGCTCCGTGACTTTCGCGAACGACGGTGTCAACAGCTTGCAGCAGTGAATAGCCAGCCGAAAGCGAGGCGGCGATGAGCTGAAGGGTATCCGGAAGGCTGTTTGCGAATTCTGATTTGCGGCGTACTTCTTTGCCGGTGAGGTACGCCAACGGAACCAGAACGCCCACCGCGAAACCCATCAATGCGGGGATCGGACGGAAGCTGAAAAGCAGCAACATCACAAAGGAGAGACCGAGCGCGAGCCCGACGTGGATCAGCAACCATTCGGCTGGCTTGAGTGGCAAGCCGGCAGACTCGAGACGCTTGGCGAGCACGGAGTCAAAGTCGCGCTTTTGGACGACCTTGTCAGCGAAATCAACAGCAGATCGAGCTACCGCGCTGTTTCCGAACGAACCAGACGTCGCGCTCGAGGGGTCAGCTGTCGTCGTTGGCGTCGCGTAGGTGGAAAGGCGTCGACGCACGCGTCCGCCTTGGCGGCCATTGACATCGGCGGACAGCAGGGCCAGTACGAGCAGCGTCGCCAAGCCCGCAAAGAACACCGAAACGCCCACGACGAGAACCCATGAGTGGCTCCAGAAAGCCGATCCGGTGTCCGCAGGTTGGTAGTCGATGGAAAGCAGGGCGGTGATCATGCTGGCATCCCGAACTTCTCGAACGCGAAGATCTCGGTGTCCGCCTCGATGCCCAGCAGGGCCATCTTGTCCAAGAATTTGGGGCGCAGTCCCGTCGAGCGCAAACGCCCGCGCGCGACGCCGTTCTCGTCGTAACCGGCCTGGAAGTCGAAGGTGAAGAGATCCTGGAAGGTGACGACTTCACCTTCCATCCCGACAACTTCGGTCACGTGGGTGATGCGGCGAGTGCCGTCCTTGAATCGGGTCTGGTGAATGATGAGATCGATCGCCCCAGAGACCTGCTCACGAATCGCGCGGACCGGCAGATCGATACCCGCCATCAACACCATGGTCTCGACGCGAGCGAGAACGTCGCGCGGACTGTTGGCGTGGACTGTACAAATGGATCCGTCGTGGCCAGTGTTCATCGCTTGGAGCATGTCGAGGGCAGCTCCGTCTCGGATTTCTCCGACGACGATACGGTCAGGGCGCATGCGAAGTGAGTTGCGGACGAGGTCGCGGATGGTGATCTCGCCGCGGCCTTCAATGTTGGGAGGACGGGCTTCCATCCGCACGACGTGCTCTTGGTGCAACTGGAGCTCGGCGGCATCTTCGATCGTGATGATGCGTTCCTCTTCAGGAATGAAAGACGACAGTACGTTGAGCGTCGTGGTTTTGCCGGCACCTGTACCGCCGGACACCAGAATGTTCAGTCGGCCGCGGACACACGCCGCGATCAAGTCCGCTACCTGGGTGGTCATCGTGCCGAAGGACACCAAGTCCTCAGCCTGATACGGGTCGGGAGAGAACTTTCGGATCGTCATGACCGCACCGTCGACCGCAAGCGGAGGCACAATCGCATTGACGCGGCTCCCGTCTGGCAGGCGAGCGTCAACCATCGGGGAGGCTTCGTCGACTCGGCGACCGACGCGAGAAACGATCTTGTCGATCGTGCGCTTGAGGTGAGCGTCGTCGGTGAAGGCGCCGTGGACGCGCTCGATCTTGCCGCCGCGCTCGATGTAGATGACGCCGGGACCGTTGACCATGACCTCAGTGACTTCGGGGTCACGCAAGTATGGCTCGATCGGCCCGTATCCCAAGATGTCATCGGCGATGTCCTGTGCGATATTCGCGCGTTCGGCCACGGTCAGCGGTGTTTCTTCCGCTGACATGACTCCTTGCAGAGTTGCGCGCACCTTCTGCGCCAACTCGGCTTCGGTCATCCTGCTGTCATAGAGCTCCGGGCCGAGGCTCTCGAGCAACGCGGCGTGAACGGCGCGCTTGAGCTCAGCATGTGGATCAGCGACGGAGGCCGCGTTGGTACGCGTGGACGTTTGGTCCATCGCGTCGGTGAGCTCAGGGCCCACACCGCGATCCCTGCGTGCTTGTGCGAGACGGTCGGAGAGACTCACGGCTTCACCCCTTGTTCTTCCGGCGCAGGATGCGTCGGTCAGTGCGGATCTGGATGGGGATGTCGTCCTCAGATGCTGGGGCGAGAACGAATTCTTCGGTGAATTGGCGGATCGCCAGGCTCACCGGGTGCTTGGGCTGATCGGTGATCAGCGGCACACCCTTGTTGGTCGATGTGGGCACCTCGCGCGACGACGGAATTTGCGAGGAGATCGGTGCCTTGATGGTCTTCGCGACCTCGGA
Source organism: Candidatus Nanopelagicales bacterium (assembly GCA_038244765.1). Taxonomy (GTDB): domain Bacteria; phylum Actinomycetota; class Actinomycetes; order S36-B12; family JBBRLC01; genus JBBRLC01. The sequence goes on along the minus strand of JBBRTC010000034.1, from coordinate 12,992 downwards.
GAGGTCCAATCCAACCTTGGCGTCAGCGCGGTTAAGAACGACGCGGCAACGGTCGCGGGAGAATCCGATGTCGTCGAGAGTCTTCATGGTCACTTTGAGATTCTTGAGCGCTGGGATGTCCAACGTTGCCAGCAGCGCGACAACGTCAGACATGTCAAACGCGGTGAGTACGGCATCAGTCAACGCCGGAGGCGTATCGACGACGACGTAGTCAAACGAGTTGCGCAGCAAGGTCAAGACGTGACCAACGAGCTCCCCAGTGATCTTCTCTTCATCGTTTGGCTCGTGCGGCGCAGCGAGCACCTTGAGCCCACTCTTGTGCGGAGTGAGCAACGACAAGAGCGCCGGAGTGTCGAGATCTTTGCCGTACGGAGCTGCGTCGGCGATGGTGTGATCCGGGAAGATCTGCAACGCAATTGACACGTCACCAAACGCCAGGTCCAAGTCAACCAAAACGACGCTTCCTCGACCACTTGCAGCGATTCCCGCCGCCAAGTTGGTCGACAGCGTTGTCTTGCCGCAGCCGCCTTTCGCGGAGAAGACCGTGACGATCCGGCCCTTGGTGATCTCTTCGTCCGACGAATCGCCGGTCGGAGAACTGTCACGGAGGGCGCGAGCGAGGTCCTTGACTCGTTTGAGCGCACCAGGAAGTGCAGAAACTTCGCGCTCAAGGATTACTTCGCGTACACCGGCGCGCAAGGCCTCGGTCAGCAGCGGAGTGTCGATGCGACGACGAATCAGTACGACCCCAAGACTCGGTCGCGTGAGTCGCATCTGCTCAGCCAGATCGAACGCGGCACGTTGGTCCACACTCGGCCCGAGCACCACCGCGTCTTCCCAGAGGGTGTCCTCAAGATGGTCGCGGAGTGCGGCCATCGTCGGAAGAACGACGGTATCTGGTCCGATGGCGCCTTTGATGGCGTCCGCGCCAACGGAATCAAACTCGACGATTGAAGTCATGAGTAGCTCGGGCCTCGCCCTCGTGTCGTAGGGGGAAGGATCACGGGGTGAACAGGTGGTTCAGGTCAGTGCCGCCACTTGGTGCGACCTTCGAGTCCTTGTCGATCAGGGTGAAGAAAACCTTGCCGACCTCATTGGCCAGCCCGAGCTTCTCCGTCTCCTTCTGCGACAGACCCAGGGTGAGGATCGCGGTAGGGATCTGTTCTGCATTGGCTTGGGCACCAGTACCCGACGTACGCGTCGTGACGGTCGCTGGGCCAACCGCGATCACCGGAACGCTGGTGAGTACGAGGCGGGTGTATGCCGGCTGCTTGTCGACCTGAGGCATCGTCACGAAGACGGCGACCTGAGATCCAGGAGCCAAGAAGCCAGCGACGCGTGCTGGGTCACCGAGTTGCACCGACGATGCGACCTTGCCGGCAGGAATCTCGAGACCGTTGCTGGCGCTCACGTTTCCGAACATGCTGGTCAGCACCTGCTGTCCGGTCTGTACCGGCACCTGGGCAACAAGACTCTGAATCGATGAGGTGTCAGCCAGAGCGCCTGGGGCGACGGCCGAAACCGGCAAAGTCTTCAGCTCGAAGGAACCCGCATCGGTAGCAGCCTTGCCAGTGGTTCCGATTTGAATCGGAGCCTTTGCCACAACAACGGTGACAGGGTTTTGATCGGCGACGGCTTGCTTCTGCGCATTGTTCGCGTACAAGAAGACTGCGCCCGTGCCGAGTGCCGCGACCACGATCGCGGAAATGATGAGGAGCGTCCGACGGCCCATTTTGAACCTCGCTGAAAGCGTCTGCGGTGCACCGAATAGTCGGTGTCCCAGGACGGTTACCTGGGGTTGTCAGCGAAGGTACCGGCGCAGAGAGTGACGTTGGGTTGGCGCGGAGCAGCCATTGGGTTGGTTCTTCACCCCGTCAAACCTCCGAGCCCAAACGGGTGACGACCACCGCCCTAGTGACCAAGAACGCGCTAGGTCACCAACGAAGTTCCACCGATCGCGGATGAACTAAGTCACGAATAGAGCGCCTCGACCTCGTCGCCGAAATCCTTCATCACGACGTTGCGCTTGAGTTTCAACGATGGGGTCAACTGGCCACCTTCCTCAGTCCAGTCAACGGCGAGGATATGGAATCGTTTGATTGCTTCAGCATTTGACACGGCCTTGTTCGCCCGGTCCACAGCGTTCTGTACGGCCGCCACCAGCACCGGATCGTTGACCATCGACTCGATCGTGGTCCCAACGGCTAGTTGATTGGCCTTGACATACGCCGGCCAGGCTTCGGGATCGATAGTGACGAGGGCTGCGACGTATGGCTTGGCGTCGCCAACGACCATGCATTGGCTCACGATCGGGTCGGCACGCAAGCGATCCTCGAGGACCGCGGGTGCAACGTTCTTGCCGCCAGCGGTCACCAGGATTTCTTTTTTGCGACCAGTGATCTTCAAGTAGCCATCGTCATCAAGTTCGCCCACGTCGCCTGAGTGGAACCAGCCGTCGGCATCTATTGCTTCACCTGTAGCTGACTCGTTGTCCCAGTAGCCAACAAAGACATGGCCGCCTCGTAGTAGTACCTCGCCGTCATTGGCGATCCGGATCGAGGATCCCGGGATCGGAGCGCCCACGGTGCCGATCTTGACTTTGTCCGGGCGGTTGATGGTGGTGCCGGCGCTCGTCTCGGTGAGGCCGTAGCCCTCAAGGATGGTGAGCCCAATTCCGCGGAAGAAATGGCCCAGCCGCGCACCGAGCGGTGCCCCACCGGATACGGCATAACTCACCTTGCCGCCGAGGGCCGCGCGCAATTTGCTGAAGACCAAGCGATCGAAGATCGCGTGCTGCACCTTCAGCGCGATACCTGGACCGCCCGTATCCATTGCGGTGCTGTAGCCGATCGCGCACTTTGCGGCGGCGTCGAAGATCTTGCCCTTGCCCTCCGAGGTCGCTTTCTGTTGGGAACTGTTGAAGATCTTTTCAAAGACCCGGGGGACCGACAAGATGAACGTGGGCTGGAAAGCAGCCAGGTCTGGCACGAGCGATTTGACGTCCGCGGTGTGTCCGAGCTTTACCCGAGCCCGAATCGCGCCAATTTGAATGGCGCGGCCGAAGACGTGTGCCAACGGAAGGAACATCAGCGTTGACGCACCTTCAGCCAAGAAGAGTTCGGGCAAGCCTTGGACGAGATTGTCGACCTCGACCATAAAATTACGATGGGTCAACATGCATCCCTTGGGGCGCCCGGTGGTGCCCGATGTGTAGATGATCGTCGCGAGCGAATCAGGCGTACTCAAGTTGCGTCGGCGTTCGATCTCGGCGTCCTCGACCTCGGCGCCGCTGGCTACCAGGGTCTCGATCCCACCGCGCTCGATAACCCAGGAGTGGGTGACACCCGGGGCGCGATCGCGAACCTCGTCATAGACCGCGACGTTCTTGTCGCTTTCGAGAATGAGTGCAACTGCCCCGGAGTTGGTGAGGATCCATTCGAGCTGCTCCGCCGACGAGGTCTCGTAAATCGGCACCGTCACGGCGCCGGCAAACCAGATCGCGTAGTCAACGAGGGTCCACTCGTAGCGTGTACGTGACATCAACGCGACCCGGTCACCGGGCTGGACCCCCGCCTTGGTCAGGCCCTTGGCGATCGCTACGACTTCGTCACGGAACTGGGCCGCCGTCACGTCTATCCAGCGAGTATCGACACGCTTGACCAACACAACGCGATGGGGCTGAGACGTGGCGTTTTCGACCACGTGATCGGTCAGATTGCCCGTCGTGGGCTCAGGAACGATGGGTGCCTCGGTGTATTCGCGCATGGTTGTCCACCTTTCACGTCGCTGGCCCGTCCGAGGCTGACGCTACGGGATCTGGACCGGGCTCGGGGGCTCCTCTCGTCCACAGTTCTTCTTGGGTCAAGTTCTCCCAGTCAAGCCAGCGCATTTCGAGGCCGATACGGCAAGGGTGAGCGATCTCGTGCGTTGTCCGCATTGCGCTGCCCGGGTGCCTTCCGCTGCGGACTGGTGTTCGCTATGTCTGGCAGACCTGCGGCCCGCCCTCGAACCTGTTGCTTTGGGCTCGGCCGAATCCGGCCACGTTCACTCGCACCGGGCCATGGCGTACGCCGGGTCACCAGACTCGGTCGATCAAGCCAGCGGGAGCTCAAGCCGGGAAGCCAGCCAGAGCCCAGTCCAGAGCCCAGTCCAGAGCCCAGTCCAGAGCCCGGGCCGGGGCCGCCACCGCAAAGGCACCCCCCGCCCCAGCCCGACCCCAGCCCCGACCCCAGATTTTCTGCATGAAAGGTCTGTTCGTCAGCCTCTATTGAACGAATCCGCCTTTCATGACGCGGATCATGATTCGGATCACTACGCGGATCTCGACGCGGATCTCGACGTACTAGAGGCGATCGGGGGCGGCGAAGAGCAACAGGGTACGAGGGCAATCACCGCCGCTGAGGTGGATCGAATTGCGGCCAGCATGCTGGCCGAATTGGCGGCTGCCGAGCGCGCGGATCTCGGGCCCCTGGCCGATCCGGACATGAGTCGCGGGCGCAAACTCGGGCTGATGGTTGGCGGTGCGTTGGGTCTCACCGCGTTACTACTCGTCGTGTTCGCGGTCCTCGGCACGCGCTTTTAGCTGACTCGGCCCCTCACGTGTACGCCTAGGGTGACCTAGTGCGTCTCAACGTCATCAGTGATGTCCATGGCAGTGTGGACGCGTTGGCCCGGTCTGCCGATGGGGCTGACGGCTTGATTTGTCTCGGCGACCTCGTGTTGTTTCTCGACTACGCCGATCCCGCTCAGGGGGTTTTTGGCGAGCTATTCGGACGTGTTCCGGCCGCCCATTTCGTGGCGCTGCGAACAGAGGGCCGCTACCAAGAAGCGAGTGCGTACGCCTCTGGGCTATGGAAAGACATCGGCGGAGATCGCCGCGAGCACCTCGATTCGAAGGTGCGGGCCCAGTACGCTGCGATGTTCGCCGTGATGCCCGAACCGGCCTATTTGACGTACGGCAACGTCGACGTTCCGGCCTATTGGCCTGACTATCTGCGCCCCGGGCACAGAGTCTTGGATGGAGAGACCGTCGATATTGGCGGTATGCGCTTTGGTTTCATCGGCGGGGGCTTGCGAACCCCAATGCGTACGCCCTACGAACTCGACGACGACGTTTTTGCAGCGAGGGTCGCGGCGCTCGGAGAGGTGGACGTGCTGTGTTCGCACATTCCACCGGCGCTCCCCGAACTTACTTACGACACCGTTGCGCGCCGATTCGAGCGCGGCAGTGCCGCACTGCTGGAGTACATCCTCGCTGTGGGACCGAAGCTGGCTCTTTTTGGCCATGTTCACCAACCCCTCGCGCAACGCACCCGCATCGGCCGGACCGAATGCGTCAACGTCGGCCACTTCCGAGGCAGCGGTTCACCGTTCTCCTTGCAGTTCTAGGGCCCGCCCTGAGTACGTGACCTCGGGGCCTTGCCAGCGGGCGGTTGCGATCCCGCGAGGTAAGGTCCCCGCATGGCCGATCAGACCGAATCCAGCATCTCCATCAGTGCCGCGCCGGGCGAGATCATGGCGGTGATCGCCGACCTCCCGGCGTATCCGACGTGGAGTGACGGGGTGCGTGAGGTCGAAGTACTCACCGAGTACGAGGACGGGCGACCCGCGGACGCCCGATTCCGGTTGGAGTCCGGGCCAATCAAGGACACGTACGAACTGGAATACACGTGGGATAACGACACCGAGGTGTCGTGGACGCTCACCACCGGTCAAATGCTCAAGTCCATGGAGGGCAGCTACCACCTCTCGGACAATGGAGATGGAACTACCACCGTCGACTATCGGCTCGCGGTCGACATCAACATACCGATGATCGGGTTGATCAAGCGCAAGGCAGAGCGGGTCATCGTGGACACCGCGCTGAAGGGGCTCAAGAAGCGCGTCGAGCAGGACTAGCGTTCGCGCGTGCGCATCGTTCTTTTCACCGGCAAAGGCGGCGTCGGCAAGACGACGCTCGCTGCAGCGACGGCCGTTGCGTGCGCGGAACATGACCATCGAACACTATTGATCTCCGCCGATGCGGCGCACTCCGTCGCCGACGTACTCGGTCTCACGCCGGCCCAGCACGACGGTTGGTGGAGCGAACCAGTTGCCATCGGATCCGATGTTCAGACGACCATTCTGTACGCCGTACACGTGGACACTCGACGTCGGCTCGAGCGTTCGTGGGGGGACGTCTCGTCCTGGTTGTTATCCGCGTTCGAAGGCGCCGGTGTCGATCCGGTTCAAGCCGAGGAGTTGATTGTTCCGCCGGGCGCCGACGAATTGCTCGTCCTGTTAGAGGTTCGCGACCACGCTGAGTCGGGCCGCTGGGACGTGATCATCGTCGACTGTGCGCCGAGCGGGGAAACTCTGCGCCTTCTTGCCCTCCCTGATGTTTTTGAGTGGTATCTGCGTCGAGTCCTGCCCAGCGTTGGCGGTTTCCTGCGTGGCTTCGCACTGACTCTCGCCAGAGCGGCCGGTCTCCCGATCCCTGATCCCGATGCGTTCCTCGCTTTGGATCGCATCAGCACTGAACTCACCAGTGCACGCGCCATGCTGGATTCCCCCGACACCACCGTTCGACTTGTCCTCACGCCGGAGTCCGTCGCCGTCGCGGAAACGAGACGAACGCTTAGTGCGTTGTCGTTGTTCGGCCAACGCGTCGATGGGGTCGTCGTGAATCGAGTCTTCCCCGAAGGCGTCGGTGATTCGTGGCGGACGAATTGGGTTGTAGCCCAACGGGATCAGCTCGCGGAGATTGCAGATTCGTTTTCCGCCTATCCGACCTGGACGACGCCCTACCTCGATGGGGAACCGCGCGGTCTGGACGCGTTGGGACGGTTGGCGAAGGAGGTCTATGCCGATGACGATCCGGCAGCGGCGTGCGACCTCCCGTTACCGACGCAAGTCCGTTCCGTTGACAACGGCTACGAGTTGGAGTTATCGCTACCGTTCGCAGTACGTGACGATGTCGACGTTGTTCGAGTAGGCGACGACGTCGTGGTTACCGCCGCGACAACCCGCCGCATCTTTGCGTTACCAGTGGCGTTACGCCAATGCGAGATCGTCGGCGCCGGGGTCATTGATCAACACTTGCAGATTCGGTTTCAGCATCCTCACGACGCGCTGGTTGGAGATTCCCCGTGACCGCCAACGACGACGCGGCTCGCGAGTCCCCGCTGCCGTGGTGGCACCAGGGAACCCAGTCGCTAGGTGACGCTGACAGCTCCAGCGAAGAATTGCTGACTTCGGCGACCGATGAACTCGTGCGCCTCCTGGCCTCACTTGGCGATTGGGTCAAGGTCGGGGGAGGAACTCGGGCGCGAACGACGTGGGATTCCGCGTCTCGAGTTCTCGGGGGGTCGGTACGCCCCGAAGTGGTGGAGCATTTGCAAGCGGCAGCGATGGAACTGGCCGCAGCCGTCCAAGCGGCTGTGGCGCTACCGCATGTCGACGACTCTGACGAATCAAGAGATCACCCGCGCCCTACCGATGACGACAACGCCGATGACGACAACGCCGATGACGACAACGCCGATGACGACAACGCCAATGACGACAACGCCAAACGAGTTGGGGACCGCGACGCGAAATCTTCGTCTAGTGCGAGGGTTCAACGCATTAACCTGGATTGATCACAAACAAGGGAGCGCACGTGAGTCTCACGATCGGTGTCGATGTAGGCGGCACCAAGATCGCAGCGGGGGTGGTTGACGCCGAGGGTCACATCATCGCCCATGAACGACTGCACACTCCTGTGTCTGATGCTGAAGCGAGCATCCATTCCATCGTGGATGCGGTGGCAACGATGAGAGCTTCGCTCGCGCCTGAGATCGCAAATTCGATAACGGCCGTGGGCTTGAGCGTGGCGGGTCTTGTTGATGAGACTCACTCACTTGTGCGGTTGGCGCCGAATCTCGGCTGGACGAACTTGGCATTGGGTGATCGCGTCTCGGCGCTGGCCGGTTTGCCCGTAACCGTCGAGAACGATGCGAATTGCGCGGCGTGGGCTGAGTACAGATTTGGTGCCGGGCGCGGAGTCTCCTCCGCGATCACAATCACTGTCGGCACCGGTGTTGGAGGCGGTTTCGTCCTCGACGGTTCGCTCTATCGAGGCGGTTTCGGGCTCGCTGCCGAGGTTGGTCACATGGTGGTCGAACGCAATGGACGTCTCTGCACATGTGGCAAGCGCGGCTGCTGGGAGCAGTATGCAAGTGGGAATGCGCTCGTGCGCACTGCTCGCGAACTCGCGGCTGAACGACGTACCGAAGCGACTGTCATGTTGGCCAAGGGTGACGGGAGCGCAGAAGGGATCGTTGGTCCCCATGTCAACGAGGCGGCACGCGAAGGCGATCCTGTCGCGATCCACGCCTATGACGTTGTTGGTACGTGGCTGGGGATTGGGATGGCGAGTCTCGTTGCCGTCCTCGATCCTGCGGTCTTCGTGATTGGTGGCGGGGTCGCCGAGTCGGGCGACCTATTGGCGACCCCGACGAGGGCGGCCCTCAGAGACAACATCTTCGGTCTGGCCAACCGACCCGAGGTCGCGCTGCGCGTCTCTCCGCTGGGCAACGATGCCGGCATGATCGGCGCCGCAGACCTAGCCAGGTCGATTGCTTAGTCGCACTTCCCAGCTCCTCTAGATAGTTCACCAGCTAGCACCAGAATTCTGACGCAACGTGTTCGCGGTGACATGGGGCAGCGAACAAACGGGTTGCGAGACAAGATCTCAACCGAACGGATGAGCCCTCCCCACCCGTTTCGGCGTCGTGTGATCACCGCCCGCACCCGACACTAGGTCGCAATGGTCCGACGCGTAGAGCGCGTTCGAGTGCGCGAAGCGCGCATCCGGTAGGCCGCAGCCGCAGTAGGGGGCAGTGACATGTCGATGTTCCGAGTGTCTCGGCGCGTCAGCCGCGATGGACAGGACAACGGAGCCTCAGCAGTGGAAGCCGCACTGTTGATCCCGGTCATCTTGATCATTGTGTTCGGAATCATCGACTTCTCCCTCCTCTTGCGCGACCACGTTTCGGTGACAAGCGCAGTACGCGCAGGCGCGCGCGTGGCCTCTGCTGAAGCCCGTATTCCCGGTGTGTATGACCCCGCGACTGGCGCACCCGCATCTTTGCCGGCGCTCGCCCAGGACGCCGCCAACGCGATCCAGCGAGCCGGATCCGCGATGCCGAAGGATTCCATCGATGAACTCTGGGTCTACGAGGCCGATGCCGCGGGCTACCCCAAAAACGCGAGCGGCACCTTCAATTCCTGCAGCACAAATTGTGTGAAGTTCAAGTGGATGGCTGCGACTGACAAGTTCCAATATTCGGGCGGCTCTTGGAACTACGCCTCGATTAACGCATGTCCCGGGGACCCTGCGGGTCAGGCTGTTGGGGTCTACGTGAAAGCCACGCACAGGTTCCTCTTTGCGAGTTTCTTCGGTGTCAGTGCCGGTGTCGCTGACCACGCTGTGATGAAGTTTGAGCCCATCCCCACAAGCCAGGTCTGCAAGTAGTTGTCGGCGATGATTCCTTCGATGAATTCACCACGTGCGCGTCGGTCGACTCGGCGCGCGTCTCGTCAATCAGCTGGCAGCTTCGTCGTTCGTCGTTGGCGCTCGATGCGCAATGGTGGCGAAGAGCGCGGCTTCATTGCGGTCATGATCGCGATCATGATGCCGGTCGTTTTCCTTGGTTTCGCCGCTCTCGCGGTCGATGTCGCCAGGATCTATGCCGAGGCAGAGGCTCTTCAGAAGACAGTAGACGCCGCCGCTCTCGGTGGGACGGTGTATTTGCCCAACGACTTCAACAAAGCAAGCATCACCGCTCGCGATGTAGCAACGCGCAACGGGTACACCATCGATGGCACGAAGGTGACCTTCGCGACCGCCGTGGACAAACGCCCGACCCAACTACGAGTCACCATGACCAGCACCATTCCGACCTTCTTCGGTGGGGCCCTCGGCGTTTTCAACACGACCGTTACTCGTTCCGCGGTGGCGGAGTACGCCGGACCGGTGCCAATGGGCAGTCCGTGCAACATCTTTGGTGCGGAATCGATGGAGGGTTACCTCGCGGGCAAGGGCGACCCAAACCAGGGATCGATCTCGTCGGTCAACTGTGACGCGTCGGCGGGAACGTACTGGGTCAACACCGCAGGGAAGAACGTCAACAAAGCTCGCGGCGATGCGTTCCAGTCGGGCTGGTGCACGGTCGGTGACATCCCTGGCCAAATCGACGGCTGCGGCCCGTTGTCGGGCGTTCCGAATCCCGGCGTGAACAACGAATACAGCGCGAGCGGATACATCTTTACTGTACGAGTGAAGACCGCTGGTTTCCTGACACTTCAGGGCTACGACATCGCGTACGCCGCTGTCGGCGACCACTGCGACCAAGCGGCTGGAATGGCGGGGGCAGCGGGCAAGGTCAATGACTTCACCACCAACGTCAATGAGTCCAAGGAGCGTTACAAGGTTGGCGACAGCCCATTCTGCAGCGGTGATGCCGAGTACAGCGGAAACCAGGGCGACGGCTCAGCGCCGCAAACCGAGGTCACCGTGCGCGGGGAATCCTCGACGCCGTGGAACCAACTCGATGGACCTCAGCTGTGCAAGCGCACCTTCGCCGGCTGGAAGAACAACACGGCGTACGCCACCGCACTGGACAAGACCAACCCCGCGTACCAAAAGCCACTCGCCGAGGTCTATCACCGGTGGGCGAGTCTGTGCTCGCAGTACAGCGCGAACTCGTCATTCTGGGCGACGCCCGGTGACTACAGCGTTCAGATCCGCTCTATCGGCGGTGGTGGCCAAAACCGGTACGCGTTGCGCGCATCCCTGTCAGGCAACAACGCAGGTGTGAGCATCTTTGGTTCCGGCAAGGTTAGCCTCTACAACAACGTGCCTGCTGGCACAACCAACTTCTACTTGACCCGCCTCGACACAAGCACGGCTGGCAAGCAGTTGAGTCTGCAATTCTTCGACCTAGCCGATTCGTCGCAACCGGTGACAGTGACGGTCCTTCAGCCGGACACGTCGTCGTTGACTTCGGGTCAGCCCTTCGCGAAATGCGACGCGTCAGGCCCCATCACTCAACTCAATGTGCCCAATTGCAGCATCGTGACGCAGTTATCCACCCATGGTGGAAAGTGGCAAACCGTACGCGTGGCCATTCCGGTGAACTACAAGTGCAACGCAGACGCGGACCAATCCAAGTGCTGGGTCAGGGTCAAGCTGGCGACCAGTGCCGGCCAGTCAGACACCACCACCTGGACAGCCGGCCTCGACGGAGACCCCGTCCGCATCGTCCAATAACCGGAATTGATTTGCATGAAAGGTACGTCCGTCAGTCTCTATTGAACGGAACTCCCTTTCATGCAAATGAAACTAGAGGACGGCGCCGTCGTCCCAACCTTCGTCGTCGGGGTTCCGATCGGGCATGCGCGCTATCAGCGTCACGAAACCGCCGACGAAGGCGATGATCGAAAACCCGCCGACCCAGGTTCCGAGTGGCCAACTCAAGATTGCGTTGATGACGAGTACGGCCGGTCCTCCGACAACTCCGGCCCAAGCGAACCGAGTGACCGGGTCAGTCTCCGGCAGTGGCGGGGGAGTCGGCGGTTGAAAGTGGTCGTCTTCGTCGGCGTCAAAGTCGTCAAATGCATCGGGAGCGTCCGCGTGGCCGCCATGAATATCACCGGACCTCCCCGGTTCCGGTCGAAACGTCGCTGCCCGGATGAGGTCATCTAGTTCGTCGTCATCTGTCCGAGTCACGTCGGAGGCGTCGGTGGACTCCGGTGATGGCGTGGCACGTCGAATCAATCGTCGTGACAAGCCTGAGCCGGGTACCGAGCCCGGATTTGTCGGTTCAGCAAGATCTTCTGCGCCTGGCCACGGTGAACGTGCCTGGGGATCGACCGGGACGTGAAAGCCGGCGACGAGCGCATCCCACGCAGCACCGTCCAAGTCGCTCTGCCGTTTCTCCATGTGTTCGCGATCGGCGCTGAGCGCGGCCGCGGCATGGAATTCCGCACGTAGTGTTGGCAGTTCCGCGCCCACAACCTCCTCAGCTGCGTCGCGTTGACTGCGATCGACGTACAAACGCTCGGTCAGACGCGCAGGAGGTTGCACGTTCTGGTACGGCCCGCGTTCACCCACGAGCGGCTCGGCGTACGCCGCGATTCCAGCGCCGTACAACAGCATCAGGACGCGATCGGCGACCGGGGGATCAACGTCGACCAGTGCGTCGTACGCCGCTGCCCCCGGCAGTCCGTTGTCGCGCCCTGAATGCGTAGGCATCGAGTCAGGCGCTCGCGGGAATAGTCAGGCGGCCAATGAATTCAGCAGACTTCGCAAAGATTAACTCGGCGTCGTTATCCAACGTCGCCACGTGGTAACTGTCTTCGAGTACTACTTCGGTGACATCGGCAGAGACGAGATGTTCAAGTACCCAGGCCGAATTACTCGGTTCGACGACGTGGTCCTCAGTCGAGTGCAGCAGTAGAACTGGACAAGTAACTTTTGCGATGTCCGCCTTCGCCACTCCCCATAACTTCGTCAACGAGTGCGCAGCCTTGAGGGGCAGCTTTGGGTAGCCGCCCTCATCTTGGCCGGGCTTCTTGATGTCGTTGATGATCCCCGGGAAGGCCGGAATGAACTTGCTAATCAATGGCAACAAGAATCGGTCCGGGCGCTCGCTGTGAACGATGGGGTTAACCAGCACGATTCCGGCGACCAACTCAGGGTGCTCTTCGGCTAGCCGAAGCGTCAGCGTCCCGCCCATTGACAAGCCCATCACGAAGACGCGATCGCACGTATCGGAGAGCTCACGCAGCGACCGGTCGACCTCCGCGTACCAGTCGTGCCACGTCGTGAGGTTGAGGTCCTTCCACTCCGTGCCATGGCCGGGTAGTCGCGGGACGATGACGGTTCGTCCTTGGCTCGCGAGGTATTCCCCCCAGGGCCGCATCGACTTCGGAGAGCCGGTGAATCCATGGATGAGGAGTACACCTGT
>JBBRTC010000033.1:0-21950 GCA_038244765.1 Candidatus Nanopelagicales bacterium | reverse complement strand
CGATCTCGATTTCCATCGTCTTGCCCGTCGGAGTCGTGTACGTCCTCGTATCCCCAACGCGGTGACCGAGTACGGCTGCCCCGAGCGGCGATGTCGCTGAATAGACCGCGACGCTCTCGTGCGCAGCCGCTTCCCTCGAACCGAGGAGAAACGTCTCCGTGTCGTCGAACGCGGTGAACCGTACGGTCACCACGAGCCCTTGCGTGACGGTGCCGTCGGTCGCGGGTGGCGTACCAACATGGGCCGTCTCTAGGAGATGACGAAGGACGCGAATGCGAGCTTCGTTCTTGCCCTGCTCATCCTTCGCGGCGTGGTATCCACCGTTTTCCTTGAGGTCGCCTTCTTCGCGCGCGGCTTCGATGCGCTTGGTGATTTCGGTACGCCGGGAACCGGAGCGTTCGTCGAATTCGGCTTGTAGTCGATCGAAGGAATCCTGAGTCAACCAAGTCGGGACGGGTGGGTTGCTCACGCTGGGTCTCCAAGCAGGTAGGTCATGAGAGCGTCGAACCCGATGAGATTCGAGCGGTCGACGAATGTCGGAGGGTAACAAGGCGGCCGGCTACGGCGTGGGCGCGACTCCCGGCGGCGCTTGCGCCGGTGGCAAGACACCAGGGCCAAACGCCGGGCCGTCGACGTTGAGAGGCGCACTCGTATCGCAACCCAACACCTCAACAATCGCCGGTTTGCTCAGGGTCGTGAGCGTGTACCTGGGCTGGAGATAGTCCGAACCGGCGGGCACGGTCACGGTGGCGTAGCCGACATCTCGGCGCTGAGCGTCACGCCCGCGCAGGACGCAGTAGACCGTCGCGTCCGCTGAGCGGCTCACCTCCCACGTGACGTCGGTCTGGGTGGTTGAGGTGGAGAGATAGGTGATGAGTCGCGCTTGGACCGGCGGGTTAGCCAGCCGCCAACCGGCGAAGAAGACGAAGCCGACGAGCATGCCGACGACCAGCCCAGTGGCGAGAAGGCGTCCAGGTGATCGCGGCCGGATCCCATACCGTTCCTTCATCGCGGGGCTGAGGTCTCGGTTGTCCCCGTTCCACGTCGTCACATCTCCCGCCGAACTCGCTGACGAGCCGTCCGCTGACGTCGTCGACGAACTTGACGGCGGTTCGTTTGGGGAGGTCACGACGGGGGCCTTCTTCGCTGGCGAGGATGGGTTGTCAGACTAGTAGCCCCCACGCTTGAGGAGTTCCGGTGAGCAAGGCTGTGTCCGCTTCGTCGAGACCTGCGCTGGATCGCCATGGCGAACCACTTCGTCTGATGGCCGTGCATGCCCACCCTGACGATGAATCGAGCAAGGGCGCGGCCAGCACGGTGCGCTACGTCGGTGAAGGGGTCGACATCCTCGTCGTTTCTTGCACCGGTGGTGAGCGCGGCGACGTCTTGAATCCAAATCTCGACGCAGAGGCGATCAAGGCCGACATCTCTAACGTACGGCGACGTGAGATGGCGCGCGCTGTTGAGATTCTCGGCGTACGCCATAAGTGGCTCGGCTTTGAAGATTCAGGATTCCCTGAAGGCGATCCGAAGCCTCCGGTCCCGACGGGATCGTTTGCTGACTTGCCCCTCGAGGTGGTTTCTGCGCCGCTCGTCGAGCTCGTCCGCGCGTTCCGACCACACGTCATGACGACGTACGACGAACACGGTGGGTACCCGCATCCTGATCATGTTCGGACCCACGAAGTCAGCGTCGAAGCATTCGAAGCAGCACCCGATCCGAACAGATATCCCGGCGTGCTTGCGCCATGGCAACCGCTGAAGCTCTACTACCACATGACTTTTCACAAGGCCCGAGTCATGGCTATGCATGAGGCGCTGCTCGGAGCGGGAGTGGAATCTCCCTACGCCCAATGGTTGGAAAATTGGGAAGACAAGCCGCACGATGCCGAACGACTCACCACACTCGTGCCGTGTGCTGAGTACTTTCCCGATCGGGACCGAGCCCTGCTGGCCCATGAAACCCAAGTTGATCCCGGTGGCATGTGGTTCAAGGTGTCGATGGAAACCCAGCAGCGAGTGTGGCCAACGGAAGACTTTCAGCTCGCTCGCTCACTTGTGGACATCGAGTTACCGGAAAACGATCTCTTCGCCGGGTTGCGCGCATGACGAGTCCGCTTTTCTTCATTTCCAACCAGGCGTACGGCATTGCGCCTAGTCCGTCGCCGACACCGAGCAAAGTAAACCCCGATCAAGTCTCCGCGGGATTGCTCGGCTTCGTCGTGTTCGTCTTCCTCGCCGGAGCGTCGTTCTTGTTGTGGCGCAGCATGAACAAGCAAATGCGGCGAGTCCCGGAGTCCTTCGACGTCGTGGACGGGCGTTCAGCTGACCCGGACATGCGCCGCGACGAGCCAGCGGCTGGGGGCCACCCCGAAGACCGCGATGATGCAGCAGAACCTCCACCTGCGTGACCAAGTGCCGATGACCGAGTCGTCATCTGCAACCCCACATCGCTCAACCGCGAGCGAACTCCTGCGACCAAGTCGGATCGTGGTGCATGTTCTCGTCGGACTTGCGACCGTCGCGATGATTTGCCTGGGGATATGGCAACTACGTGTCGCACTTCCCGAGCGGGCCGTGGCAAGCGCGACGACACCCGCCGTACCACTCAACGACGTAAGCACGTTCGGAGACTTCCTTGCTCCCTCCGCCATCGGCGTACGCGTCATGGTCGCGGGGCGCTTCGATATGAGCAAGCAGCTTCTTGCCACGGTTACGACCCAGGCAAATTCGTCGGTTGTGTCGACCCGTTACGCACTCATCGCTCCCTTGCTTCTCGACGACGGCACGACGATGGCTGTGCTCCTCGGAGGCGTCGGGTCTGCCACCGATACATCAGCCACCGCACCGAACGAGTCGCGAACCGTCACCGTCACTGGCCCGATCACGAATGAGAGTCTCGGCCTCACGATCCCGTCGGGTGGTGACGCTTCGGGTACGGCAAGAGCGCGGCAATTAACCACTGATGCCCTAGTTGCCGCTTGGAAAGTAAACCTGCGTGACGGTGTCGTGGTTCGTGCCGAACAGCAACCTCCTGGTATCGATCGTTCCCTGACGCCATCGAACACAGCTGTCGTGACCCGCACAATCGATTCGGGAGTGCAATGGCGTAACGCGCTGTACGCCGTGCAATGGTGGATCTTCGCTGTTTTCACTGTCTTTATCTACGTTCGCTATCTGACGGACTCACTGCGCGAGTCCGAGATTCTCTCGGAGGACCTATGAAGAGCGCGCTCACCAGGTATCGAGTGATGGCCAATGTTGTTGGTGTCACGCTGCTGGTCTTTGTCGTGCTGATCATCGCGAAGTACTCGACGGACAACGCGAGGATCAAGTCCGTCGAGTCTGTTGTCGCGGTGATTCACGGCTGGCTCTTCTTCATCTATCTGTTCACCATCGCCGAACTAGCGAGCAGGGCTCGGTTTCGACTCGGGCGGATCGTCCTCATGGCCCTGTCGGGGATGGTTCCCTTCCTCTCATTCGCCATGGAGCGCCGGGTGACGATCGATGTTCAACGCCTCATCGCCGCCGACCCTGAAGCCGCCGCCAACTGAGTTCAGGTTGGGCTCGCGAAAAGGGCTTCGAAACCCGCAAAGCGCACCACCCGAAATTCTTCGGCGTAGGTGAGGCCGTATGCCGATCCGCGTTCGCCGGAGCCAGCCCGAATCATCGCCGTCGCAAACGGCCTCGGGTCGGCAATGGCGTCGGACAACATCGGTACGTCGGCGTGGGCCGTGCGTGCCAACAGCGTCAACTGATGGGCAATGTGAGTGAGCATTGTGCGCTGAGCGCAGGCGGCTTCGATCTTTCTTTCAATTCCCGCAGCCATGTCGATGACTGTTGTGACTCTGACAAGATCTCGGGCGAAGTACCACCGTTCGACGACGCCATGTGGTTCGAGTCCAGCGGCGATGTGCTCCGGATGATGCTTGTCGAACATCGCCGTCCAGTACGTCTCGTCAACTGCGGCACCGACGCAGATGTGATCCTGGTTGTCCTCGTGAAAGGCGCCGTAGGGGTCATAGGAAATGACGGCGTACGGACGAAATCGACGAACGACACGGATGAAGTGTTCGCGCAATTCCGTTTCGCGAACGTCGGCCAATTGGTCACTGTCGTAACCCAAGTCCACGACTTCGGAAATACCGAGCAAAGATGCGGCGGCAGCGAGCTCAATCGTATTGAGCCGTTCCGTTTCCTCGGGGTCCAATCCGATTGAATCTGTTTGATCCCGGGTGACTCGAAGCATGACAACGCGGGCGCCCGCATCAGCCATCAACGCAAGAGTGCCGCCGCAAAACAGGGTCGGATCATCGGCATGGGCGACGATCACGAGGACGGTCTCACCGGCCAAGTAGGCAAATCCACTACTGCCTGCGACGATCTGCACCGATGCGCTCATTCACCCAGCCGCTCGCCAGAATCGCTTGCAAAAGCGTGTTCGCGGCCTGGCGTTACCTGAACCCTCAAGACGTCGGTGGGCTTGGGCGGCTTGCGTCCGTCGGCGCGCACGACGATGGATCGATCTTTGCTATCACCGCTCGTGAGATGGCCGTAGACATAGGCATCTGCTCCCAAACTCTCCACCAAATCAACCACAATTCCCCACGACCCGGGCGAATCGGAGATCGTGAGGTCCTCGGGGCGCAGTCCCAGCGTCATGTGGCTTGCCCCTTTGGTCGCGGCAGTGATTGCGGGGGAGAGGTGGACTTCGCCGTCACCGACCTTCGCAACTCCGTCAGAAATTGTCGCGTCGAACAGATTCATGGCAGGTGAACCGATGAAACCAGCCACGAACACATTCGCGGGCCGGTCGTACAGCGCCGCGGGTGTCCCCACTTGCAACAAGTCGCCATCCTTGAGCACCGCGACCCGATCGCCCATCGTCATCGCTTCGGTCTGATCGTGCGTGACATAGACCGTTGTCGTGCCAAGTCGCCGCTGAAGAGACGCGATCTGGGTCCGAGTCTGCACGCGCAGTTTTGCATCAAGATTGGACAGCGGCTCGTCCATCAGAAACACGCGTGGCTCGCGGACGATCGCGCGCCCCATCGCAACCCGCTGACGTTGCCCACCTGACATCGCCTTGGGTTTGCGATCGAGGTACGGCTCGAGGTCGAGTAACTCCGCGGCCTGCCTGACGCGCTTTTCGACATCGGACTTGTTCACTCCCGCGATCTTCAACGCGAAGCCCATGTTTTGGCCGGCGGTCATGTGCGGGTAGAGCGCGTAGTTCTGAAAGACCATCGCGATGTCGCGATCTTTCGGCGGGAGGTAGGTGACGTCGGTGTCGCCGATCAGGATGCGACCCTCGTCGACGTCTTCGAGGCCGGCGAGCATGCGCAGGGACGTCGACTTACCACACCCCGATGGGCCAACTAGGACGAGGAATTCGCCATCGGCGACCTCGAGGCTGAGCTTATTGACCGCCGGAGCATCAGTCTTTGGATAGATCCGGGTCGCCCCGTCAAAGGTCACGCTGGCCACAGTGAAAATCCCTTCACCGGCAGGAACGTGCCGGACGATCCGAGTGATGGGGTGGTGCTATTCGATTGTGATTCGCCGACGCTAGCCCAGAACTGCGCCCGTCGAGGCGCGTTGTTCGGACTGCCCGAGCCTCACGACGGACCTCCAATCTGCGGGCGAACAATGGGCCCGTGGCCAACCGACTTTCAGACTCGACTTCTCCCTACCTCTTGCAGCACGCCGAGAACCCGGTCGACTGGCGAGAGTGGGGTGAGGACGCATTTGAGGATGCGCGCCGTCGCGACGTACCCATCCTGATTTCAGTCGGCTACAGCGCGTGCCATTGGTGCCATGTGATGGCGCATGAATCCTTCGAGGACGTCGCACTGGCCGACTATCTGAATCCACGGTTCGTCGCCATCAAAGTCGATCGGGAGGAACGACCCGACATCGACGCGGTCTACATGGCCGCGACCCAAGCTATGACCGGGCGCGGCGGTTGGCCGATGACCGTATTTGCTGACCACGACGGACAACCGTTCTACACAGGAACCTACTTCCCGCCGCGGCCGAGTCACGGCACTCCATCGTTCCGCCAACTTCTGGAATCCGTCGACGACGCATGGCGCACACGTCGCACCGAGCTCGAGGCTGGGGCCGCTCATATTGCAGAGTCACTACGCGCCTCGACGTTGGAGGTGGCCCCGGTCGGTGAGCCGCCATCTGCCTCCGCGCTTGACGGATGTGTGGACATATTGGCTCGCACTTACGACGGAACACGTGGCGGGTTTGGGCAAGCACCAAAGTTCCCGCCCCCGATGGTGCTCGAATTTCTGCTCCGCAATCACGCGCGTACGAACGATCCGCGTGCGATGGCGATGGTGGAGGGGACTTGCGAGGCGATGGCCCGCGGAGGCATGTACGACCAAATCAGTGGTGGATTCTCGCGCTACTCGGTTGACGCGGATTGGATCGTGCCGCATTTCGAAAAGATGCTCTACGACAATGCGTTGCTGCTGCGCGCCTACCTTCATTGGTATCGCGCAACCGGATCGCCACTGGCCCAACGGGTCTGCGTCGGAACAGCCAATTTCTTGCTTGAGGAGTTGATGACCCCGGAGGGTGGATTCGCATCGGCCCTCGACGCAGACAGCGAGGGAGTCGAAGGAAGGTTCTATGCGTGGACGCCCGACCAACTTCGGGCCGTACTTGGCGACAGCGACGGTGCATGGGCCGCGGAACTTCTCGGCGTCACAGACGCCGGAACGTTTGACGATGGTTTGTCAGTGTTGCAAATGCGACACGACCCTGATGACGAGACGCGATGGGCACACTGTCGGGATCGGATGCTTGGTGCGCGCGCGCACCGAGTTCGACCAGGTCGTGACGACAAGGTTGTGGCAGCGTGGAATGGACTCGCGGTCTCAGCCTTGGCGGAGAGCGCCATCCTGTTAGACGAACCCAGGTACCTGGACGCGGCCATAGGTGCAGCCCAGCTCATCCGTGAGGTGCACCTCGCTGAGCCGCGCAGATCTGGACGGCTGCGTCGCGTCTCTCGCGACGGCAGAGTCGGCGCGCATGGGGGAGTGCTCGATGATCACGCGTGTGTGGCTGCCGGTTTTCTCTCGCTCTTTTCGGCTACCGGTGACACGCAATGGGTCCATCTTGCTGGCGAGCTCCTCGACGAAGTTCTCAATCACTATGGCGACGGGCAGGGCGGCTTCTTCGACGTGGCCGACGATGGACCCGCCCTCATTTCCCGGCCTCAGGATCCCACCGACAACGCGACGCCGTCGGGCTGGACAGCGGCGGCGGATGCGCTGCTGACCTACGCCGCGTTGACGGGATCGGAACGGCATCGCGACGCAGCGGAGGCCGCACTTGCCGTCACGACGACGCTGACGAAGTACGCGCGCTTCGCCGGCTGGGGGCTCTCGGTCGCCGAAGCGTGGCTCGACGGCCCGCGTGAGGTCGCCATCGTGGGAACGGTCACCGATCCGCATCGGCGGGTGCTGCAACGCGTCGCATTTGGGGGTACAGCCGCTGGACTCGCGATAGCGATCGGCGGCGTGGAGCCGACGGATGCCGACTCCACTGATGTGGTCGCGCTACTTCGCGATCGGCCGAGAGTGGAATCCCGGAGTACGGCGTACGTGTGCCGTCACTTCACCTGTCACGCACCGGTAACCGAGCCGCATGATCTCGCCGTCCAGGTGAGTGCACCGATATGGGAGGCCTTCGCGGCGTACTCTCAACCACGGACGCGGAATTGAGGCGCGTGGCTAGCGCGAGTGATGGGCGGGGTCGAACACATGGCGATACGCGATCTGGTTTACAGCGTCTATGAGCGACGGCTGGCCAAATCGCTGCAGGGCGAGGTGTGCCCGCGGCATGTGGGAGTCATCCTCGACGGCAATCGTCGCTGGGCCGCCGACCAGGGGTCATCCACGGCGTCGGGACATCGAGCGGGTGCGGCAAAAATTGAAGAGTTTCTCGGTTGGTGCGACGACATCGGTGTTGAGGTCGCGACGCTGTGGCTTCTCTCGACGGACAATTTGTCGCGACCACAGCAAGAACTGATTCCGTTGCTCGGAATCATCGAAGACACCGTGAATCAACTGGCCGCTCTGGATCGCTGGCGGATCAACCCGGTGGGGGCTCTGGACCTGCTCCCCGACACAACGGCGCGGGTCCTGAAAGACGCCGCCGAGAAAACTGCGCAATGTGACGGTGTTCTTGTCAACGTTGCGGTGGGGTACGGCGGTCGTCGCGAAGTAGTTGACGCCGTACGAGCCTTGCTGCAGAAGCACTCTGCGCAGGGAACAAGTCTGGATGACCTTGCCGCACTGATTGACGTGGAGCACATCGCCGAACACCTTTACACAAGTGGTCAGCCCGATCCGGAGCTGGTGATCAGAACATCAGGTGAACAACGACTCTCGGGATTTTTGTTGTGGCAAAGCGCCCACTCTGAGTTCTACTTCTGCGAGGCGTATTGGCCTAACTTCCGTCGCGTCGACTTCTTGCGTGCCCTTCGCTCGTATGGAGCAAGGCAGCGCCGCTTTGGCGCTTGACTTGCACATTTCGGACGGCGTGTCAGCCGACCTCTGACCCTGACTCGGCTTAGCGTCAAGGAATCAGGTCGGTGCCTGACCGGCCACTCCCCGGGAGGTCGATGTGCCCTTCGCCGCTCGCTCGACGACGGACTCAGGAACAGCAACCGCGCGGACGTACGTCCTCGACACGAGCGTCTTGCTTTCCGACCCCAATGCGATTCATCGCTTCGACGAGCACGACGTCGCCATCCCATTGGTGGTGATCGCGGAACTGGAGGCGAAACGTTCGCATCCAGAGTTGGGGTACTTCGCTCGAGCCGCATTGCGGATGCTCGACGGGTTGCGCATCGAACACGGCCGACTTGACCAGCCCATGTCGATTGGCAACCACGGGGGTTCGGTCCGAGTCGAGTTGGGCCACGGAGATCCCTCGGTTCTCCCGCCGGGGTTTCGGTTGGGAGACAACGACAGTCGCATCTTGGCGGTGGCGAGGAGTCTGGCCGCTTCGGGCGCTGACGTGGTGGTCGTGTCCAAAGACCTCCCCATGCGCGTCAAGGCGTCAGCGGTCGGTCTCACGGCTGAGGAATACCTTGCCGAGATCGTGGTCGAGAGCGGCTGGACTGGGATGACCGAACTAGATGTGAGTTCTTCAGAGCTTGATCGTCTCTACGCTGAAGAGCACCTGGACCTCGATGCCGCGCGCGACCTCCCGTGTCACACCGGACTGGTCTTGCTCTCGGAGCGGGGCAGCGCACTGGGTCGGGTGGCGCCGGATAAGTCGATCCGGCTTGTGCGAGGTGACCGAGAGGCGTTCGGACTCCATGGCCGCAGTGCCGAACAAAGAGTGGCCCTGGACCTTCTCCTGGATCCCGATGTGGGCATCGTCTCGCTCGGTGGTCGCGCGGGTACGGGCAAGAGCGCACTCGCGCTGTGCGCCGGTCTGGAGGCGGTTCTGGAACGCCGTCAACACCGCAAAGTCATTGTGTTTAGGCCACTTTTCGCCGTTGGTGGTCAGGAGCTCGGATACCTTCCGGGATCTGAGAACGAGAAGATGTCACCGTGGGCCCAGGCCGTCTTTGACACGCTCGGCGCGCTGACGACTCAAGAGGTTGTTGAAGAAATCGTTGATCGTGGAATGCTCGAAGTGCTGCCCTTGACGCACATTCGGGGCCGCTCGCTGCACGACGCTTTTGTCATTGTCGACGAAGCCCAATCGTTGGAGCGCAATGTCTTGCTCACTGTGTTGTCACGCATCGGTCGCGATTCACGCGTTGTGCTGACGCACGATGTGGCGCAACGCGACAACTTGCGAGTCGGTCGCTACGACGGTGTGGTCGCAGTCGTCGAGCGCTTGAAGGGTCATCCGCTCTTCGCCCACGTGACGTTGACACGATCGGAGCGCTCACCTATCGCCGCTCTCGTCACGGAAATGCTTGAAGACGTTCCGGTGTAAGGCTTTCCCTTTTCTCGGCTTGTGGACAAGGGTCCGCACTCCGGACCAGCAGTGTGTCGCTCGTCACAGCCATATGCCCCGAAAGTCCTGATTTCAGGCGTAAATGGCGCCTGTGGATAACTTTGATGTGGGATTCGCCACGCCAACTCGGCTTGGTGATGTGGGAGCCGGTAAGCAAGGTGGCTTCAGGTAGACCCTGCGCCTGACGTGATCGCGCCGCTTATGGAGGCGGCTGACCCGGTGATCACCGAATGCGCCGCCCCGCAACCGATCCACTTCCTCGGTTGGTGTGAGTCCTGTCGGACCACGTCGTGGGGTCAGTGCCAGCACTCCGCCGTCAACCTCCGGTAGGTGGCGTGCCCATGGCCTGCGTCAAGGGTGAATTGCGGTGCCGCTCCGGTGCGGGCCGCTGGTCAAAGGACTCAAATGAGTACGTCCGCCGCTCGAGTTGTTGCAGCTAGCACGGCCATCGCGCTGTGCGCTGGAATCATCTCCGCGACCACCCTGGCCAGCTCGGCTGACGCATCCGGACCGGTCGCTTCAGTTGCCATCTCGGATTCATCTAGTCCGACGCCATCGTCGACACCGTCGGCGTCACCCACCACCACTCCTTCACCCACAAGCACCGCGTCACCCATCACTCCCGTGCCCTCGCTCACGCCCACTGCTTCGCCGACGCCGACGGTGACACCGACAGCATCTCCGGCACCAACTGTGGCGACCACGACGACCAAAGTCGTGACGCAAAGCGTTCGCGTCGTTGGTCTGATTATTCCGTTCAGGTACGGAACGGCGGCGTACAGCAAGTACTACGCGCGCTACCTCATGAAGCGCAAGTACCACTGGGGTCGCGTTTCCTATTCGTGCCTGGTGCGTCTCTGGGATCGTGAGTCACACTGGAATCGCTTCTCCCACAACAGTTCTGGTGCTCATGGCATCCCACAAGCGCTGCCGGGTCACAAGATGCGGTCAATGGGTAGGGACTGGCGAAACAATCCACGTACCCAAATTCGATGGGGTCTCGCGTACATCAAGGGGAAGTACGGCAACCCCTGTCGTGCCTGGCGTTTCTGGCGGTCACACCACTGGTACTAGACGCGATTGACGAGCATCTGCGATCTACGGACAACTGTTAGTTCGGTTGCACGTTCCCGCGAGCCATTGCGTCAATGTCGAGCAAGGTATCCAGTTCGTCCAGGGTTAGATGACCACTTTGCACGTGTCCGCGTTCAAGTACGACATCGCGGACGGACCGTTGCTGTGATGAGGCCTGTTTCACGATGGCGGCCGCTTCGTCGTAACCCAAACGGGTGGCCAGCGGCGTGACAACCGCGGGTGAGTTCACGGCGTACTCCAGGAGTCGTTCGCGATGGACCGTGATGCCGGCGACGCACTTGTGATTCAACAGCTCGACGGCGTTCGCGAGTCGACTAATTGACCCGATGAGGGCGCGACCCATCACCGGCATCATCACGTTGAGTTCAAAGTTGCCCCGCGCCCCGGCCCACGCGATGGTCGCGTCGTCGCCGATCACCGATGCACAGACCTGCAATACCGCTTCGGGCACGACCGGATTGACCTTGCCCGGCATGATCGACGAACCGGGCTGCAGGGTCGGCAGGGTGATCTCGGCCAGGCCCGTTGCGGGGCCTGATGCCATCCAGCGGAGGTCATCGCAGATTTTGGTCAGGGATATGGCGACCACTCGCAATTGGCCCGAGAGTTCGACTATCGCGTCTCGCGTCCCTTGTGCTTCGAAGTGATCAGGGGCTTCCATGAAGTCGATCCCGGTACGCCGTGAGAGTTCCGCGGCAACGTCAGCACCGAATCTTGCGGGGGCATTGAGCCCGGTGCCGACCGCAGTCCCTCCGATGGCTAATTGACACATGCGTGGATATGTCGAGCGCAACCGATCGACGCCGTTCTCTATCGCGGTTGCATAGCTCCCGAACTCGGCACCCAGAGTGACCGGCGCGGCATCAACGAGATGTGTTCGGCCAGCTTTTGGCACAAATTCGTACTCGCTGGCCCGGACCCGCAGTGTCGACGACAGCGACTCCAATGCGGGGACCAGGGCGGTTGTGACTCCTTGTACGGCAGAGACATGGAGCGCGGTGGGAAACACGTCATTGCTTGACTGTGAAGCATTGACGACATCGTTGGGGTGAATTGGGTGGCCGAGATCCAATTCGGCCATGCTGGCAATCACTTCGTTGACGTTCATATTTGTGGACGTTCCTGAGCCAGTTTGAAACACGTCGACACGGAACTGATCGGACTTCTCGCCCGCTGCAATGAGCCCCGCCGCGTTGGCAACGGCTTCGCTGACCGCCGGGCTCAACACTTTTCGAGTTCCGTTCACGATGGCGGCACACTGCTTGATCAGACCAAGCGCTCTGATGATCTCCGCCGGCATTTGCTCACCGGAAATGGGGAAATTCTCCATCGCCCGTTGTGTTTGGGCCCGCCAGAGGGCGTCGATGGGGACTGCGATCTCGCCCAGGGAGTCGGTTTCGATTCGCTCGTCGTTGCTCACCCGTTGATCATCGGCCACGGGGGCCTCAACGGGCGGCAGAATCGCCTAGCCCGCGGGTACTCCGACCGGAATTCGGTTCGCAATCGGTTTCGATGTCTCGGCAAAGAAGTCGTTGCCCTTGTCGTCCACGACCACAAATGCCGGGAAGTCTTCAACGTCGATCTTCCAGACCGCTTCCATGCCGTACTCGGGGAAGTCCAACACCTCGACATGTCGGATGCAGTCTTGAGCGAGTCGTGCCGCGGGTCCACCGATGGAGCCGAGATAGAAGCCCCCGTTGTCGCGGCACGCATTCGTCACGGCAACGCTGCGATTCCCCTTTGCCAGCATGACCATTGACCCGCCGGCCTGCTGGAACTGATTGACGTAGGCGTCCATCCGTCCGGCGGTGGTGGGACCGAAGGACCCCGACGCGTATCCGGTGGGTGTCTTCGCTGGTCCGGCGTAGTAGACGGCATGGTCCTTCATGTATTGCGGCATCGGCTCGCCAGCGTCGAGCATCTCCTTGATGCGCGCATGGGCGATGTCGCGCGCCACGACGAGAGTTCCATGAAGCGAAAGTCGCGTCTTGATGGGAAGCGTCGAGAGCATCGACTGGATCTCACTCATCGGTCGACTCAGGTCCACCCGTACGACGTCATCGTCGAGGTGTTCGTCGGTGATCTCGGGCAGGTACCTGGCGGGGTCGCGTTCTAGTTCTTCCAGAAACACGCCCTCAGCGGTGATCTTTCCCAAGGCTTGGCGGTCAGCCGAGCAGGACACCGCGATAGCGATGGGGCAGGAAGCGCCGTGGCGGGGGAGTCGAACGACGCGCACGTCGTGACAGAAGTACTTGCCACCAAATTGTGCGCCGATACCAAACTCTTGAGTCAGCGTAAGTACCTCGGCCTCAAGTTCGAGATCGCGGAAACCGTGGGCGCTTTCACTCCCATGGGTTGGCAGCGAGTCCAAGTAGTGCGCGCTGGCGTACTTCGCCGTCTTCAGTGCGTGCTCGGCAGACGTTCCGCCGATCACAATTGCCAGGTGGTAAGGCGGGCACGCTGAGGTCCCCAGCGAACGCAACTTTTCGTCCAGGAAGCTGCGCATGGAGGCGGGGTTCAGCACAGCTTTGGTCTCCTGAAAAAGCAACGACTTGTTTGCGCTTCCTCCACCCTTGGCCATGAACAGGAACTTGTAAGCGTCTCCATCGGTGGCGTACAACTCGATTTGGGCGGGCAAGTTAGAGCCGGTATTTCGCTCGTCCCACATCGTCAACGGTGTCATCTGCGAATAGCGAAGATTGAGTTTGGTGTAGGCGTCGAAGACTCCTCGAGCAATTGCGCTCTCGTCGTTTCCCGAAGTGAGGACCTGCTGGCCTCGCTTACCCATCACAATCGCCGTTCCGGTGTCCTGACACATAGGCAGTACGCCACCAGCAGCAATATTCGCGTTCTTCAGCAGGTCCAAGGCGACGAAACGATCATTCGCCGAGGCTGTTGGGTCATCGATGATGCGTCGCAACTGGGCAAGGTGAGCAGGACGTAGGTGGTGGGCAATGTCATGCATGGCTTCGAACGTCAGGAGACGCAACGCCTCGGGTTCTACCTGCAGGAACCGTCGTCCCGCGGCCTCAAGCGTGGAAACGCCCTCGGTAGTCAATTGGCGGTAGATCGTGGTGTCTTCGCCAATGGGCAACAAGTCTGAATAGAGGAAATCGGCCATGTCTCAAGCCTACGGCGGAGCTACAACAGGCAATTAGCCAGCGTGTTCGAAGTCGATCGACGCATACTGAGCCAACTTGTTGATGTGATGCTCGCTGTGCACGTCGCGGATTGTCCCGCTCTTGGATCGCATGACGATTGAGTGAGTTGTTGGTCCGTTCTTCTTGTACCGGACCCCCTCGAGGAGTTCGCCGTCGGTGATTCCCGTGGCGACGAAGAAGACGTTGTCCCCGCTGACAAGGTCGTCGGTGAGCAGAACGCGATCCAAGTCATGCCCCGCGTCTAACGCCTTGATTCGCTCATCGTCATCTCGAGGCCAGAGTCGACCTTGAATGACTCCGCCAAGGCACTTGATGGCACAGGCGGTGATGATGCCTTCGGGCGTACCGCCGATGCCGAGTAGCAAGTCGACGCCGGTGCCTTCCCTCGCCGCCATGATTGCGCCCGCGACATCCCCATCAGAAATGAACTTGATGCGAGCACCCGCTCGGCGAACCTGGCCAACGATTTCGTCGTGGCGAGGACGATCAAGGATGCAGACCGTGAGGTCGGCGACCGCTTCGCCCTTGGCCTTCGCGATCTTGCGCAGGTTGTCCCATACCGGGGCCCTGATATCGACGACATCGGCCGCTTCCGGGCCGCATGCCAACTTTTCCATGTAGAAGACGGCGGACGGGTCGTACATCGTGCCGCGATCAGCGACGGCGAGCACGGAAAGGGCGTTGCTCATGCCTCGGGCCGTGAGCGTGGTCCCGTCGATCGGGTCAACCGCAACATCACATTCGGGACCCTCTCCGTTTCCGACGCGTTCGCCGTTGAAGAGCATGGGGGCGTCGTCCTTTTCGCCCTCCCCGATGACAACGACACCATTCATCGAGACGCTGCCGACGAGCATGCGCATCGCATTGACTGCCGCGTTGTCAGCGCCGTTTTTGTCGCCGCGCCCCACCCAACGAGCAGAGGCCATCGCAGCTGCCTCGGTCACCCGTACTAACTCCAGGGCCAGGTTGCGGTCGGGAGCCTCGGGTCCTCGTCGCATAGCGGTCATGGCCGGACCCTATCCACGAGCGGCGCACGGGCGGGGTGCGGCTTAGGCTGATCCATGTGGAGGGTCCAGCGATGACGGACGACGCTGAGGCGGCGCAGCCTTCCCCTCAACCCGTCGAAGCAAGTGAGCCGGCCGCGCCCAAGCGTCGAGGTCGAGAGACGCCCTTTGACATGATTCGCTCGCTCGGGCTCGTGCTTCTGGTCGCGCTAGCTCTGCTCGCAGTCACGTGGCGAGCGAAACCGGATCCTGTTCGCGTGGTGGATCTCACGAGTGCGACTTCAGCTGCCCGGTTCCAGGTCGAGTGGCCGGTTCTGTCCCCCGAGGGGCTGACCGACAACTGGCGGGCCACGAGTGCTCGGCTCTCAGCAGCCGACGGCGGTGTCATTGAGTGGTACGTCGGAATGGTGACTCCGACGGAAAACTTCGCGTCGGTTGCTCAATCTGATCCGACTGGCCGTACCGCCATCACGAAGTTTGTCTCCGATCGCACCCTGCAGGGTGTCGAGTCGGGGACGTCGATTGTCGGCGGCACCACGTGGCGGCGGTTTGTCTCCGATGATGGCCGTACGCGTTCGTTGGTGCGCTCTGACGGTGGTGTCACAATCGTCGTCAGCGGGACATCTGAATGGAATGAGTTGAATTCGTTCGTTACTGCTCTGCGCCCGGGCTGACTCCGCCACTGGCCGTCGCGGCGTCTGAGGCAGCCGCGCCGCGACTGTCCGTCCGCACAGCATCAAGTCGAGTTCGAGCGCCGTCGAGCCACGTCTGGGCGATGGTCGCCAGCGCTTCGCCGCGCTCCCAGAGTTCCAGCGATTCCTCGAGTGTGCCGCCACCGGCTTCGAGCCTTCTGACAATCTCGGCAAGCTCATCGCGGGCGGCCTCGTAGGACGGTGTGTCAGTCACGGCAGCACCCTACGGCCGGGAGGCTCACTCAACGCGGACGACCTCGATGCTGTCTCGGCTGAGCCGCACACGTAGCTGCTCGGCGACGCCGACATCGGTTGAGCCGCGCACAATCGAGCCGTCCGCCCTTGTCACAAGGGCGTATCCGCGTTCCAAGGTTCCCGCCGGCGAGAGGCTGCGTATTTGAGTCCGCGCGTGAACCAGGCTGTCATGCGCACGTGAGAGTTGATTGCTCCAAGCCTGCCTGCCTCGATCGCGAGCGCTCTTGACCTCGAGGCTTGCGCGGTCGAGATGTTTCGTCGGTTGCTCGAACGCCGGATGCGATCGCATCGAATCCAATGAGTGCTGTTGTCGTTCGATCATCGTCGTCAGGATCCGATTCGCGCGGACTCGCAAGTCCGAAATCAGCCGAATCTGTTCGGCAACATCGGGGACGATCTTGCGCGCAGCATCGGTGGGTGTTGAGGCGCGGACGTCTGCGACAAAATCCAATATCGGGGTGTCCTTTTCATGCCCGATGGCACTGACGATCGGCGTGAGCGCCTTCGCCACAGCCCGGACGAGACCCTCGTCAGAAAAGGGGAGCAGGTCTTCGACCGACCCACCGCCGCGCGTGATCACGATGACGTTGACCGCTGGATCGGAATCAAGCTGCTGAAGTGCCGCCGTCACCTGTGGCACTGCCGCAGCGCCCTGCACTGCCACATTCTTGACATTGAATTGCACACCGGGCCAACGACGCCGCGCATTCTCGATGACGTCGTGCTCAGCGTCTGATCCTCGTCCACAAATCAGGCCAACTGTGCCGGGAAGGAATGGGAGCGGCCTCTTGAGGGATGGATCGAAAAGCCCCTCGGCGTACAACAGCTCCCGCAGCGCCTCAAGTCTCGCGAGCAATTCGCCAATGCCAACTTGGCGAATCTCGCGAGCGCGAAGTTGCAGGTTGCCGCGCCCCGCATAGAACTCGACCGACGCGTGGACGACGACCTGTTGGCCTTCAGTCGTTGGCGTAGGGCCGTCGAGGACTGACGTGGGACAGGCCACATTCAGTGACATGTTGGCCTGAGTGTCGCGGAGTACGAAGTAGGCAAATGTCGAGCCGGGGCGGCGGTTCACCTGAGCAATCTGCCCCTCGACCCAGATCTGACCCAATCGCCCGATGTAATCGGACAGGAGAAGCGAAACAGTGCGTACGGGGGCCGGCTTTTCCGGACTCGTCTCAAGGGCCATCGGGCCAGCGTAGAGAGCACCGGAGGCCGACCCTGCTTTTGGCGCCTACGATGTTCACATGACCTCACCCTCTGGCGACCGCGGCCGCGGCAAAGTCCTGCTGGCTGCCCCACGTGGGGATTGCGCCGGCGTCGATCGCGCGGTGGTGACCGTCGAGAAGGCCCTCGAGATCCATGGCGCGCCGGTCTATGTCCGCAAGCAGATCGTGCACAACGTCCACGTGGTTGAAAGTTTGGAAGCGCGTGGAGCCATCTTCGTGGAGGAAACCGATGAAATCCCTGAGGGTTCCATCGTCGTGTTTTCTGCCCACGGCGTGGCTCCGTCCGTCCACGCCGAAGCCGCGGAGCGCGGGCTTCGAACGATTGACGCCACCTGCCCGCTGGTGACGAAAGTTCACTACGAAGCGAAGCGCTTTGCCGATGAGGGCTACCGAATCATGCTCATCGGCCACGAAGGTCACGAAGAAGTTGTCGGTACCTCGGGCGAAGCGCCCGACCACATCACGTTGATCGACGGTCCTGAACAAGTGGATCGGCTAGACATCGGGCCTGACGACCGTGTTGCGTGGTTGTCGCAAACGACATTGTCGGTTGACGAAACGATGATCACCGTGGATCGATTGCGCCAACGCGTACCAAATCTTGTCGATCCGCCGAGTGACGACATTTGCTATGCCACCCAAAATCGTCAGGTCGCCGTCAAAGAGATAGCGGCGCGGTGCGACGTGATGATCGTGGTCGGTTCTGCAAATTCGTCAAACTCTGTCCGCCTCGTCGAGGTTGCACTCGATGCGGGATCGTCGTCGTCGCACCGCGTTGATTCCGCCGCAGAGATGCGCGAGGAATGGCTCGATGGCACCGAGACAATCGGCGTCACGAGTGGTGCCTCCGTACCAGAAATTTTGGTACGCGGGGTCTTGACATGGTTGGCAGAACGCGGCTTCGACGACGTCGAACAGGTCGAAACCGCTGAGGAGCATCTGATTTTCTCGCTGCCGCCAGAATTGCGTCGGGACATGAAAGCCGCTGGTCGCAACTAGTTCTGCATCCTCGCTGTTCGAACCCGTCGGTGACGGACCGGCTATTGGCGTGACGAGCGTTGACGCGCCAAGACGCGGCGTACGACCACAATCACGACTCCTGAGATCGTGCCAATCAAAATCCACGGAGCATTGAACGACAATCCCTCGAAGATCAACAAGCCTTCGCGTACGCCGAGGCTCCCCGTTCCCTTGACCGTCCATTGACCGACCGTCAACAGCATGAGGAGCCAGGCAAGCGGCGGCACGACCAGTAGCGCAATCGCATCGCGCTGGCGAACCAGCAGCGCCGAATAGATGCATGCTGCGATGAACCCCAGACCTGTGATCGCTCCGAGTCTGCGATCCCCGATGACGTCTGCGATCGCTAAAATCACCGTGACGCCGAAGATGATGACGGCCACACCGAGGAAGGTCAGTCCGCTGTCGCGGGCAGCGTTGCGGGAGCGAGTTGAGGTAGAGCCATACGTCGTCCCGACAGCGGTTTGATCGGAGTTGTTGGCCTCCCCGACGGCCGAGGAATCGGCTGCTGGCGCGGCCCCCGCGGCTGCGCTTTCGGTAAGCGGGAGAGCGCTCGTCGGTGTGACCCTGGGTAGTGCCGGGGTGTTCGAGGCCGGCGTATTCGGGTCGGGAACGCGTGCAGGCTCAATCAGCGCGGGAAGAGCAGCGAGCGCTGACGCTCCCTCGGCCCCCGCCGAGCGGTAGAGCCGACCGGTATCAACGGTCGGTGCGCGGCGAGGGGGACTCGGGAGTGGATCAAGATCCGCTTCGATCGGCGGTGAGGACGAAAGCGGCGCGTCGAACAACGTCTCGTTATACGCGCGATCGACCCCCGAACTATCGCGCTGGGGGGCCGGCTGATCTTCGCTCAAGCTGCTCACGGCGGATCCACCGTACGTCAGGTCGCCGTCCAGGTGAGGCAGGGCACGCCAAAGCGAGCGGGATCAACCGGGATCAGGCGCTCGCCGCAGCGCTGGCGCTCTCCAGAAGGTCTGCAGGCGGGTGTGCTACTCCCTCCAGATCCTCCGCCGTGACGGTGGTCCGGGTCAACGTGCTCACCGGTTCGGCTGATTCGAGCTCCTCTCCCGTTACACCTAAGTCTTGGAAGCGCCGAGCGCTCACCAAGACCCGACTTTCGAGGGACGCGACCGCACTGTTGAAGTGATTGACGGCCGCGTCGAGTGAGGATCCCAATCTCGCGACGTGGCCTCCTAGTGTGCCCAGGCGCGAGTAGAGCTCACTCCCAAGGGCCTGGATTTCTCGGGCGTTCGCACTGATGGACTCTTGCCTCCAGCCGTACTCGATCGTTCGCAGAAGCGCGAGCAACGTCGTGGGCGTAGCGATGACCACCTTCTTGTCGAAGGCCCTCTCGAGCAGTGATGGCACGACGTCGAGCGCGGCGGATAGCAACGCCTCTGCCGGAAGAAAAAGCACGACGAATTCTGGAGTGTGGTCGAACTGGCGCCAGTATTCCTTGGCCGACAGCGCATCGATGTGCGCGCGAATTTCTTGTGCGTGCTTGTCGAGAAATAGTTGAGCTGCCTCGGGGTCCTCGCACATGGCTGCGTCGAGGTAGGCCGAGAGCGGTGCCTTAGCGTCAATCACGACATCGCGTCCGCCGCCCAGATGCACGACAACGTCTGGTCGTAGCAACCCGTCGTCGGCTCTCACACTGACTTGTTCATCGAAGTCAACGTGTTCCAGCATCCCGGCGGATTCGATCAGCCGTCGCAGTTGCACTTCGCCCCAACGCCCTCGTACTTCGCTGCGACGCAGTGCGGACACCAGCCGGTTTGTTTCCTGCCGCAGGTGTTCACTCACCTCCGCGGTGCGGCGTACCTCGGTGTGGATTTGCGCGTGCGCGGCGACGCGATCTCGCTCGGCGGCAGTCATCGCGTCGGTCATCCGGACAAGGGATTCGCGCAGTGGGGCGACGAGATCGTCGACTGCGCGGCGACGCAGTTCCAAGTCCGCAGCTGCTCGAGTTTCGGACTCCCTCAGCGTTGAGTCCACTCGCGCTTGGGATGCGATCAGGAGTTGAGACGTCGTCAACGCATCTTTTGTTCGGGAACGGGAGGCGAGGAGCGCCGCGCTCGCGCACGCGCCCAGGACAAGCCCCAGCAGGAAAAAGATCGCTGTCTCATTCATCCCCCCACCATGCCAACCACCCCTGACACTTTCTTCCATCGATGCAGGTGGCCTTGAGGGCCGTAGCCGCACGAATCGTTGCCCAGCCGCCCAAGAGTTAGTCGTTTCCGACCCTGGTTGCACACCGAGCCGGTTGCGGTTCTCGGATGTACGCCGCGGACCTAGACTCTGCGCCCGTGCCTCTCACAATCGCCATCGTCGGACTTCCTAACGTCGGAAAGTCGACGCTCTTCAACGCGCTGACCAAGAACGACGTGTTGGCCGCGAATTACCCGTTCGCCACCATCGAGCCAAACACCGGCGTCGTCGGCGTACCCGATCCACGACTCGACGTGCTGGCCAAGATTTTCAACTCCGAGCGGATCCTGCCCGCAGCCGTGACGTTTGTTGACATCGCCGGCATCGTCCGCGGCGCCAGTGAGGGGCAGGGACTCGGCAACAAGTTCCTCGCCAATATCCGCGAATCCGATGCGATCTGCCAAGTCATTCGAGTCTTTGAAGACCCCGA
Source organism: Candidatus Nanopelagicales bacterium (assembly GCA_038244765.1). Lineage (GTDB taxonomy): Bacteria > Actinomycetota > Actinomycetes > S36-B12 > JBBRLC01 > JBBRLC01. The sequence goes on along the minus strand of JBBRTC010000033.1, from coordinate 863 downwards.
CGTCGTTCACGTCGACGGCAAGATCTCTCCGCGCGACGACATCGAGACCATCAATACCGAGTTGATCCTCGCTGACTTGCAGACGGTCGAGAAAGCGCTGCCCCGGCTCGAAAAGGAGACGCGACTCCACAAAGAACGCACGGCGATCTTCAAGGCCGCCCAGGAAGCCCAGGAAGTACTCAACTCCGGACGTACCGTTTTCGAAGCCGGCCTCGATCGCGAATTGCTGCGCGAACTCTTTCTCCTCACCGCAAAGCCATTTCTGTACGTCTTCAACCTCGATGAGTCAGAGCTGACTAACGAGGACTTGAAGGAGGAATTGCGTGCAGTTGTTGCACCTGCCGAGGCCGTGTTTCTCGACGCGAAGATCGAAGCCGAGCTGATTGAACTTCCCGATGACGAGGCCCTGGAGTTACTTTCGTCGATGGGGCAAGAAGAGAGCGGAATGACCCAGTTGGCGCGCATCGGCTTCGCGACGTTGGGACTTCAGACGTACCTCACGGCCGGCCCGAAAGAGGCTCGCGCCTGGACGATTCCACAACTGGCAACCGCCCCCGAGGCTGCTGGCGTGATTCACACCGACTTCCAAAAGGGTTTCATCAAGGCGGAGATTGTGGCCTTCGATGCGCTGGTCGATGCCGGTTCGATGGCCGAGGCGAAGTCACGCGGCAAGGTACGCATAGAAGGCAAGGACTACGTGATGGCCGACGGCGACGTGGTCGAGTTCCGCTTCAACGTGTAGAAACGCCTATCTGCCCAGGTCAGAGCGTTGCAGGGGTCATCCAGTACACGGTGACTACACACCAGTTGATCTTCTCTCCTGTGCCGATCTCACGGCGAGATCCCTTGACTGGGCGGGGCTT
>JBBRTC010000032.1:0-22296 GCA_038244765.1 Candidatus Nanopelagicales bacterium | reverse complement strand
TTCGTGAGGTTCACGATGACTTGGTTGTCACCGTTGAGGATTTGGTCTGAGCCATCACCCGACCACGTCGAACACAACGAGCTGACGCTCATCGGGTCCGAATACGTGATCTGGATTTGGTCTCCTTGATCCACGCGACCGGCAGTACCCGTGCCGTTGACCAACGACACCGCAGTGACGTACGGCCCGAGTCGAACGGTGGTGTCACACGGCCGCGACCGCAGTGGGCTACTCAGATCGGGCTACTTCGCTATTCGGTTAGTCAATCCCGATGCGTAACTGGGACGACGAGCCTCGCGAATTCCCTATATTTTTTGAAGATGATCTTGGAAGGGCCTCGAACGCACCTGCCTACTTCAGACAAGTCCGTGTGTCGATCCTGAAGGGGTGATACGAATCTAACTACGCGCTCGGTTTGAACGCGTTCGAGTCTGGGAGATTTCAATGGGCGACATCGCGAGCAAGGTTGACAAAGCGTATGAATCGAAGAGTGTCAGCGAACTCGCGGACGCGCCCGTCGACGCACTCCAGGGTGTGAGTTCCAGCGACGCTGAGCAGCTCAGTGCAGCGTTTGGCATCAAGACAGTGCGTGAACTTGGCACCAACAAGTTCTTTCTTTGGGCTCAGGCCATCAGCAAACTGGCGGACTGAACGAGGCGAGGGACTCACATGTCGTCAGTGGTATCGCACGTAATCGTTGGTGCAAGTTTGGCCGGAGCCCGCGCGGCGCAGACTCTGCGTGAAGAGGGTTTCGGCGGGTCGATAGTCCTCATAGGCGACGAGACTGAGCGGCCCTACGAACGACCACCCTTGTCGAAGGATTACTTACAAGGGAAAGCGGATCGCGAGACGATCTATGTGCACCCGCACGATTGGTATCGAGATCACGACGTCGACCTCCGTCTCGGCGTTGCCGCAACCAGTATCGACAAAGCGCGAGGTGAGGTCTCGCTAGCTGACGGAAGCACGATCCACTACGACAAGCTGTTGCTGACCACGGGCTCAGCTCCCCGAAGGCTGGATGTTCCGGGGGCCGAGTTGTCGGGCGTGCAGTATCTACGTCGCGTTGGAGACAGCGACGCCCTGAAAACCGCCCTTGCTTCAACGACTCGAGTCGTAATCATCGGAGCTGGCTGGATTGGACTCGAGACGGCGGCGGCGGCGCGCGCAGCAGGTGTAGAGGTCACGATTCTTGAAATGGCCCAGCTGCCATTGCTTCGCGTCCTGGGTCAGGAAGTCGCACAGATTTTTGCTGATCTTCATGCCTCACACGGCGTCGATCTCCGATTTGGGGTGAGCATCGCAGAGATCACCGGCTCGAACGGGCGAGCCACTGGCGTACGTCTCGCTGACCGGTCCCTTATTGAGGCGGAGCTGATTGTGGTCGGGGTGGGCATAACACCAAACGTTGAACTCGCCACCGAAGCTGGGCTCGACGTGGACAACGGGATCTTGGTGGATGCGAGTTTGCGCACATCGGATGCTGATATTTACGCCGCAGGTGACGTTGCCAACGCGCTGAATCCGTTGTACGGCAAACACATCCGAGTCGAACATTGGTCCAATGCACTGAACCAACCCCAGACCGCGGCAAAGGCGATGCTCGGACAGGAGGTTGCCTATGATCGCGTTCCGTATTTCTTTACAGATCAGTACGACCTGGGCATGGAGTACTCGGGCTATGTAGAACCTGGTGCCTACGATCACGTTGTGTTTCGGGGTGATGTTGCTGCTCGGGAGTTCGTCGCATTCTGGCTCGGTGACGGCGTCGTGTTGGCGGGCATGAACGTCAACGTGTGGGACGTGACCGACGATATTCAAAAACTCGTCCGCTCGAGGGTTCACGTCGATCCAGTCAGACTCGCCGACTCGCAAGAACCGCTCGCTTCGCTCGTCGAGGAATAGAAACGTTGGACGAATCCTTTCCCTTGGCAATCGCCTAATGCTTACTCCGCGAGCAGAGTTGCTCGTACCCGATCGAGGCCGACGGCGAGAGCGCCAAAAAGCGAAGCTGACTCCCCCAGTTCACTTGTCTTCACCGCGACGGGATAGGGCGCGACGTCGGCGAGAAAGCGTCGCACCGGCTCTGCTAAAAGTGGATTGCCACCGACTCCCCCGCCAAGCACGATCAACTCTGGGTCAAGTGTTGCGCTCACAGACAGGGCAGCCAGAGCCAGCAGCCGGCCCTCTCGCTCAACAAGCTCAACACCGAGCGGATCCCCAAGTGCTGCAGCAGCAAAGACCTGCTCGACGCTCGGCCGGGCACCGAGACTCGTCTCCGGGTAGTCGGGATGGAGTTGGCGGGCGGCTGACCGAATGCCGGATGCGCCTGCGGCCACTTCGAGGCCGCCCCGACGTCGAGTTTGCTCGTCGAACGCATTCGGACCCAACGGGAGATAGCCGATCTCGCCCGCTGCCCCTCTGGAGCCTCGCAAGAGTTCACCATTGACGATTGATCCAAGACCTACACCGTTGCCCACCGAAAGGAACACAAAGTTGGCGTTGTCGCGTGCGCAGCCCCGACGACTTTCACCCAGGGCTGCCAGGTTCACATCGTTATCGATAACTACATCAATTCCCAAGCGCTGGCTTAGTTCAAGAGCCAGCGGAACGTCGGTGAGTCCACGCACGTTTTGCGCTAACGACAATCGCCCGGTCGATCGATCAACGAATCCAGGTGTGCTCACCACCACGACGCGCGTCGCGCCTAACGCGAGACCCGCGTCCATCGGCAGAACGCGGGCCAACTCCGCGATCAAATCGATGACATCACCCTCCCGTGGTACGTCCAACGTGGATCGACTCAGAACTTCGCCAAACAAGTCGGAAATCGCTCCCCGAATCCGCTGAGCGCCCACATCGATCGCAACCACCGCACAAGCCTGCGGATTGACGGCATAGAGCACCGGCGAACGCCCCACCGGACCGATTCGTTGGCCAACCTGGCGTACGAGGGTCAACTTCTCGAGTTCGTCAATCAGAACATTCACCGTTGGCTTAGACAGTCCGGTGCGAGTCGCGATCTCGACGCGAGTCAACTCGCCCATCGTCAACACGGTCTCGAAAACAATTCGCTGATTGTGTCGACGGACCAGCTTGTGGCGATCGACACGACGACCCGGCCCATCATTTTCGGCGAGGTTGGACACGTCGGGAGTCGTGGCCGTCATTCCTTGAGCGCCCCGGAGCTCAGCCCGCCAATTAGCCTCCGCTGCACCAGGATCGTCACCACGACAATGGGGATGATCGCCAATGAACTGGCCGCGGCCATCGGTCCCCAGTCCAGATTTCGGGCACTAATGAAGCCACTGATGAAAACTGGAAGGGTCTTGGTGGACTCACTGCCCAGGACGACAGGAACGAGAAATTCATTCCACTCCAGAAGAGCAACGAAAATCGCCGTCGCCGCCATGCCGGGTGCCGCGATGGGCAGCACAATTCTCCGAAAGATCGTGAACGAACTGGCCCCGTCAACACGTGCGGATTCCTCGAGCTCCATCGGGATCGCTGCGAAGAACGGGGTCATGATCCAGATGGCAAATGGAAGAGCGAAGACCGAATAGATCACGATCAACGTCGGTAGACGTCCCAGCAGCCCAAAGCGCGCGGCCATGTCGTACAGCGGAACGATGAGCACAACTGCAGGCATAGCTCGGAGCAATATCAGCGAGACTTCGAGGGGGCGACGACCAGCGAATCGACGTGACCGGGCGAGTGAGTATGACGCCATTGCTCCCACGCCAACGGCGAGCAGCGTGGAGAAAAGGGTTACCACGATGGTGTTGATGTAGACCCGAACGAACGTCGGGTCTTCAAACAAGGCTGTGTAGTTCTCCCAGGTCAGGTCAAAACTGAAGAACTTCGGCGGATTCACGAAGGCATCTGGGCGGGTTTTGAGCGACGTCGCAATGGTCCAATAGACAGGAAATAGAGCGAACAGAGTCGCGACCGCGAGAATGAAGTAAGTCGCGATGTCAGTGAACAACCGGCTCCGCGAACGCTTCATTGTTCGATCCGAGTGACTCGGATCCACACGAAGTAGACCGGCAGGGTCAATATGGCAAGCACGGTACCGATTGCGGCCGCGCGTGAAGTCGCCAAGAACGTGAAGGCCGTGTTGTAGTCCAGCATGCTGACAGTCTGCGTGTCGGTACCGGGTCCACCTCGAGTCAAAATGAAGATGATGTCGAATAGTTTGAAACCGTCGATGAGGCGAATCATGATCGTGACCAGCAAGACAGGTGTAAGCATGGGCAATGTGACGTACCTGAACGACTGCCACGCGCTAGCACCATCGACGCTCGCCGCTTCTTTCGGTCCCTGCGGCAATGCGGTGAGGCCGGCTAAGAGCAACAACATGATGAAGGGCACGGCCTGCCACGAGTCGACGATGACGACTGCGAGCAGTGCGGGCCCGCTTTCTCCCAACCAATCCAGGCGCGGCAAATGCAGACTGCTCAAAGCCCAATTGATGACTCCGAGTTCACTGTTGAACATGAACCGGAACATCAGCGCTACCGCTACTGGGGTCAGCAGCATCGGCGTGATCAGCGCTGATCGAAACAACTGAGTCCCTCGCACCGCGCGATTGAGCAGGACTGCGAGAAAGAGGCCCAACGGCACTTGCACCAACAAACCGATTGCCATGATCACCAACGTGACAATCAACGCCTTGCCAAAGGTGGCGTTGAAGACGTCGGTTCGGTAGTTCTCCAAGCCTACGTACGTCGCGGGCAGCGGCGACACCAAGTTTTCGTCCCGTACCGAGAGCCATAGGCCGACGACGAGGGGGACAGCGCCAATCGGGATCAGGATCAACCACGTGGGAAGAGTCCCGAAAATTGCGGTTCGTTTGGCGCGTCTTGTGATCGACGACGTGCGCGCCTTCATCGGCGGCAAACCGCCGAGCCCTAGAGATGCCTCACGCGGTTCGAGTGCTACATCCCCAGGGGCGGCGGGTGGATTCACCCCTTGGGTTCCTTGGCGAGGATGAGCGTCAACTTGTCATTGAGCGCGTTGAGGCCGTCTTGCACACTCACTTTCCCGGTCAAGATGTCTGCCAGGCCATCCGAGCAAGCCTTGTCGAATTCCGGCCACGTCACCAACTGCGGGTACGGGTATACAACGAGTCCGGGAGTATCCAAGCCGAGCAGGGACAGATACGGATATTTGGCGAGCATGGCTGGATCGGTCGTTACGGACTTGCGCCCGATTGCCGCTGCGCCGAATTCCAGCATCTTCTTCGCGTTTTCCTTGCCCAACGCGAATTCAAGGAACTGCCAACCCGCATCGGGGTTTGGCGCATCGGACGGGATCCCGATATTCCAACCGGCAAGTTCAACGGCGTTCACCTTGCCCGCCGGAACTGCAGCTACGGCGGTGTCGCCAGCCACTGGTGACTTGGCAGGGTCGAAAACGCCAGAGGCGTAGCCGGAGTACTGGATCATCTGGGCGATTTGAGTGCTCGCGTATTGAATCGTCACATCATCGCCAGTGAACGACAATGCGCCAGACGGTGCCAACGGCAACAGATCCTTGTAGTACTGCGTTGCCGCAACGGCCTCGGGCGAATTCACGAGCGGCTTGAAGTCCTTGTCGTAGAGCTGTCCACCCCAACTCCAGACGAGTTGCATCCACCACCAGTCGCCACCGCCCGTGCCGTAGCCGATGATCTGCCCGTGGGTGTTACCGGAATTTGTGGCCTTGGCGACGGCCTGGTATTCGTCCCACGTCGTAGGTGCCTTGAGGTTGGCCTTGGCCAGAATCGACTTGCGGTACCAGGTGATGAACGGCTCCGTCGAGAGGACGAGTCCATAGGTCTTGCCCCCGTATGTGCCGTACTTCTGCAGCGCGGGTGAGAAGTCGTTGAGGTCGTATGCGTCGGACTTTTGGTAGTCATCCAGCGGTGCTAACGCCCCGGCATAGGCGAACGCGGGAAGAAACGTGTTGTCGAATTGAACGACGTCGAACGCACCTTGCTTGGACTTGATCGAAAGCAGCGCCTTCTGATGGGCGGTTCCGTATTCCGTCGAGGAGAAATTTACTTTGATCCCGGTCTTCGCCGTGAACAGTGGTGCCATCTTCTTGAGCGCGTCAGCACTGGGGCTCGGGATCGTGAAGACGTTGATCTCGGAGGGCTTGTTCGCCGACGCGGACTTGGAACCGCTGGCGTCGTTACTCGTGCTGCTGCTACAACCGGCGGCCACCATCCCGATCGCCATCAACCCTGCAACAACGACGAAGGACCGTGTGCGCCTCATTGAGGCTCCTCTCGTTCGGCGCGACAAGTTGTCGTACCACTCAGCAGAATTCTTGGGCGACCTCACCCGTTCGGGTAGCAGTATTGACGACCCCGCGCATTTGTCAACAGTACTTCCGAAACTCGTGACCGAGATGCGACAAACGTTCTTTGACCGGTCGAATCAGGCCATCACGGGGCGCGATCTCCCCGGTGAAAGGCATCAGTGGGCGGCCGACTGCGCGCGTCTGGAGGCGGGTTCGACGTACTGACCGGCAAGGCCCAGGATGAGCAGGAAAATTACGGACAGAAATACCAGTCCGAACGTGAACGGCACACCGTGGCCAAAACTTCGAGCCAAGTCGTAGAACACGATGATCAACACAATGATGTTCACAATCGGGATCAGGAACCACAGGATCCACCACCCTGAGCGACCCACGATCTGCAGAAGTATCACGGTGCTCACGATCGGGATCAACGCCCAAAGAGGACTTCGGTGAGCCTTGTGAAAGACGAGCATGAGAGGGATTACGTAGAGCAGATACGCCGCGGCGTAGATTCCCGCAATCGCGCCAGGAGACAGCGTCGTATTCGTTTGAGCGCCGACGACGAAAGCCGCATTGGCACTAACTGCTGACTTGACCATGGCGCCGATGGTAGGGCCCGGGCTTTCAACGAACGTGACGATTCCGCCAAAATGATTCACCCACGGAACCGGGCTGGGAGCGAACCCATGAGCGATCACGCCACACACGGGGAGGCCGCAGGGCCGAGCTACCGCCGGATGCGCGCGCGCTCAAAGGACGAGGCTCATCGCGCTTCGACGCCACTGGAACTCTTCTTTGACCTCTGCTTTGTTGTTGCGGTTGCCCAAGCCGCGTCGCACCTTGAGCATGCTGTTCTTGAAGGCCAAACGCTGCATGCCGTGACTGGCTATGTCACCGTCTTCTTTGCCATCTGGTGGGCCTGGATGAATTTCACCTGGTTTGCATCGGCCTTTGACTGCGACGACGTTGTGTATCGCTTGCTCACGTTTGTGCAGATCATCGGCGTACTCGTCCTTGCCGCTGGCGTTCCTCGAGCATTTGATGATGGGAACTATGCGATCGTGACCGTCGGCTACCTGGTCATGCGAGTCGCGCTCGTGAGTCAGTGGCTGCGCTCGGCGAGCGAAGAACCAGTCCAACGCGCGACAAGCACGCGCTACGCCATTGGGATCAGCCTGTGCATGATCGGGTGGCTGCTGCTTCTCGTTGTCCCGCAATCGATTCACGGGGTTGGTTTCCTCGCGATGATCGTCGCTGAACTCCTAGTTCCAGCCTGGGCAGAGCGAGCAGGCCGCACGTCATGGCATCCCGGACACATCGCGGAAAGATATGGGCTGTTTACCTTGATCGTGCTGGGAGAATCGGTCGCCGCGTCGACGTACGCGTTCCAATCGGCGTTTGGCGAGGTGGACTTCAGTGCCCAGTTGCTTTGGCTGCTGCTTGGCGGTCCGTTGATTATCTTTTCGATGTGGTGGTTGTATTTCGCCAAGTCCGCCCAGCGTCTTCTCACCGACAATCGAAAGAGTTTTCTTTGGGGGTACGGCCACTATCTCATTTTCGGATCTGCGGCGGCCGTCGGCGCGGGGCTCGCGGCGAGTCTTGCCGAACTCTCCGATGCGGAGTCCGCCCTCCCCCAAATCCTCATCGGTTTCCTCGTCACGATTCCGGTGGCCATTTACACAGCGACCGTCTTCTTGCTTCATCTACGCCCGCATCAGCCCGACCGAGCCTTGCTCATCGTGTTCGGCGTCGGTTGCCTCACGATCCTGCTTTCCACGTACACGTCCGAGCCGGTATTTGTCACGGGTGTGATCCTGGTGGTTCTCGTCGTCACGGGCGAATGGCGTGCGGTCCAACAAGCCCGCGACTCGACGAGCGGCCCCGCCTCTCAGATCGCTGACTAGGCCGTACGCTGCGCAACCTCAGCAATCTCGTTTGCTTCGAGCGAGAATGGGGCCGCGAGAGCCGCTCACACGGATCGGAGGCGATGGCCGTGACGTCGCGAACGCTGACCACATCTCCGTCGCCTCAGGTGCTGGGCGACCGGATGCTCGACATCCTGGTCAGCGCCCTACACCTGCGACCACATCGATCCTTTCCCCTCAACATGAACGGGGATGGTGACCGCATCGGGCGCGTCACCGTCTATGACGGCGACCACGAAACGCGGGTGATCGACGCCCGGCTCATTGTGGAATCGAGCGGGATCGACTCAATCATGTTGCACGCGTTCTCCGACCCGGCCAGCGATCTCCCCCACCTCACGTCGGATGTCGCCTGCGTTGACTCGCGCTGGGTATTTCACGTCGACCTGATGCCACGCGTTGACCTCCCAGGCGATCTGTCCACCTTGGAAGGCGTGTACGAACCGCTCGACTTTGCCTATCAGCGCGCGCAGTCCATCCCCACTTCGTCTCTCATCGCGCTGCCGGCTCGACTCCGAGCGCTTTCCAGTGCCTGGATCGTCGGAGTGTCCATCGATGTCACGAATCCTGATACCGCGGCGAGGGACGTGGAACTGCTTGGTCTCACGTTCGAGACTTACCTGCGAGCCTGGCTTGCGTGCGTCGAGGACGGCTTGCCCGGCTCCGGTACCCCCGAGTCGTACGTGCGACCCCACGGCGAATCGGCGCGCGCTCGCGATGCTCGGCAGCGATTTGCGCTCTTCCACCCAGAATCCGATCCGGTCTGGGCTCTGATGGACGATCTGGTTGGCCCCACCGACGCGGCCGCGATCCTGGAACTCGTACGCGGGCTCGTCTAAGCAGCGTCACGGCTGCGCCACGGTCTCCTGGTAACAGCCTTGGAATCGGGAAATCCTGGCGTCCTCATGCCACGATGTCGACACAACGAGTGCGCTAGCGGGAAAACCCACGCCGCAACAGGACTCTGACCGGAGGAATCCCCGTGCCAGGCACCAACCTGACCAGAGCTGAGGCCGCCGAACGCGCTGCCCTCATCGCCGTTGAGTCCTATGCGGTGACGCTGGATCTCACCACTGGCGCGACCACGTTCAGCAGTCGCACCGAGATGCACTTCACCTGCCGAACACCAGGGTCCGAGACCTGGGTTGACTTCATCGCCCCGACCGTGACGTCCATCAAACTCAATGGGCGTACGTTGGATCCGGCGAGCAATTTCGTGGACTCACGAATTGCCTTGCCCGACCTGGAGGCACACAACGTCTTGATCGTTGAGGCCGAGTGCGCCTACATGCACACAGGTGAAGGGCTGCATCGGTTCGTCGACCCCGTCGATGGCGAGGTCTACCTCTATTCGCAGTTTGAGGTCGCTGACGCACGACGTGTCTACGCGTGTATGGACCAGCCCGACTTAAAGGCGACGTTCACTCTGACGGTCACCGCGCCGAGCCATTGGCAAGTGCTGTCCAACGCGAAAACCGCGCCCCCTGAGGATCTGGAAACTGGTACGGCCCGGTGGACCTTTCCCACCACGCGGCGCTTGCCGACGTACATCACCGCCCTTGTCGCCGGCCCTTATCACGTCGTGCGCGATACCTACGACGGCGTGCACGGTAGCTACCCTCTGGGCGTTTTCTGCCGCGCGTCGCTGGCCCAATACCTTGATGCCGATGACATCTTGACGATCACAAAACAGGGATTCGAATTCTTCGAGAAGGCGTTTGACGCTCCGTACCCGTTCGACAAGTACGACCAGGTGTTCGTCCCAGAGTTCAACGCCGGTGCCATGGAAAACGCGGCATGCGTGACGTTCCTCGAGGAGTATGTCTTCCGGTCCCGCGTCACTGATGCTGCCTACGAGCAGCGCTCAAACACGATCCTGCATGAGATGGCCCACATGTGGTTTGGCGATCTGGTGACCATGACGTGGTGGGATGACCTATGGCTCAACGAGAGTTTCGCTGAGTGGGCTGCCCACCACGCGAATGTGGAAGCCACTCGATTCACCGACGCCTGGACGACATTCCTCAACCAGCGCAAAGCCTGGGCTTACCGACAAGATCAGCTTCCCTCGACTCACCCCATCGCCGCGGACATGGTTGACCTCGAGGCGGTCGAGGTGAACTTTGACGGGATCACCTACGCGAAGGGCGCCGCAGCACTTCGGCAATTGGTGGCCTGGGTCGGTGAGAAGGAGTTCTTCGAAGGACTTCAGAGCTACTTCCGCGAACATGCGTGGGGCAACACCGAGTTGGCTGACTTGCTCCGACACCTTGAATTATCCAGCGGACGCGAGTTGTCATCGTGGTCAGGAGAATGGCTCCAGACGTCGGGCGTCAACATGCTCCATCCGGAAATCACCCTGGCCGAGGACGGAACTTACGAATCCGTTGTCGTCGTTCAATCCCCGCCAAGTTTGCCGGCGGGAATTGCTCCCTCGCTGCGCTCACACAGGATCGCCTTGGGTCTCTATGAGCGAGTGGGCGGTGCGCTCACTCGTAGTCGCCGCGTCGAGATTGACCTGGTCGGAGCACGGACCACGGTGGATGCCCTGGCAGGGCTGCCGGTCCCCGAGCTTCTACTAATCAACGACGGCGACTTGACCTTCTCCAAGATCCGCCTCGACGAGAGCTCGGCCCGCACGGCGATTGCCAGTCTGGGTGACATCGACGACTCGCTCGCACGGGCGTTGGTGTGGGGCGCCGCATGGGACATGACCCGTGATGCCGAGATGAGTACCGGTGACTACCTCACACTCGCGTTGTCTGGTCTGGCTCGCGAGACAGACATCGGCGTCGTGCAACAAGTAATCGGCCAAGTCAAGGCCGCGATCGAGCAGTACGCCGCACCCACGAACCGCGAGAACTACCGCGATCGGCTCGCTCACGGAACCCACGAATTGTTGATTGCGTCGGCGCCCGAAAGCGACCATCAACTTGCCTACATTCACGCCTTCACCAAAGCAGCCCGTACGCCGGGGCATGCCTCGTGGCTGCGCGCGATTCTTGATGGCGATGAGATTCCCGTGGGCCTCGCGGTTGATACCGACCTTCGTTGGACCTTGCTCGCCAAACTGGTGGCCCTCGGGGCTGCCGACGACGGGGACATCGCCCACGAACTCGAGCGCGACGACACCGCCTCCGGTCGCGTGCACGCGGCGTACTGTCGTGCCGCAATCCCTACGCGCGAAGCGAAGGAAGCGGCGTGGGAATCCGCCATTGAGTCAGACGATCTCCCCAATTCAATCCTCACCGCGACGATTGGTGGGTTCGTTCAACCCGACCAACGCGATCTCCTGCGAGAGTATGTCGATCGGTACTTTGCGTCCCTCGAATCGGTGTGGACCGAGCGTACAAACGAGACCGCCCAAACGGTCACGGTCGGCCTCTATCCTGCCTTGCTCACCGAAGATGCCACCTTGGTTCGCACGAATGCCTTCTTGAACGGAGGCGATGGCGCAGTCAATCCCGGCGCGCGAAGACTGGTGTCCGAAGGACGTGACGGCGTCGAACGAGCACTGAGGGCTCAGCGTCGCGATCGGGCGGCGTCCTAAGTCAGGATGCGCGGCCCTGCGCCTACGGCCGTCAGGAAGTCACCGGTAGCCGTACTCGCGAAGATGTCCTCAAGAAAGACGGGCTTGCCCTTCGCGTCACCTAACGGGATGCACCAATTGGCGTACTCGCGGTAAGTGCCCGGCTGGTTTTGTGCTCGCCGCTCCCCGACAATGTCAGTGAGTGCAACTCCGCGAAGAACCGACGGCGACCCAAGGACGAGTGCATTGAGAGCCTTGACCTGTTCTTCGAGTGATGCCCGCTTCGGGAGCAATCCCTTCCCTCGCGCGATCGAGAGCCAGCCTTTGACCAATCGTTGGTGTTTGGCGTTGACGTCGTCGACAGCTTCGGTGAGTAGACCCAGCGCCGTTCGCAATCGGATGTGCTCGCCTTCAATGAAGCCGGCAGTGGGTGGGATGTCGTGCACTGTCGCACAGGCGAACACGTCAGCCCGCCATCGATCAGGAGGGCGAATCACACCGCTCTTGCGTTCGAACCACAGCACCGACGTTCCAAGAAGCCCTCGCTCATGCAGGTCATCAGCAACCGTCTTCTGCACGGTTCCCATGTCTTCGCCGATGACAACTGCGCCCGCCCGTAGGGCCTCCAGCGCGATGATCCCCAGCATCGCCTCGTGGTCGTACTGGACATAGGTCCCTTCGTGGGGATTGCTTCCCGTCGGGATCCACCAAAGCCGAAACATGCCGAGCACGTGATCGATTCGAACTCCGCCGCCGCGGCGAAGGACGGCGTGAAGCATCGCCCGAAACGGCTGATAGGCCCGTTCCTCCAACGCCTGCGGCCGCCATGGGGGCAGCGACCAATCCTGACCCACTTGATTGAACAAGTCCGGGGGTGCACCGACGGAAACACCTTGCGCGAACAGCGATCTATCGGTCCACACGTCCACGCCGTTGGGATCTACACCCACGGGGAGGTCATGAATGATCCCAATAGACATCCCAGCACCCCTTGCGGCGACCTGCGCCGCTTCGATTTGCCCAGCGAGACGCCACTGCATCCACATGTGAAAGCGGATTCGGACGTTGTGCAGTTCGGCAAACTCGTCGACGGCATCGACTGCAGCACGTCGTAAGTCATCAGGCCAACGAGCGGAGTCTCTGCCATAGATTTCCGCGCACGAACACCAGATTGCGAACGCCCTCAGGTCGCTACCTTCGGTGGCGATGTAGTCGGCAAGTTCGGAGTTGTCCGATAATGCAGTCGCGCCAAGGTTGAGTGAGTACAAATCCCACAGGGCTTGTGATTTGGCGCTCCACGATTCGTCGCGATCCAACAAAGTGGCGCTGAGATCAGAGTCTCTGACCTCTATCGCCAATACGTCGATCGCGTGGCGCAAGTCCGACGTCGCGCTTTGGTACTCAGGGAGGCCTTCGACGCGTAGGTAAAGCGGATCCACAAATCGGCGCGTGATTGGCATGTACGGCGACGGTTCGCGTGACTGCGTAGGAGCGGGGGCGAAGATCGGGTTGATCGCAACGAAGTCTGCCCCCCGTTTTGCTCCCCACTGCGCCAACATCCTGAGGTCCCCGAGATCACCCACGCCCCAGGATTCGCGAGAACGGGTTGAGTAGAGCTGCGCAGTGAGACCCCATCCCCGCGTGGGGATCGGCAGGCTCACGGGTGTCACCACGAGTGTCGACTCCGTTGAGACGCCATCGACATCGGCGATCACGTGGTGCCAACCGAGCGGCAGGTCGGCAGGTAAGGCAAATACGACCTCGCCTAGAGCCTCGGCCAATGCGCTTCCTGACGGCTCATAACCCGCTATCCACGGTTGCGAGACGCTCACGTCACCAAATTCCAACCCGTCCTCGGTCCGAACCTTGAGCGCAACGCGAGCATCTGCGCGGACACGGACTGCGATAGTTGCAGGCGTTCCAACTCGAGTGACGATGACCGGCGGGAGAACTCGTTGCCACCGCGCGCGTTGAGTCTCAGCCAAGGCGAGGGTGACCGTCTCGTTGGAGCTAGCGTCAATGTGAAGGGTGGCAAGGACTTTGCGCACCGTCTCGCTCGTCACGAGGTGGACGTTGTGATCCTGCCCCACGTAGGAAGTCGCGACGCCGTACGCGGCGGCTAACTCGGCAAGGTCAGGTGCAATTTCATAGTCAAGCGGCGATAGGTCGATGGCTCTCACGTCGTGTCATCACGGCGGCCACGTCGCCGACGCAGGAGCCATTGCCCGCCGATCGTGAGAAGTCCGCCCACCACCAAGAGGCCCAACAGAATCCAAATGAGGGGCACCAAGGCGCTGAAGAAGACAAAATCGATGTTGACGTCTTCTTTGTTCTTGAGCACGAATAGCACGACGTAGATGCCGAGCAGGGTCCACAGCCCGGGCTTGACGTACCGTCGGAGGTCCTCGCGAGCGAGCGGATCCGGCTTTCCGAAGGAGTCAGAGCTGCGCCCCGACGAGTTCTCCTTGTCCTCAGACATCGGTATTCCTCTCCCACGTGCAACGACGACACTCGAAGGCTAGGACGTAGCGCGTCCACCCACACGCCACCGGCTAGGTTTTCGCCCATGTCATTGCCGAAGTATCCCCGAGCTGAGCGAATTGACAGTGTCGACGACCTGCACGGACACTCATTAGCCGACCCCTATCGCTGGCTTGAGAACGCCGCTGATTCGCGAACCGTCCAGTGGGTCGCGGAACAAGATGAGTTGTTCAGCAGCAACTCGCGACTCTGGCCGGGCCGCGACAGCGTGGCCGACCGCTTGCGAGAACTGCTCGCCGCGGGGGTCATCTCGGCTCCGATCTGGCGCGGCGATCGCCAGTTCTTCATGCGGCGTACGGCTGATCAGGAGCACGCCGTCCTGCTCACGATCGACCCCGATGGAAGCGAACGCGAACTCATCGATCCGATCGCCCTGGATCCCCAGGGCCTGACCACTCTGGACACCTGGCAACCATCCAAAGAAGGGGACCTGCTCGCGTACCAAATCTCGGTGGGCGGGACCGAGGAGTCGGTCCTGCGGGTGATGGAAGTGGCCACCGGTGAAAACGTGGACGGGCCGATCGATCGTGCACGCTATTCACCAGTGGCCTGGTTGCCCGGAGGCAAGCACTACTACTACGTACGCCGATTGGCGCCGGAACTCGTGCCCGCTGACGAGGAGCAGTACCACCGCCGGGTGTGGTTGCACGAAGTTGGCACCGACCCAACGCAGGACGTGGAAATCTTCGGTTCGGGTCGTTTGATTACTGAGTACTTCGGCGTCAGCGTGAGCCGCGACGGGCGATGGTTGGAAGTCACCGCTGCCGAGGGCACTGCACCTCGAAACGACGTGTGGCTCGCGGACCTCACCACTTCGAGCCTTGACGCACCGACCCTCGTTGAGGTCCAGGCCGGAATCGATGCGCAAACAGGTGTGTATGTCGGGCGCGACGGTCGCCTGTACGTCCACACCGATCGTAATGCGCCTCGCGGACGAGTGTGCGTGACGACGCCGGAACGCCCAGGATTCGAAGACTGGCAAGACTTCTTGCCCCAGGACCCCATCGCCGTCCTCAATGATTTCGCGATTCTTGACGGTGCCGAACTCGACCGCCCGCTGATGTTGGTGTCATGGACCCGGCATGCGATCAGCGAGATTTCCATTCACGACTTGGCCACGGGTCGACGTATCGGTGAGGTGCCCTTGCCCGGTTTGGGTTCAATCGGCGGAATCATCGAGCGACCCGAGGGCGGCCACGAGGCATGGTTCAACTATACCGACCACGTCACGTCATCGAGCGTACGCCGTTACGACGCACGCACTGGAGACGTTTCGGTGTGGGCATGTGCACCAGGCAGCGTCGAGGTTCCAGCAGTTCACTCGCGCCTCGTTGAGTATCCGTCGCTGGACGGAACAATCGTGCGGATGTCCCTGCTATCACCCACGGAGGCACCGGAATCGCCTCGGCCGACGATCCTCTACGGGTACGGCGGCTTCGGCGTACCGATGACACCGGGGTACTCGGCAACTGCGTTGGCATGGGTAGAAGCCGGTGGCGTATTTGCGACCGCAAATTTGCGCGGCGGCGGTGAAGAGGGCGAGGAGTGGCACCGCGACGGAATGTTGGGGAACAAACAGAATTCATTCGACGATTTCCATGCGGCGGCTGATTGGCTCATCGCGCGAGGCTGGACAACCCGGGAGCAATTGGCAATCAATGGCGGCTCCAACGGCGGCCTGCTTGTTGGCGCGACCTTGACCCAGCGACCTGACCTGATCAATGCCGTCGTCTGTTCGGCACCCCTGCTGGACATGATTCGCTACGAGAAGTTCGGACTCGGAGCGACGTGGAATGTGGAGTACGGCAGCGCCGCAATTGCCGAGGAGTTCGAGTGGCTGCTGGCCTATTCGCCGTACCACCGCGTGACCGACGCGGTGAACTACCCGGCAGTGCTCTTCACCATCTTTGACGGTGACACCCGCGTGGACCCCATGCACGCACGCAAGATGTGCGCGGCGTTGCAGCAGGCAACCAGCGGAGACCGCCCGATCCTCATCCGCATTGAGGGTGAAGTCGGTCACGGAGCTCGCTCGATTTCCCGCTCGATCAATCTTTCAGCGGACACCCTTGCCTTCACCGCGAAATGGACGGGGCTGAGTCTCACCCCCTGACCCGATCGAACCCCGATTTGCGCGATGATGGGTCGGTGATGAGTGCGCCCGCGACCACAAGCTTCTGGGACCAATCGGCAGTCCAATGGTTCCTCGGCGTACCGCTGCGGATCGCCATCACCGTGGTCGTGGCCATCGTGGTGCGATGGATCCTGATACGAATCATTCGGCGCGTCGTACGCAAGGCCGCCGCCGTTGCCCGGCGCGAACGGCTCGGGGTCGCCAAGCGAGTTGCCCGTACGACGGAACTCACCGAAATACTCATGGGCGATCGTCGCGAACAGCGCGCCGAGTCCGTCGGTCAACTGTTGAGCAGCATTGTCACTTTCACAATTTGGACCATCGCGATCATCGTCATCCTGACGACCTTGGGCGTCGACCTCGGCCCTGTCTTAGCCAGCGCGGGGCTCATTGGCGTCGTCGTCGGCTTCGGTGCCCAGACGTTGATCAAGGACTACATCTCTGGTGTCTTCTTGATCCTTGAAGATCAGTTCGGGATCGGCGACGTGGTTGACCTCGGCCCGGCCGTCGGGACGATCGAGGAAGTGACCTTGCGAGTCACCCGCCTGCGCGACATGTCCGGCGTAGTTTGGTACGTGCGAAACGGCGAAATTCTGCGGGTGGCAAACCGCTCACAGGGTTGGACCCTGTCGATTGTCGACGTACCGGTGGCGTACGACGAGAACATCGACCACATTCGAGAACTCGTCGAACGATTGGCCGAGGACATGGACGACGACCCGTCGTATGACGAAATCTTGCTCGGCAAGCCTCAATTCGCCGGGGTGGAGTCCGTCAGCGGTGACGCCGTCTTCGTTCGCATCACCGCCAAGTCGGCGCCGGAACAACAACAAGCCCTCGCGCGGGAAATCCGCGAACGAGTCAAGACCGTGTTTGACCGAGCCGGTGTACGTGTACCAGTGCTCGCAAGGTCGAACATGTCGGCCTATGGCCACACGGCTACGGGTGGGCCACCCCCTGGCAGTGGCAACGCACCACGGGTCTGAGGCTGGCGAGGGCAGCCGCCTTTCGCTACGGCTTGGTCTGGACGACACCCAGGTCAGCAGCGGACAAGCCGGGGAAGACCGTTGAGATGCCGGTTTGACCGCAGCGCTTGCGAAGAATCTCGGACAGAATTGTCCGATAGTCCGTGGTGCCGGCCACGTCACCGTCGTCGAGTTTGTTGTCGGCCAGACCTGGCCAAGTTCCGTACACCTGACCGCCGTTGACGCCGCCACCGAGCATGAGCACGACGTTGCCATGCCCGTGATCGACGCCACCAGAACCGTTCTCCTGAACGCGGCGGCCAAACTCCGACAGCGTCACCACGGTGACGTTCGCCATCCCCGTCGTACCGAGATCGGTAGCAAACGCAGCCAATGCGGCACTGAGTTCGGTCAGGTTGTCAAACATCCAGCCGCTGTTGAAACTGCCGACGTTTTGATGCATGTCCCAGTTGTTGTAGTCCAACGTGGCCACCTGGAGCCCCACGCCCGCCTTGATCAACCGCGCAACATCTCTCAACGCTGTCGCCAGCGACGAATTGACGGTGTCGTAGACAGCACCGTTCGCCGGTGTGTAGCCAGCTGTCTTTAACGCGGTAGTCGTGGTGAACGCTCCGATCGCTGCCGCCGCAGGGTCGGTTACCGCGCTTGGCGCTCCAGCGGACAACGACGTCAAGGCTGTCGCCCAGCGGGTAGCCTCGGTTGCGTTGTTGGCAACGTCCAAGGTGAATCCGTCGATACGACCTAAGGCGAGTTCGTTGAAGGGCCCGTTGAGCGATTCCGGCGGTAGATCCCAACCAAGGTGGGACGCCTGGAAGACCGTGCCGAGCGAGCGCAAGCCCAAGGCCCTGTCCAGCCATCCCGTTCGGATGCTCGATCCGGGTGCTGCCCGTTCCATCTCTTCGGTTGCGTCGAAGTGCGAACGCGTCGGGTCCACTTGGCCGACCGCGTGGACCGCGCCCATCTTCCCCGCCTGCCAGAACGGAACAAGCGGCGCAAGGGCCGGGTGGAGCCCAAACATGCCATTGACCTGCAACAGCTGATTCTGCGGAATCGCGATCGTCGGACGATTCGCGTAGTAGTCGGGGTCACCTGCCGGTGCCACGACAGACAAGCCATCCATGCCCCCGCGCAGCGAGAGAACGACGACGACGTCGCCGGTGTACGCCGGGGACGCCGCGAACGCGAGTCGGGTTGACAGCATTGAACCGGTCAATCCCGCCATGCTGGCCGCAGTTACCCCCGCAGCGCCTTTGAGTACGGATCTGCGCGAGACACATGACGGACACGAATCGTCGCGGCGCGCGCGGCGCGTTGTGTCAGCATCAACGCGCGATTCTGATGCAGTCGTCATCTCAGTCACCGCAATGTGTGAGTAGGGGAATCGAGCAGGAGCGAGACAACTTGGCTGAGCTTGTATGTCACCCAGGAGTCCGTTGACTTCAGCGGACTCGTCGCCGTCTTGGCCAAGAAGACCAGCACGGCGTCACGTTGCGGTGCGGTCAGCGTGGTGAAGAGCAACCGCATCGACAATGCATCGACCAACTGGCCGTACGTCGCTGGCAGTGGGTTGGGCAACATCGACGGCAGATTTGCGATCTGAATCTTGCCGCTATTGGGCCACCAGCCTGCGGCGTACGCCTGGTGCAGATTCCAACGACCAAGCGCACCGTCAGCGGACTGCCACGCCAACGCGAAGTCGGGATAGCCATTGGGCGGGCCCCAATAGAGCGGCGCGTTGCGCAGATCGCGGGCTTGCCAGTACATGTCCGAGAAGGCGTCCCGCCGGGTCGCGTTCGTCCCGGTGGCCAACGGCGCCATTCCAACAACGCGAGCAGTGGAGACCAGGTCTTCATACGGCCGCTTAACCTTCGCGCCGCGCGAACCCCAGAACTCGTGGCTGGCAAACAGCGCCACCAGGACAGGCTTGATGTCGGTGTCGTTGGCTTGGAAGACATCTGCCAAGTGGGTCTCCAGCGCCGGCTGATCGGCGTCGGAGACAAACCGCTTCACCAACTTCGACGCGATGCGCTCCGCTGTCTTACGGTGACTCGCGAGATACGTGAGGTAGGCGTCGACCACCGAACGGCCGTCGGCGGACGAATTCGCGTTACTGAAACCGAGCACGCTCACCGGTTGCGTGTCGTGAATCGTCGTGTCGTAGAACGCGAGGCCGGTGTTGTCGTGAACCGTCCAGCCGGTGAAGATCCGCGCCGAGTGCTGCACCATCGTCTCGGTGTAGCCGCCATCCACACCGACGGTGTGAAGTTCAAGCAATTCGCGGCCGTAGTTCTCGTTAGGCGAATCCTTTGTCGAGTTGTCGTTGTTTAGGTAGCGCAACATCGACGCGCTCTTCGCGCTTGCCGCCAACATGGTCTTGAACTTGCCCAGAGCATTGGGCCGGATGACCAGCCGGTCGTATTCCTGTCGGTTGTCCCACACCGAATCCGAGGGACACGTCACGTTGAGATGATTGGACCAGAACTCCACCATCACTTCGTAAAGTTGACGGCTGCTCCAAATCGCTTTCGCCAACGACGCCGGGCCGATGAGTTCCTGAACATCCCAGGAGAACGCTTGGATGTTGGCGTGGACTTGGGTGATGCTCCAGTTCAGCTCCGGATAGAGCCCGCGCACGGTGTCGCCCACCGGGTCCGGGATCGCGGTGTAGTTCAGTTGCTTGGCAACCCAAGCGCTCGGACTCCCCAGCGAGTTCGCTTCCGCCACTGACGCTGGGGTTGGTCCGTACGTCGCGCGAGAGAGCAAGCGGGTCGCCCAGTCGCGTGGTGCAGGCACACCGGTTCCTGAACCCGATGGGATGGGGGTCCGCTTGGGGAGCGAGGGTCGAGGGGTCGCGGCTGCTCCGCCGAGCCCGACGGTGCCCACGGCGGCGAGCGCCCCTGCACCCGCGGCGCCGGCAAGTAGGCCGCGCCGCGAGAACTTGGGTGAAGACGACGATGCCGCCGCGTGCTTGGCGACTGATCCCTTGATGGCCATGCACAACTAGTCGTCATCGGCGGTGGGTGAACTGTCTAGGACGGGCGGGTGAAATGCCGTTGGGCCAGTCGGGTGGGCGATAATGACGACTGTGACCAACGACCCCTCCGCCGCTGAGAGCGTTACTCCAAATGGGCGGGCCGACGACAGCGCGTCGCTCTTCGATCAGTTCGGTGGACATGACTTCTTTTCCCGACTGGTTGGTCGGTTTTACGCCGGTGTCGGCGAAGATCGGGCCCTGCGCGAGATGTATCCAGAACGCGACTTAGGACCCGCCGCTCAACGGCTTCAGCTGTTTCTTGAGCAGTATTGGGGCGGACCTACGACGTACTCCCAGCAGCGTGGGCATCCTCGACTTCGCCTGCGCCATGCACCGTTTCACATCGATAGTGCTGCCCTCGATCACTGGCTCTCGCACATGTTGGCGGCACTGGACGCGGAGGAGTTGCCCGACGAACTCGACGAAGAACTCCGCACCTATCTCATCCGTGCGGCATACTCCATGGTCAATCAGCCAGATCCGCTCTGACTGATTGGTCGCGGGTCGTCGCTAGCCGCGACTCAACTTGCGGTACGTCGCCCGGTGCGGCCGAGCCGCTTCGGCCCCGAGACGGTCGATCTTGTTGGTCTCGTAGGACTCGTAGTTACCTTCAAACCAGAACCATTGCGAGTCACCCTCGTACGCCAAGATGTGTGTCGCGATTCGGTCGAGGAACCAGCGGTCGTGCGACGTGATCACGGCGCAACCAGGAAATTCAAGCAGCGCATTCTCCAACGAACTCAACGTTTCCACGTCGAGATCGTTGGTGGGTTCGTCGAGCAACAGCAAGTTTCCACCTTGCTTCAGTGTGAGTGCGAGGTTGAGCCGATTGCGCTCTCCGCCGGAGAGCACCCCCGTGGGTTTCTGCTGATCCGGACCCTTGAAGCCAAATGCGCCAACGTAAGCCCGAGATGGCATTTCGACTTGACCAACCTTGATCCAGTCGAGTCCCTCTGACACGGTTTCCCATACGTTCTTCTTGGGATCGAGTCCGGCGCGACTTTGATCGACGTAGGACAGTTTGACGGTGTCACCGATCTTGATCGATCCTGAATCCGGCAACACATCCTTGTCTTCAGACCCACCTTCAGAGGCAGCGACGAACATCTTGAACAGGGTGGTCTTGCCGACCCCGTTCGGCCCGATGACCCCGACAATTCCGTTGCGAGGCAATGTAAAAGACAAATCATCCATCAGCAGGCGGTCGTCGAATCCCTTGCTCACGTGCGACGCCTCGACCACGATGCTGCCCAGTCGTGGACCCGGAGGAATCTGGATTTCTTCGAAGTCCAACTTGCGAGTCTTCTCTGCCTCGATCGCCATCTCTTCGTAGCGATCGAGTCGAGCCCGACTCTTCGTTTGCCGCGCCTTGGCATTGGATCTGACCCACGCGAGTTCGTCTTCAAGGCGCTTCTTCATCTTGGCGTCTTTACCGCCTTCGACCTTGAGGCGCTGAGCCTTCGCCTCCAGATAAGTCGAGTAATTTCCCTCGTACGGATAGGCCCGACCGCGGTCCAATTCGAGGATCCACTGGGCGACGTTGTCGAGGAAATAGCGATCGTGAGTGATCGCGACAATCGTGCCTGGGTATTTTTCCAGGTGCTGCTCAAGCCACTGGACGCTCTCGGCATCGAGGTGGTTAGTGGGTTCGTCCAGGAGCAGCAAGTCCGGTTGTTGCAGCAACAACTTGCAGAGGGCAACCCGGCGGCGCTCTCCGCCGGAAAGGATCGTCACGTCAGCGTCACCAGGCGGGCAGCGCAGGGCGTCCATGGCCTGCTCGAGTTGAGAATCCAGATCCCAGGCGCTGCGATGATCAAGTTGTTCTTGCAGGGTGCCCATTTCGGCAAGGAGCTTGTCGT
>JBBRTC010000031.1:0-22612 GCA_038244765.1 Candidatus Nanopelagicales bacterium | reverse complement strand
GTGGATGCCGTCCTACCCGACGTTATTGGCCTCAAGGGCCCGTTGTCGTGCCTCAACGAAGCTCGCTTCGGAATCTTGTTTGGGTCGCTGGGAGCGGCGCGCGACTGTCTCGAGACAGCCTTGGAGTACTCGCGCACACGCGTTCAATTTGACCGACCGATCGGCGGCTTCCAACTCACCCAACGCAAGTTGGCCGAGATGGGCGTGGAGTGGGGCAAGTGCATGCTTCTCGCCTGGCACTTGGGACGACTCAAGGACGCTGGCACGATTCGACCCGAGCAGGTCAGTGTCGGGAAGATGAGCAACGTGCGGTCATCGCTGGACATTGCACGGGAGTGCCGCACGATTCTCGGCGCCAGTGGCGTGACGTTGGAATACCCCGTCATGCGTCACATGAGCAACCTCGAATCCGTGTTCACCTACGAAGGTACGCACGAAATCCATACGCTCGCAATCGGTGAAGCGCTGACCGGCATTGCTGCGTACCGGTGATGTCGGGCGCTCTCTCTGGTCTTGTGATCGCGGACTTTTCGCGGGTATTGGCTGGGCCGTACGCCACCATGCTGCTTGGTGACTTGGATGCTGAGGTCATCAAAGTCGAGCGCCCGGGCCGCGGCGACGACACCCGCTCGTGGGGACCGCCCTACAACGAGCAAGGCGAGTCGACTTACTTTGCGGGATTGAATCGAAACAAGTCCTCGTTGTTTCTCGACTTGAAGAAGCCAGAAGGGCTCGCAGCTGCTCGAGACTTGATTACGCGTGCCGACGTACTGGTGGAAAACTTCACTTCGGGCACCATGGATCGGCTCGGACTGGACTATGACTCCGCAATTGAATTGAACCCTCGGTTGGTCTATTGCTCGATCACCGGATTTGGTTCCAGCGGTGGCGCGACCTTGCCGGGATATGACTTGCTCGTGCAGGCAATGGGCGGCCTAATGTCGATCACCGGGCCGAGTGTCGACGAACCCACGAAATCTGGCGTCGCTTTTGTCGACGTTGTCACTGGGCTTCACGCCGTCTACGGCATCTTGGCGGCGCTGCGACACCGCGATCTGACCGGACAGGGCCAACACGTTGAGGTGAACCTGTTGTCGTCCTTGCTCTCCGGGATGGTGAATCAGTCCGCGGCGTACGCCGGTGCCCACGTGATCCCACACAGTATGGGTAACGACAATCCGTCGATTTGTCCATACTCGGTTTACGCGACCGCTGACCGACCGATCGTGCTGGCCGTCGGTAACGACGGCCAATTTGCGAAGTTGGCCATGCAGGTCGGCGCACCCGAGTGGGTTGACGATCCGCGCTTCGAGACCAACCCCGCCCGGGTCGAGCACAGAGAGGAATTGCGGCAGGAGATCGAATCAAGATTGGAAACCCGCAATGCGGCCGAGTGGGTGGACCGGTTGCGTGAGGTCGGCGTTCCGTGTGGGCCAATCAATGACGTCGCGCAGGCGTTTGCCCTCGCGACAGATTTGGGTCTAGAACCAATAGCCGCCGGGAGCCAGGTCGCGAATCCCGTCCGGTTTTCCGCCACGCCGCCGTCGTACCGGCTCCCCCCGCCCTGGTTGCCATGACCTTCATCTCCGTGAGTGTTCTCGCGAGATTCCTTCGGCCTACCATGCCTCGACCCAAAGCACACTGAGGAATTCGAGGGTGAGTGCTCCAGCCCCGATGTAGTGGGTGCAAGGTGAGACTCACGCAAAAACTGGCGGTATCGTCGCACAAATGATCACCCGAATGACTCGTTTAATTGGCGCCCCCGTCCTCACGGCGGTGGCATTCAGCATCGGTGCGTGCAGCGGTAGTAGCAACTTAGTGTCGCCGCCAATCAGCCAGTCAGCCAATGTGTCGACTGCCTCCGACACTGGGGGCAAGTCCGCTCCGGCGCCAACTCAAGCGAATACTGCGGGCTCTGGCGCCGAACTCCCTCGTGACTGGCCAGCCGGAATTCCCACGCCAACCGGTTTGACCCTGGATCGCGTCCTCTCCTCACCTACTGGCCCCGGCAGCATCGCGATCTACCGTGGAGTTGGTACGGCGGGAGTCGTGAATACGCAGATGACCCAGGACCTCAAGGCTGCGGGATTCACCGAACGAAGCAGTATTGGTGCGCCCGTGTTCCGTTCAACGTGGACCAAGGGATCGACGAGCGTGGCACTTAACATCTCCTCTGCTGTCGGCAAGGCGAGCTGTGCGATTACCGCCCGTAGCGCCTAGCCCAAATCGTCGTCAATCGAGTGAACCCCGACCTAGATGGAGGTTGGGGCCGCAGCTAACTGACCACAGGCACCGTCAATTTCGCGGCCTCGCGTGTCGCGGACGGTGACCGGTACGCCGTGAGCCTCTAGCCGTCGGACGAATTCTCTCTCGTCTCGCGGGCGCGATGCGGTCCACATCGAACCCGGCGTCGGGTTCAACGGGATCAGATTGACGTGGACCAATTTCCCGCGCAGCAATCGCCCTAACTTGTCCGCTCGTTCCGCTTGATCGTTGATGTCGCGGATCAAGGCGTACTCGATCGACACACGGCGATGCGTCTTGTCGGCGTACTCCCAGGCTGCGTCGAGCACCTCCGCAATTTTCCACCGCGTGTTCACCGGGACGAGCGTGTCACGCAGTTCATCGTCGGGGGCGTGTAAGGAGACGGCGAGCGTGACCGGAATCCCCTCTTCGGCGAGTTGGCGCATCCTTGGAACCAATCCCACCGTGGAAACGGTGATGCCGCGCGCCGATATGCCGAGGCCGCCGGGGGCTTCGTCGACGAGACGGCGGACAGCGCCGATCACAGCCTTGTAGTTGGCCAGCGGTTCACCCATACCCATGAACACGACGTTGCTCACGCGACCGGCTCCACCGGGAACCTGGTTCCGCGAAAGTGCGCGGGCACCAGACATTACTTGCTCGACAATTTCCGCTGTCGACATATTCCTCGTCAAACCAGCCTGGCCGGTCGCGCAAAATGGGCAGTTCATCCCACAGCCCGCCTGCGACGACACACACATCGTGACGCGCCCCGGATACCTCATCAGAACGCTCTCTACCAGCGCACCGTCATGCAAACGCCATAACGTCTTTCGCGTCGTCCCGTTGTCGCAGGAATTTTCGGTGACCGGCGTCAGTAGCGTCGGCAGGAGTGCGGTGACGAGAACACGGCGTGCCTCATCAGGTACGTCCGACCACGTCGCGGGGTCGTCATTGAGGCGCCCAAACCATTGACGAGAAATTTGGTCGGCGCGAAAACCTGGAAGACCAAGTGCTGACACTGCGTCTCGCCGTTCGCGGACAGTCAAGTCGACCAGATGCACTGGCGGCTTCCCCCGTCGAGGGGACTCGAACACCAACTCACCCGGTAGCGGCGTCATTACTTCAACAACGTCGTGAACAAAGCCCACGACGCGAACGCATTGGGAAGCAACGAGTCAAGCCGATCCATCAGGCCTCCATGCCCAGGCAAGATTGACCCGAGGTCCTTGACGCCGAGGTCGCGCTTCGCCCCTGACTCGACGAAGTCCCCCAGGGTCGCTGTCACGGTAAGTACTGCTCCAGCGACCAATCCTTTCCACGCCGACGAGTCCAGGACGACGACAAATGCGAAGGCACCCACCGCAAGTTGCAAGACCATGGATCCGGCGAATCCCTCCCACGATTTCTTCGGACTCAACGAGGGGGCCATCGGGTGGCGGCCAAAGAGCACACCCACGGCGTACCCGCCAATGTCGCTGCAGACGGTCAGCAAGATGAAAACAACCACCCGACGCGGTCCTTGATCGTTGGCCAGCGTGAGCATCGCAAAGCCCAGCATCAACGGTAGATAGGCAACCACGAAAACGCTCGCGCTGGCATCTCGGACAAAGCCGTCGACTGGCCCGAAGAGCCGCCACACCAATACCAACAGAACCGCACCCGCGAAACACGCAAGCAATGCTTCGCTTCCCCAGACGTAGGCAGCAGTCGTCAGCACTGGAACCGAGACGAGAGTCGGTGCGAGGGGTACGTGGACGTCTCGCGTGCGCATCGCACCGACGAGCTCCCAGACACCGATGCAGATTGCCGCACCCGCGAGGGCGGCGAATAGCCACTTTTGCGTGAAAAGCGTGAGCAGGCTCAGACCCGCCAAAACAACTCCGACGGCGATGGCCGCAGGCAAGTTGCGTCCGGCTCGCGGCGCGGAGATTTCTATCGAATTCGGACCCTCAGTCATCTGTCATCTGTCGCTCAAACCTCGAGGAGTTCGGCTTCCTTGTGCTTGAGCAGGTCATCGATGTGGGCCACTTGTTTGTGGGTCGCATCGTCAAGGTGCTTTTCTGCGCGGCGTACGTCGTCCTCGCCGACATCGCCGGCCTTGCTCATCTTGTCGAGGGTGTCCTTTGCGTGGCGTCGAATGTTGCGGATGGCGATCCGAGCATCCTCTGCTTTGGTTCTGGCCACCTTGATGTATTCCTTGCGGCGTTCCTCGGTAAGTTGTGGGAAGACAACCCGAATAATCGAACCATCATTGGTCGGGTTCACCCCCAGATCCGAGTCGCGAATCGCCTTCTCAATCGCGGTCATCGAACCCTTGTCGTACGGAGCGATAACCACCATGCGCGCCTCGGGCACTTGGAAAGACGCCATCTGAACAACGGGCGTAGGCGTGCCGTAGTAGTCAGCGACGATCTTGTTGAACAGCGAAGCGCTCGCCCGGCCAGCGCGAATCGATGAGAAGTCCTCCTTGGCGACACCGACTGCCTTGTCCATCTTCTCTTCGGCTTCGAGCAACGTGTCGTCGATCACCGTGTTCCTCCTGAGTACGTGCCATCGATTCCCTGCTTGCTCATATCGAACTGCTCACCAATGTGCCGATCTTCTCACCGCGTACGGCTCGGCCAATGTTGCCCTCGACCAGAAGGTTGAATACCACGATGGGCAGTCCATTGTCCCGGCACAAAGCGATCGCCGTCGCATCGGCAACTTTGAGACCTTTGGCCAAGACCTCGGAATGACTGAGCCAGTCATACCGGATCGCATCGGGATTCGTCTTTGGGTCATCGTCGTACACGCCATCAACGCCCTTGGCCATCAACACGACCTCGGCGCCAATCTCCAGGGCCCGTTGCGCGGCACAGGTATCGGTGGAGAAGTACGGCGCACCGAGACCCGCGCCGAAGATGACGACACGTCCACGTTCCAAGTGCCGAATCGCGCGACGGGGAACGTAGGGCTCGGCAACCTGCCCCATAGTGATCGCGGTTTGCACGCGCGTCTCAACACCGGCCTTCTCCAGGAAGTCCTGCAGTGCCAAGCAGTTCATCACCGTGCCGAGCATTCCCATGTAGTCGGCTCGTCCGCGGTCCATCCCGCGCTCGGATAGTTGGGCGCCGCGGAAGTAGTTGCCCCCACCGATTACCACGGATACCTGTATCCCAGTGGCGACGACCTCGGCGATTTGTCGCGCCAGAGAGGACACCACGTCGGGATCGACTCCCAGCTCGGCGCCGCCAGCAAATGCTTCGCCGGACAACTTCAGGAGTACTCGGCTCCAGCCGTCACGGGGTACGACAGAAGCCAACGCCTCGGATGATTGAACTGTCCTCTCATCCACGACGTCGGCCTCCTCGTCAGCTCACACGCTCTGGTAACCCAGGCAGTGTCCCCTACTTCTTAGTGATCAGGCCTTGCCAACCTCAAATCGCGCAAACGCCGTCACCGACGTTTGCCCCTCATCCAGGTAGGTCGCCACGGTTTTCTTCGAGTCCTGCACAAACGCTTGTTCAACGAGCACGCTTTCCTTGAAGAACCCGTTGACCCGACCCTCCACGATCTTGGGGAGCGCGGCGTCAGGCTTTCCTTCCTCGCGCGCGGTGGCCTCGGCAATGCGACGCTCGCTCTCGACCACCTCGGCAGGAACCTCATCGCGAGTCACGAAGGTCGGGCGCATCGCGGCAATCTGCATACCGACGAGGCGAGCGACGTCGACGTTACCG
The DNA here is from genome assembly GCA_038244765.1 of Candidatus Nanopelagicales bacterium. Classification (GTDB taxonomy): domain Bacteria; phylum Actinomycetota; class Actinomycetes; order S36-B12; family JBBRLC01; genus JBBRLC01. Next base: position 16,646 of record JBBRTC010000031.1, on the reverse strand, counting down.
GCGTACGACACCAGCACTCCGACCTGAGGGGGCAGGTCTGAACTGCGACGGTGAAGGTAGACAGCAACGTCTCCCTCGAGCAGGACGTACTTGGTCAGTTCGAGCTTCTCGCCGATGACGCCGGCCATCGACTCAACTTCTTCGGTGACGGTACGGCCGCTGTCGAGCACGAGGCCTTTCAGCGCTTCCAAATCTGCGGGACGTGCTGCCGCTGCCGCCTCAACAATGCGGGTCGCGAGCGCCTCGAAGTCGGAGTTCTTGGCCACGAAGTCGGTCTCACAGTTAAGTTCGATCATCGCGCGGCCAGAAGCCGCGACCGCGCCATTTTCGGCACTGCGCTCTGCGCCCCGCTTGGCCGCCTTCGCGGCGCCGGAGATGCGAAGTTGCTCGATAGCGGTATCGATGTCGCCGTCGGTCTCCTCCAAGGCCCGCTTGCAATCCATCATGCCGGCGCCGGTGAGATCACGAAGCCGTTTGACGTCGGCCGCGCTGAAGTTCGCCATGTCTATTGGTTCTCTTTCGTTGTCGGAAAAGTTGTGACTTGGGGAGGTCGACTACTTGTCGGTCTCGGCGCTTGCGATGTCGATCACCGTCTCGGTTGCCGGCTCGACTTCCAAAGCGGGTTCAGCGACCACGTCACCGACTGGCTCGGTTGGCGCTGACACAGGAACAGGTGCCTCAGCCTCAGTAGCACCGGCGAGGAGTTCCTTCTCCCACTCGGCCAACGGCTCATCAGCAGCGATCTCCCCACTGGCAGCAGCCTGTGCGCGCCCGACTCGAGCCATCAACCCCTCAGCTGCAGCGTCCGCGATCACGCGGGTCAGCAATGACACCGAGCGGATTGCGTCGTCGTTTCCCGGGATGGGAAAGTCAACCAAGTCGGGGTCGCAGTTGCTGTCCAAGATCGCCAGCACTGGAATGCCCAACTTGCGAGCTTCGCCAACGGCGATGTGCTCCTTGTTGGTATCAACAATCCATACGGCACTGGGGATTTTCGCCATATCGCGAATACCACCCAGGGTGCGAGCCAACTTGTCCTTCTCGCGTCGGAGCACGAGGAGTTCCTTTTTGGTCAGGCCCGAGCCAGCAACGTCGTCAAAGTCGAGTTCTTCGAGTTCCTTGAGGCGCTGCAAACGCATGTGCACGGTTTGGAAGTTCGTGAGCATCCCACCGAGCCAACGCTGGTTGACGTACGGCATCCCAACTCGCGTTGCCTGCGAGGCGACCTCTTCTTGGGCCTGCTTCTTCGTACCGATGAACATGATCGAGCCGCCGTGAGCGACAGTCTCTTTCACGAATTCGTACGCGCGGTCGATGTAGGACAGCGACTGCTGCAAGTCGATGATGTAGATGCCGTTGCGCTCGGTGAAGATGAAACGCTTCATCTTGGGATTCCAACGACGGGTCTGATGCCCGAAATGCACGCCGCTCTCAAGCAGCTGTTTCATCGTGACGACGGCCATAGCCGCAGCACTCCCTTCGGCGGGTAGGCGCAGTCAAGCCGCGCGGACGCGCCGTGCTCGGTTTGTTGGTGACGCCCGGTTGGCCGCCACCCCTAGTGCCCTCTCGTCACGGCCAGACCTCGCAGAAGCGGGGACCGAGAGCCGTGTTGTCGGTCCGATCCGGAGATCGGGTTGCCGACTGAGGGCACGCGATGTCACCTGACCGACGTCAGGCGCGGGGGAAGTCTAGGCCATGGCCCCCATAGGGCCGAATCCGTCGGATTCGTCCACCGGGACGCCCGAACTCCTGGCCGTCCACAGATGGACGGGGGTTCGGGACCACCTCGCCTTCACTCGTCATGGTCTGCCATGCCCACCGCCATCACACGCTCGATCCCTTCCACGCCTGCCCACGCCGGAACAAGCATGAGCGTGCCCGAGACACCGGGGCTGCGGCGATCGAGACGCAGGCGATTAGCTCGGCGGCGCCTCCTGAGATCGGTGGGGTCAATCGCGGTCACGCTGGCGACCGCATCCCTGACCTTGGTCGCCCTCGCCCGACCAGCGGAGGGACAGAGCCGACTCGGGAACGAGTGGACGTGGCCCGTCGCCGCTCCAGTCCGGATCGCCGCCGGATTCCGGCCACCCGCGCATCCGTGGCTACCCGGGCACCGCGGTGTTGATCTTGCCACGAAACGAGGTGATGCGGTGTTCGCGGCTGGCCCCGGTCTGGTCGCCTTCGCCGGACACATCGCTGGCAAGGGCGTTGTCGTGGTCCTCCACCGCAACGGTCTGCGGACGACCTATGAACCGGTGAACCCGCTTGTCTCCCCCGGCGATTACGTGAATGTTGGGCAACCTCTTGGCCACATGGAGGCTGGGCTTTCGCACTGCGGGATCAACCCGTGGTGCCTTCATTGGGGACTACGTCGAGGACTGAGTTACCTCAATCCGCTGTCCCTCGTTTGGGATCTACGCCCGATTCTCTTGCCTGTCGACGACGTTGGGCCGTGGTCGGCCCCCGGCTTCGGCCCATCGCCGACCGAATTCTTTGTCCTCGCCGACACCAGTTCGACACACCCCGCGAACAGCGCGGTCGCGAGCGGTGCAACGGCGAAACGTCACTCTCGAACGGAGACGGGTAGCAATCTCGCGCCCGCATTCGTCGTGGGATCGGGTGCCACGGCGGTGGGCGCATTCGGGCTGGGTATTTCTCGTCGTCTCCGACGAGGACGCGTCAGGTCAAGCTCGAGCCACTGAGAACGAAGAGCAGGACGTCAACGGCGGCGATGCCGATGGTGATCGAGAACGCGCGCCGGGATGTTCCATTCGCTGAGTTGTCGAACACCAGCACGACCAATCCCGACGCCACCAGCCCCACCCCGATCCACGCGACGGTGCGTACTGGCCCTGGCGGACCAAAAACAAGCAACAAAGTCGCGATCGCGAGCGGGACTGGCGCGAGGAGGCGCGTACGAGTCGATCCCAGCCGCTGGGGAAGGCCGTTGATTCCGAGTCGGCGATCCCCCTCGATGTCGGGAAGGACATTGGCCAAGTGCGCGCCGATTCCCAGCAGTGCGCCACTAGAAATGGCCCAGGCCGGCGGCCAGGTAGGAGTCGGCAACCCCAACGTGACGAAGGCCGGCAACAGCCCGAACGAGATGCCGTAGGGCAACCACGAGATCACTGTCGATTTCAGCCGAAGGTTGTACGCCCAAGCCGATGCGACGGCGACTAGATGAACAACACCAGCGGCCGGCCCACTTGCCAGCGACAGCGGAATGCAGGTGACGGCCGCGATAAAAGCGGCACGCTGAAGCGTTGATGCCGTGAGATCGCCAGTGACAACGGGTTTGTCCGATCGCAAGGCGAGTCGATCGCGGCGGGCGTCGATCCAATCATTGGACCAGCCCACGGATAGTTGGCCGGCAAGCACCGCGAGCGCTACAAGAACACATCCGCGCGCGTCTCGTCCGACGGAAATCGCCAGTACGGTGGTGATCGCGGTGACCGCGATCGTCGGTTCGGGGTGACATGCGCGGGCGAGTGCGCGCGCGAGGTTAACCGTCGTGACTCTCCGCGAGTTTTCCGCGCAGTTGCAGCACTGCCTTGGTATGCATCTGGCAGATCCGGGATTCCGTCACTCCTAGGACCTGGCCGATTTCGGCGAGAGTGAGCCCTTCGTAGTAGTAGAGCGTCACGACGATCTTCTCGCGCTCCGGCAACGTGTTGATGGCCTTTGACAGGATGTACTTGGTTTCTTCAGATTCAAACAACGCGACCGGGTCTTCTGCCCGGTGGTCCTCAAGGGTGTCGCCGAGGGTGACCTTGTCGCCTTTTTCGCCGCCGGCGTGCAGCATTTCGTCCAGCGCGACGACGTTGACTAAGGACACCTGGCTGAAGATCGTGTGCAGGTCGCTGAGTGAAACACCCAATTCCGCAGCAACTTCAGGTTCGGTTGGCGAGCGCTGAAGCTTCCCCTCAAGGGCCTGGTACGCCTTTTCGACCTCGCGCGCCTTGTAGCGAACCGACCGCGGAATCCAGTCGATGCTGCGCAACTCATCGATGATCGCGCCGCGGATTCGATTGATGGCGTACGTCTCGAACTTGATTGCCCTTTCGAGATCGAATTTGTCGATCGCATCGATCAGACCGAAGATTCCATAGGACACGAGATCGGCTTGTTCGATATTGGGCGGGAGGCCTACGCCCACTCGGCCGGCGACGTACTTCACCAAGGGCGAGTAGTGCAGGATCAACCGATCGCGCAGCGGCTGGGTGCCGGTTTCCTTGTAGTCCTCCCAGAGCCGACGCAGTTCGGACTCCGCCTCGGCGGCTTGGAAGGCCTTCTCTTCTTCGGTGGGAGTCAGATCAATCGCGTCGTAGTCGATGCCATCGATGACGTTGCCCACGACGTCCTCGTTCTCCCCGTCAACCTCGTCGTCGACGACGTCATCATCGAGGTCGTCAACCTCGACGGCTTCGTCGAGATCGTCTTCAAACTCATCGATGGGGTCGACGCCGACCTGCGTTTCAGGCGCGTCGAGGTCAGGCTCGGGGGTGCGCCTGCTCATATGTGGACCTCAGTCGCTCGACGGAAACATGGGTATAGATCTGAGTGGTGGCGAGAGTAGCGTGCCCGAGCAGCTCCTGAACGGAGCGCAGGTCCGCGCCGCCTTCCAGAAGATGAGTCGCCGCAGAATGGCGCAGGCCATGAGGCCCCAAATCGGGGGCGCCGGGTACGTGGCGAAGTAGTTGGTGCACCACTCTGCGTACGGTTCGAGGGTCGATTCTCGAGCCTCGGGCGCCGAGGAACAGAGCCGGACTCCCGCCTTCACGCGCCACCTGGGGTCGAGCTTGATTCACCCAATCGTCTAGCGATCGGGCTGCGGGCACCCCGTAGGGAACCGTCCGCTCTTTGGCGCCCTTCCCCATCACGCGCACCGTCCGTCGGCCCATATCGACGTCGTCCAGATCCAACCCGGTGAGCTCGCTGACGCGGATGCCGGTGGCATAGAGCAATTCGAGCATGGCCCTATTCCGTCGGTGCAACGGCTCGTCATCGTCGGCGGCCATCTGGGCGACATCCATCAACGCCCCGGCTTCGGTCTGTTTGAGCACGCCGGGCAGGGCTCTCGCACCCTTCGGTGTCACGAGTTGTGCAGCCGCGTCGGTCTTGAGTTGACCGGTCCGAGCACCCCAGAAAGAGAAGGTGCGAACGCTGGCCGCCCTTCGGGCAACCGTCGTACCGGTCAGGCCGGCCGTGCGCTGTTGCGCTAGCCAGGAACGGAGTACCGACAGGTCGATGTCATCGAGATCGGCGCATCCCAACTCATCCGCATGACCGATCAGATCGCGGATATCAGCCACGTACGCGCGCACGGTATGTGAACTTCGGCCGCGCTCGATCTGCAAGTGGACCGCGAAGTCGGCCAACACGGCCGACGCTCGGGTTTCATCCACCCCGCCACGGTCCGGCGATCCGTCGAATGAGTCAAGGGCGGCGCGCCGATCGAGGGTGTGGAGCTCAGGGGCTCACCGGGGCATCAACGCCCATTCCCCATCATCGGAGCGTAGATAGCCGAGCAGATCAAGTTGCCCCAGCGCCGTCAGGACGGATGACTCGTCGAGGCCACTTTCGCGGATGAGGGCCTGCGTGGTTACCGTTCCCCGCGCCGGCATCGACTCCAACACCGTCGCAACCGACCCGGCCAACTCATCGCGTTGGCGGACTCGGCCGCTGCGCCACGGGGCGGCGTCGTCTCCGATCAGCCCGCAACAATCGGCCACATCGCTCGCGTCTGTAACCAATGTCGTCTCGGGACTTCGAAGGAGTTGATGGACCCCCGCCGAGGACGGCGACGTGACGGGCCCCGGGACACCCATGACGTGGCGATTGAGTTCAAGCGCCTGTCGCGCCGTCGACAGAGATCCCGACCGCAATGCCGCTTCTACGACGACCGTCCCCCGAGTGAGTGCAGCGATGACACGATTGCGAACAAGAAATCGCGAACGCGTCGGATGAGCCTGAGGTGGAAGTTCGGAGAGCAAAACACCTTCGGCGCCGATCCTTTCCAGGAGGGACTCATGTCCACGTGGATACGCCACGTCGACTCCACACGCGAGTACCGCAACGGTCGCGCCGCCGACGGCGAGCGCACCTCGATGGGCAGCTGCATCAATCCCGTATGCACCACCAGAGACCACCGCCCAATCGTCCTGCGCCAAGTCCGTGCTGAGCGTCGAAGCGACGTGGACGCCGTACGTCGATGCGGCGCGCGCTCCAACCACGGACACGGATCGCACTGCGGCGAGTCGCAAGTTCAGCGGCCCGCGTACCCACAAGATCATCGGGGTCGTGCTACCTAGGTCGTCGAGTTGGGTGGGCCACTCCGCGTCCCCCGGGATGACCAGTCGCCCGCCAGCCTCGGAGTGTTTGCTGATCAGGTCGTCGACGTCGACGGTCTCAGCACGCGCTCGCCAAGCAGTTCGCTCCTCAAAGGGCCGCTGATTGTTAACAATGGCTTCGACGGCAGCGTGAGAACCGTTCGCTTGCACAAAGATGCTGAGGCGTTCATCTCCTGGTTCCGCTACCGACGCCAGCCATGCTCGCGCGCGACGCTCGTCATCGACAGCGTCCAGCGGCGCAATCATCACGCTGCCCATGCGGCACCTCCATCGCGGAAGAGCAGCGCGGAGCCCACGTCGTCAAATGTCGGTCGATCTCGGCCGGCCAAATCTGCGCACGTCCAAGCCACCCGCAAGACACGGTCGAGCCCGCGTGCCGACAGCCGGCCATCGGCAACGGCTCGCAAGAGTGGCGCCTCGACCTCCGCGGCTATAGGCCACAGTTTTCGGAGCACAGATCCAGGGACCTGCGCGTTGCTCTCCCACGGCGTACCGATCAGTCGTTTCTGTGCCCGGTCGCGCGCAACGGCGACACGCTGCGCCACATCAGCGGACCGCTCCGATTCGCCGGTGGCAAAGGCCAGATCGGCCACCGTGGGCCGCTCCAAGCTGACTCGAATGTCCACGCGATCTAGTAGCGGTCCGGACAATTTCTGGAGGTACTTGCGTTGTTGTAGTCGGCTGCACGTGCAGCGATCGCCCTTGCCTGGTGCCTGACCGCACGGACAGGGGTTGGCGGCAAGGACCAGTTGGAATCTCGCGGGATATCGCACGGTTGCCACGCTTCGAGCGACGACAACCTCCCCCGATTCCAATGGCTGACGGAGCGAATCCAATACGCGCACGTCGAACTCGGGAGCCTCGTCGAGAAACAGCACACCCTTGTGGGCCAGAGACACGAGGCCCGCCTTCGCCACACCACTCCCGCCCCCAATCACTGCGGCGTGCGTCGCGGTGTGGTGAGGCGCCACGAACGGAGGGGTGGTCACCAGACCCTGCCCGGGTCGCAGACGACCGGTTACCGACAAGACGGAGGTGACTTCCAGAGCGGCGTTCTTGTCGAGCTCTGGAAGTAAGCCAGGCAGCCTCTCGGCCAACATAGTTTTGCCTACGCCAGGAGGTCCGATCAGCGCGATGTGGTGACCGCCTGCGGCCGCGACTTCCAAACACTTGCGCGCGACCACTTGGCCGCGGACGTCGGCGAGATCGAGCGGGTTTTGCCGCGCGCGCGATGCCAGGGAAACGACTGGGTCTGGTAAGGCGGAATTCGAGTCGGTGCGCGTGTAAGCGCCTCTCGCATCAGCTTCATGACCGCGACCGACAACTGGCAACGCATCATCTGCGTCGTAAGGCTCGCCAGTCAGTAGGCAGACCAACTCGCGCAAGCACGTCACCGCGATAACCTCAAGGTCGGGCACGAGTTCCGCCTCCGCTCCATTATCCGCAGACACGACAAAGCGCTTATGGCCATGTCGCGAGGCAGCGAGCGCGGCAGCGAGTACGCCGCGAACGGGCCGCACGCGTCCGTCCAGACTTAGTTCACCCATCGCCACCAATGAGGAAACGTCGGTTGCGGGGAGTTGTCGATCTGTGGCCAACACAGCCAACGCGATCGCGAGATCAAGACTCGCACCGTGTTTGCTCATTGAGGCGGGCGATAGACCCACGGTGATTCGTTGTTGCGGCCACCGAGATCCGCTATTGGTGACTGCCGCACGCGCTCGATCGCGAGATTCCCGGATCGCGGTGTCCGCGAGGCCGACGATCGTCATGCCGGGGAGCCCCCCGGCCAGATCCGCTTCCACTTCAATGATGCGGCCTTCCACTCCGATCACAATCACGCCGTACGTGTGAGTGAGGCCCATCAGCAGGCGTTTCGGATGTGCTGAATGACTGGCTGGCCCGTCGAACCAATAAAGACGCCCACGACGTCGACTCGAACTTCGCGAGCGTGTACGTCGTTTTCACGTATCCAACGCATCAGCAGGCGACGCAAACGTGCGGCTTTGGCTCTGGTGACCGCCTCGACCGGAGTCCCGAAGTTGGTTCCTCGCCGTGTCTTGACCTCAACCGCGACAACGGCACCGTCGTCGTGCGCGACCAGATCGAGTTCACCATCCGAACATCGCCAGTTGCGAACGATGATCGTCCAACCGGCTTTCTTCAATAGATCCGCGACGAGGTCTTCGCCGTACTTTCCGGTTTCCATGTTGGTCGCCATCTATCCACCCCCGCGGCGGATCATGGCGAGTAGTGGAGACAGAAGATATGAGTAGGTCAGATTTGGGGGACAACTCCGCGGTTGTGGATTGCGGCGAATAATTGGGAGACGAGGCGCTATTCCTGCGGGACTTCTAGGTCGGGTTTGGCGAGTTCCTCGACGTTGACGTCTTTGAAAGTCAGTACGCGGACGTCACGGACGAAGCGCGCGTGTCGGTACATATCCCAAACCCACGCGTCGGTCATACGCACTTCAAAAAATACTTCGCCACCAGTCGTTTCGCGCACCTGTACATCCACATCATTAGTCAAATAGAAGCGCCGTTCGGTTTCGACGACGTAGGTGAACAGCCCCACGACGTCGCGGTATTCGCGATAGAGGGCCAGCTCCATCTCTGTTTCGTACCGCTCTAGATCCTCCGCGCTCATACCCTGGCCCCCTCGTCGACGTGCATCGCGTCGTACGGCGTGTTGCCGGCCTCAGCGCCGGCATCCATCGAGTCCTCCGCGACCGGTAGCCGCCGCGACCGGTAGCCGCCACGATCGGCGATGCCACTGGCTCGGCCCGAGCTCGCGAAGGGCAGCGAGGTGTTCGGGCGAGCCATACCCCTTGTTGGCCTCCCATTGGTAGCTCGGGAAGGCTGGTGCGAGTTCCTGCATCAGCGCGTCGCGTTCGCATTTCGCCAATACGCTTGCCGCGGCGACACTGGCGCAGCGCTGGTCGGCCTTGATCAGCGTGCGCACGGGTGGGGCGTCCTCATCGAGCTCTTCGGCGAGGAACGGCGCAAGGGTCAGCGTGGCAGGGGCGTCGAGATCGAACAGGGTCAAATCGATAGCGGGTGCAGTGAGCCAATCATGATTTCCGTCGAGTACGACGAAATCGGGCGTCACTCTGAGTCCCACCATGGCGCGCTGGCCAGCGCGTCTCAGGGCGGCGATGAGGCCGACTTCATCGATCTCCGCCGCACTGGCGTGACCCACGGAGTGATCGACCGCCCATCGACGTATCTGCGGTGCCAGCCGTTGGCGTACGGCCGGGGCGAGCAACTTCGAATCCTTGAGCCCGCTCGGTCCGGTCCGGCAGGCGGCATTCACTACGACGATTCCCACACTGACCGGTCCTGCCAGCGCGCCGCGACCGACTTCGTCCATCCCGGCGACGAGAGCGTGGCCTTCGCGGAGCAAGGCACGCTCGACTCGCAACGTTGGCGTTGTGGACCAGACCGGTCGCACTGAACTCGCGCCCCGCGTACTGACCATGACCGCAGCGTACGACTCTCAGCTGGGGGTTGGAGTGGGCGTTGCCGTGGGTGTCGCGGCGGGTGTTGAGGTGGGACTGGGGATGCTAGCGAATGTGTTGGGGATGTCGATGACTCCCCAACGGTCGGCAGGCCAGATTCGGAATACCGCTCGCCCGACAATGTTGCCCAGGGGAACTCCGCCATTGTTGACGGCCAAATGGAACCGTGAATCGCTGGAGTCCCCTCGATTGTCACCCATGACAAACACGGCGTCCGGGGGAACGATGACGTCGAATTTCTGTTGCGCCGTGCCGCCTCCAGGCTTGATGTACGGCTCATCGAGACTGACTCCATTGAGGACGATGCGTCCTTGGTCGTCACAACACACGATGTGATCGCCGGCCACTCCAATCACCCGCTTGACCAGGTCCTGCCCTGAGTCACTAGGAAGCAACCCAACGAAGGTGAGCGCGCCCTTCACCCACCCAGTGGGACCACCCGAGTCGAGTCCGGGCGGTAGCCAACCCCCCGGGTCAGAAAAGACAATGACCTCACCTCGAGAGACGCCGCCAACTTTCGTTGAGATCTTCGAGGTGAGGATGCGGTCGTTGATGAGCAATGTGTTTTCCATCGAAGCGCTGGGCACGAAGAAGGCTTGAAAGACAAAGACGCGTACGAATACCGACAGAGCGAGAGCGACCACGACAACGACAACGACTTCGCGTCCCAACGACGGGGGGCGTCGGTGATTTGTTCGTTGTTGGCCGCGGACACCCACGGCGGGTTGCCCCGTCGACGCCCGTGGCGCTGCGTGACTCATCCCGGCACTAGCGGGTCGGAGTGGGAGCGGCTGATTTCTGATTGTTCAATCCCAGCTGGTTGAACGTAGCCGGAATCTCAAGCACTTTCTTGTCCGCCCACGGCCACATCACCACGAACGCTCGACCGATCACGCGATCCACGGGAACGAATCCACCGCCCGGATCTCCGATGTGTGCACGGGAGTCTGCGGACGCGCCGCGATGATCTCCCATGACCCAAAGCTTCCCTGAAGGCACGGTGACATCGAAGGGTTCATCCGAGGGCTTGTCGCCAGGAAATATGTACGACGATTCATCAAGAGCAACACCGTTGACGGTGATTCGGCCCTTGGTATCGCAGCAGATGACGTGATCACCGGCCACACCAATGACCCGCTTCACGAAATCGCGCTCTCCCGAAGGAACGACGCCAAGGTTTTCACCGATGTTGTGCAAGAACCGCGACAGCGAATTACCGGAGTCCTCGACCAGGATCTCAGGGTCGAAGGAATCAACACCATTGAAGACGACGATGTCGCCGCGCTGCGGGTCGCGAAAGTGATAAACGAGCCGATTCACGAACACCCGATCGCCAATCTTCAGAGTGTTCTCCATCGAACCCGAGGGGATAAAGAAGACTTTGAAGGCGAATGCCTGCAGCAAGAATGCAAGTAAGAACGCCGTACCCGCGAGCAAGAGAACCTCGAGCCAGAACGGGATCGGTGCCCGGGACTTGGAGGTAGGCACGCTTGAGGCTTTTTGAGCGGAATCAGCGCTCGCCTCGGGTGCTTCATCCATGTCGAGAAGACCCTAACTGGCGCATGCCCGTATTGACGTTCGGCTCGACCGCAAGGGTTCCTGACTGAGTCGACTAGTCCTCGGTGGTGGAGGGGTTGGACGCCTTCGGCGCGTTGTCGCGCTTTTCCTTGATCTTCGCCTTCTTGCCCCTCAGATCACGCAAGTAGTAGAGCTTGGCCCGGCGTACATCGCCTCGGGTCACCAATTCGATCTTGTCCACGATCGGGGTGTGCAACGGGAACGTACGCTCGACACCCACGCCAAAACTGACCTTGCGGACGGTGAAGGTTTCCTGCAATCCACCGCCGTGGCGGCGGATGACGACACCCTGGAAGACCTGGATACGCGAGCGGGATCCTTCGACGACCTTGACGTGAACCTTGACGGTGTCACCGGCGCGAAAGGCGGGAATGTCACTGCGCAGCGATGACGCGTCGACAGAATCGAGCGTGTGCATGGGGTGTCACTTCCTCGCGAATGCCACAGGTCAGCCGCGGAGTCGGTACTACGACGGGTCGTGATCACGAGCGATGCGCCCCTCCTGTGGCAAGGGCACGAAGCGATCACGTGATTCTTCAGTCTGACACAGCCGCCTCGACTGACGAAATCGGCCCCGAAGGGGTCTCATTGTCCCCTGAGGTCAGGGCGGTTGAGTTTGGTCCGTCGTCGCGCCTCCTCAGCGCGCCAGGTCGCGATATCGCCGTGATGGCCAGACAAAAGCACGTCCGGCACGTCAAGGCCACGCCAGGTAGCTGGCCGGGTGAATACGGGTCCCTCGACCAGGTCCGCCATCGCCCCGGGTGCAAATGAATCGTCGGCGATGCTGGCCTCATTCCCGAGTACGCCCGGCAGGAGTCGCGCGACAGCCTCCACCAGCACGAGGGCAACGGCTTCGCCGCCGGCCAGCACGTAGTCGCCGATGGAAACTTCGTCGAGGTCGATTCGGGTCCGGTAGTGCTCACTGACCCGCGAGTCGATCCCCTCGTAACGTCCACACGCGATGATCAACCACGGCAGATCGGCGTACGCCGTGGCCGCGGCTTGGCGAAACAAATGCCCACTCGGGGTCGGAACGATCAGCCTCGGTCGTGCATCGGTCGCCGGCGGATCAGCCAGGATCGAGTCGATGACGTCACCCCAGGGTTCTGCTTTCATCACCATGCCGGGACCGCCGCCGTACGGCATGTCATCGACGGTGTTGTGTCGATCGGTGGCGGACGCGCGAAGGTCATGGACCCGTACGTCGAGCAGACCGTTGTCTCGGGCCTTCCCGACGAGAGAGAGCGAGAGAGGGTCGAGGTAGTCGGGAAAGATCGTGACAATGTCGATGCGCACGCTTGCTACTTTCTCTGCCCGGAGGTGTCGCGCGCGACAAGGGCCGCGGCGTCGTCGAACAACCCACCGGGGTCGTTGATGATGACGTGAGAGTTTGCGAGGTCGACCAAAGTGACGATGGCTGACACGAAAGGAACGAGCACTTCTTCGTTGTTTGGAGTCGCGACGACGAGAAGCTCTTGAACCCCAAGGTGAAGCACGTCAGCCACTACTCCGAGTTCATCGCCGGTAGGCGTCCGGGCAGCCAACCCGATGAGTTGGTGGTCGTAGAACTCGTCGGGATCATCGGGAGTCTCCTCATCAGTCACATCGACGTACAGAAACATCCCACGTAGTGATTCGGTCGCATCGCGATCGTTGATCTCGTCGAATGCCACGAGCAAACGTCCGCTGTGCCAGCGCGTCGCGACGATGGTCAACGCGGGACAGACATTGTTCTCAACGTGGAAAACGCGCCCGACGGCGAAGCGCACGTCAGGATCGTCCGTACGAACGTCGACACTGACCTCGCCCTTAACTCCGTGGGCCCGGCCGATGCGACCGACAACGAGTTGCACGGCGCGCTGCGCCTTTCGGTCTAGCGCTCGTGTACGTCGAGGAAGTCGATACGTACCGACTCCCCCGACGACAGAGCATTCACGACTGTTCGCAGCGATGACGCCGTACGTCCGTTGCGTCCGATCACACGGCCCATGTCGTCAGGATTCACGCGAACCTGAAGGGTAGGGCCGCGACGACCCGGACGGGTTTGAACGTCGACGTCGTCGGGGTGATCCACGATTCCGCGGACCAAGTGATCAAGTGCGTCGTCGAGCATCTCAGGCCTCGGTCGACTCAGCGGCCGCGTCAGCGGCTACGGCAGCAACTGCGTCAGCCGTAGGCGCTTCGACGACTGCAGAATCCGCGACCGGTTCGTCTGCGACCGGTGCGTCCGCCACTGATGACTCGGCCGGGGGTGCGTCAACGACCTCGGCGACCTTGGCAGCCTTCTTCTTGGGGGTCACGGCCTCGGCGCGAGGCTCGTCGGCGGACTCCTTGGTGATTGCCTCAAAGATGTCGCGCTTGTTCGGCTTGACGGCGGCAATGCGCAAGGTTCCCTCGGTACCGGGGAGACCCTTGAATTTCTGCCAATCGCCAGTGATCTTCAGCAAGACCAAGACCGGCTCGGTGGGCTGGGCACCAACACTGAGCCAATACTGCGCGCGCTCGGAATTGACGACGATGGTGCTGGGCTCTTCCTTCGGGTGGTACAGGCCGATCTCTTCGATGGCCCGACCATCACGCTTGGTACGAGAATCGGCGACGACGATGCGGTACTGGGCCTGGCGCATTTTGCCAAGGCGCTTGAGTTTGATTTTGACAGCCACGAGCGGAGTTTCTCCTGAGTTTGTGGGCGGTGGCCTTGTTCCGCGTGGGGACTGCGGGCGCTGGACAACACCATTGGCGTACTCGACAACTCAGGGGTAGAGGGCCCTGGGAGCCGGTTCGACCGGCACAGTCTGCCAGATCGGGGCCGGTGCTTCGACCACCGCCTCAACCGAGCTCTGGTTCACCGATGGCGAGAGCTAGTTGCCGAGAAGCTTCTTCATCTCATCCGGCAGCTCGAAATTGCTCGGCATCGTGTCAACCGGGGTCTCGGCCTCGCGCAATGCCGCTGCCTGCAGTTCCTGAGCCCGCTTCGCCGGGTTGCCGGACTTCTTGGCGCCTTTCCCCGCTTTGACCGCCTTCGCCTGCTTGGTCTTTCGGCCGCCGCCAAGGCCGGGCATTCCGGGTATCCCAGGGATGCCCCCGCCGGCCCGCATTTGGCGCATCATCTTTTGCGCTTCGCCGAAACGCTCGATGAGGCTGTTGACGTCACTCACTTGCGAGCCTGACCCGTTGGCAATCCGGACTCGGCGGGACGCGTTGAGGATCTTCGGGTCTTCTCGTTCGGCTGGGGTCATCGATTGGATGACTGCCGCGACACGGTCCATTTCGCGGGGATCGAGTTGATCGAGTTGGGCGCGTACATCGCCCATGCCGGGCAACATCCCCATCAGTTTGCCGATCGAGCCCATCTTCTTGACGGCCTGCATCTGGGCCAGGAAGTCGTCGAGGGTGAAGTCCTCTCCCTTGGCAACCTTGGCCGCCATCTTCTCGGCTTCATCAGCGTCGAAGGCTTTTTCGGCCTGCTCGATGAGAGTGAGAACGTCACCCATGTCGAGGATCCGCGAGGCCATCCGATCGGGATGAAAAGCCTCGAAGTCCGCGAGCTTCTCCCCTACCGACGCGAACATCACGGGCTTGCCCGTCACACCCACCACGGACAGGGCCGCTCCACCGCGTGCATCGCCGTCGAGTTTGGTGAGTACAACTCCGTCAAAGCCGACTTCATCACCGAAGGTCGTCGCGGTCGCGACCGCGTCTTGGCCGATCATGGCGTCGATGACGAGCAACGTTTCATCGGGATTCACCGCGTCGCGCACACCGCGAAGTTGGGTCATCAGTTCGGCGTCGATGGCCAATCGCCCAGCCGTGTCGACGATGACGATGTCATGGAACTTGCTGATCGCGAAGGCGATGGCCTCTTTGGCAACCGTGATCGGATCACCGACGCCATTGCCAGGCTGAGGGGCAAAGACGGCGACACCGGCTTGTTCACCAACCACCTTGAGTTGGTCAACGGCATTGGGGCGTTGAAGATCTGCCGCGACGAGCAGAGGCTGGTGAGACTGTTCGCGCAGGTAGAGAGCGAGCTTGCCTGCCAACGTCGTTTTCCCGGCGCCTTGCAGCCCTGCAAGCAGGATGACCGTCGGACCGGTTTTGGCGAATCGCAGCCGGCGGGTCGTGCCGCCGAGAATTTCGACGAGTTCGTCGTGCACGATCTTGACGACCTGCTGCGAGGGATTGAGCGCCCCGGAAACTTCGGCGCTCAGTGCACGCGCTTTGATCTTGGCGCAGAAATCGCGTACGACGGGGAGGGCGACATCGGCGTCAAGGAGCGCGATGCGGATCTCGCGAACTGTCTCGTCGACGTCGGACTCGGTCAGTCGCCCCTTGCCGCGCAGATTCTTGAAAGTCGCAGCCAAGCGATCGGAGAGAGTGGCGAACACGAAGGGTCCTCGCAGGAGACGTCGGGTACGAACGGCGTACTTCTTCTATCGGTGGGCAGAACTCCCCGGCCCAGCGTATCCGGCAAGGATCCGCTCATCGGTGGCCCCGATCACGGTTGGGCTCAGCGCTAACCCGTCTTTCTTCCTTGTACGACTGTGGCACCCGTTCAAACCTATTGAACATTCCTCACATTCACTGCTCCCGAATGGCTCGGGACCACCTCGTTCACTCAATGGTCGGGAGGGCAGTGAGGACAGTCGCCCGAACCTGATCAGCGATGTTCTCGTCGAGGGAGCTCCCACCTCTGTCTTGGAGGTAGAAGACGTCCACGACTTCGGATCCCAGAGTGGCTACTCGCGCCCCCACGATCGTGACTCCGGTCGCGGAGATCGACGAAGCGACGAGATGGAGCAGTCCCGGCTGGTCATGGGCTCGCACTTCGAGCACCGTTGAGCGTTGGGACGCGTTGGCCACAACATCCACTCGCGCGGGCGGAGGCGTTCCTGCCCGACGCCGTTCATAGGAAGATGCGCGTTTCGCCAGAGCTGACACCACGTCGAGTCTCCCGTCGAGCGCCCGGCGTACGTCGTCACTGAGTTTGTCCGACGCGGGGATGTCACCAAACTCCGGCGCTACCAACCAGACCGTGACCGCGCGTTCGTGCCCACTCTGCGTTGTAGCGGCGCGCACAGAAAGCCGATTGAGCGCCAGGACTCCGGCGACAGTTGCCAGAAGTCCGACGCGATCCTCAGCCGCCACGGTGACACGAGTCAGAACACCCGCCGGTTCGATGAGTACGTCAATACCGC
>JBBRTC010000030.1:0-23516 GCA_038244765.1 Candidatus Nanopelagicales bacterium | reverse complement strand
GCGGCCGCCGCAATGAGCCGGCCTTCCTGCCGCATGTGCTTGCAAAGCTTGCGGAAATCCGGGGCTGGACCTTGCCGGAGGCCGAGCAGCGCACCGAGGACGCCTTCTTCAATCTGTTCGACCGGATTCCGCGGCCGTGAGCGGCGTTGAAATCATCGGCGCCGACAGAACGTCATCGACACTGAGCGGCCCGCTGTCGTAACGGAACGCTTTGGGATTGAGTAAAGCCCATTCGCGAGCCGCGATCGCCACTTCGGCCAACTGCTCGCGGGTCACCCCGAACCGATCAAAGTAGGCCTGCGCGGCCATCGCGTAGTACGACAACGGGTAGAGGGCACCATATGGAGTTTCAAACTGTGCCTCGGGGAGGTGCTCTTCGAGCACTCCCCCGAGCGAGCGAGACCTGGCCGAGCGCTGATTGGACGCGTACGAGACGACGACAACATTGGCTTGACCTGACTCGATCGCTTGGACGGCCCGTCCCACGTAGCTTTCAAACGCCGAACCACCGACATAGGACGAATCCACCCAGGCGGGCCGAAGTCCCAAGTAGTCCGCCATCGTGGTGGTCGAGAACCGAGAGACGTTATTCGTCGCGAATCCGTCGACCTCGCTGAGCAAGAGGCCCGCGTCGGCCAGCGCGCGAGTGACGGCTTGGGTTTGCAATTCGAGCACGCTCTTCTTGGTCACCCCGAGATCGCACTCGGCCGCCCCGACAATCGCCACGCGTTGCGAGCTCATGCTGGCAGCGCCGCAACTACCGATGCGGGTCCCACCGCTACGCGACCTTTGTCGCCGACTACATCGATCTGGCACTCAAGCGTCAGCAGTATGGCGTCATCAGTGCGCGCCACGTCGGTCACGGTTGCAGCGCACGAGATCGTTTCACCGGCGAAGACAAGATTCTTGAATCGAAACTCCACCCGCTGGACGAATGCTCGCGGCCCCAACCAGTCTTGAATCTGCTCGACGAGCAAGGCACCAAACACCTGGCCGTCGACGACCGGGGCAGGCAGTTGCTTCGAGGTCACAAATTCTTGGTCGTAGTGCAACCGGTACCAATCCCAGGTGGCCCCGGCGTACGCGATCATGTCAGGAAGACCAATCGTACGAGCCAGTTCCGGCGCGCGATCGCCCACCTGAAAGTGGTCCTGTGAAGTCATGACACGCTCCCCGTCGAAGCAGTAGGTGGCGCCAACAACGATGTGAAGACCAAGGATTCGGTGTTGGTGCAGATGGTTTCGCCGCGCTGGTTGCAATAGACCGCTTCGCTGGTCACCACCAACATCGGAATACCCTTGGAGGTCCGCCGTTCGATCATGTCCGCGATCGTCCATGTGGCGGTAACGACGTCGTCGGGTCGGGCGTACTGACTGAACTCATAACTGTTTCCGCCACGCACAAGGCGACTGTCAGGCACATCCAAATGCCATGAGTGCCCCATGAATCCGTCCTCGTCGCGAGCCGCCGTCATGTACTGGTTGGTCTCAGTGACCAGCGTAGGAGGGGCGACGATTCCGTCGAGGCCCGCGGACTTCGCTGCCTCGTCGTCAAAGTAGATCGGGTTGAGATCACCGACGGCGAGCGCGAAGTATCGAATCGACGCCCGACTCAGCGGCTCCGGCGCGGTGTAGGTCACGCTCTCCCCCACCCGTGCGATCAATGCGTCGGTGAGCAAGACGTTGCTCGTGGTTGACTCACTCATATTGCAACCTGCGATTCCTGACTGGCCAAGAACGCGCGCGCCCCTGGTACGTAAGCCGTTGGAACCACCTCGAGCAGAAACTCCGGGCGTAGCAATCCGGCGCACACAATTCCGGTCGACGCAGGGTAAGGCGACTTCAAGACTTCCCGGCGTACGTCGGCGACCACTCGGTAGTCGGGCAATCCGGCGGGCGTCACATACTCGACGGTGCCGATCAGCGACTCTGGACCCGCCCCGACTGCGGCCAACGTTTCCACGATCGCGCCGTAAGTTGCTTCGGCTTGTTTGCCCAAATCGCCTGCGTGCGTCGCGGCTTGTGACTCCATATCCAACGACGCGAAACCCGACATGTAGAGGGTGTCGCCTGCGAGCAGGCCCGGGTTGTAGGTCAACGTGTCGTATCGAGCCCAGCCCGGATTGACCTTGGTCGGCAGATACGTCGACGCGGTGGCGTCGATGGCGCACAACACACCCGGAGCGTGCAACTCGCTCATCAAAATGCCCGCAGCGCCAGGGTAGACCGGGCCGAGCATGTCCTTGCGGGCCCGCCCGATCTTCGGGTAGCGCTCTCGAGTTGTCGGGGTCGAGTAGTCCACGGTGTTGACCAGATGCGAGATCGTGAGTCCTGCCGACTCCAATAACTCCCCGGCACGTTCAAGGCAGTAAAAGTACTGACCCACGATGTCGCCGTCGGCCACGATGTTGCCCTCGGCATCAATCGGCAACAGGGTCGGAAGATAGACAGCACCGTCATGGCCTTGCCGCACGGTGTCGCGACGCCAGGTGAGGTCGCTCCCCGGCGTTCCGGATACCAGCGTCGTTCCGCCACCGGGCGATGCGTGAACTTCAATCTCGATAAGGGCTTTGCCTCGGACCAGTCGATCGACGATGACGGTTTCAATGACGGGAATATGTTCTCCGAAGAGTAAGCGCCGTACGTCCTGCGCTTCGTTATACGTCGGTAGACCAGCGATCGTCACGTTTTCCACGACCCGAGTCACGTCACTCATGGTGAGATTCGCGGCGGCGAGGATCGCTGCGTGCTTGGCGTACGCCGTCTGCGCTTGCTCTCCCATGCCGCCGACAACGTCGGGCTTGCCCTTCTCGACGTTGAATGCCGAGCCCGAATGCCCCGAGTTCAGCACATGCCCGTCGATGGACAGCCCCAGCGAGAACGTGTAGCCCTCGTAGTCATACCAGGGAAACTCGGCGGGCTCGATAGCGGAGAACGTCATCCTCATCCTTAGTGTCTGTGGGCCGGCTAGTCACCGTCGGCAACGAGTGCCGCAAGTTCAACGATTCGATCGAGGGACTTTTCGTTGGGCAAGTTGAACACGCGCATCGCGAGTTCTTGAGACAAGGTGTCATCGCGATCGACGTTGAGGAAGAACTTGTTCATCAACGCTGCATCACTGAGAGGGAAATCGGGCCCACCGAAACTGCGAGCAACCCGCCCGGCGAGTTCACGCCCATCGGCGAGCAGGATGGACACTCGCCCCGGTGCGTCTGCCGCGACCGCGTCCGCCGCAACAACCTCCGTGCGCACTCGCGCAGCGAGCGCGGCAACGTCAGGTCGTGCAATTGAGCTCGCAGAATATGTATCGATTCCGATTGAGCCGTCGATGAGTAGCGCAGCCGTACTCCATGGGAGCGAAAACTTCGCGTCATAGGAGGAACGCGGGTTGATCTTGACCTCGGCCGGCTCGCACACGATGTCGGCCGAATCAGGATGCACGTCGGCAACAATTTCCACGATCGACGCCGGGTCGATCCGCGCGCCCTCGAGGGCAGCCGCGACCGCGTCCAACGTCACGTGCATCAATTGACACGAGGGGTACGGCTTGATCGTGATCTGGGTGGTTTCCCACCTCGTGGCGAAGTCGCGCGTGACGGAGGTCGGGTCGGACTCTCGCGCCGACAGGGCTGCATAGATTCCGTTGGGGCCTTCGAACACCGTCGAGGGACCGGTTGCACCGGCGATGGCAAGTCGCGCCGCGATGATTCCGTTCATCGACGCCGAACCGGCATGCAGTTGCTTGGTGGACGCGCCCGTACTGAGGAATTCCAGCAAGCCGGCAGCGCTGGAGCCAGCTATCCCCAGGGCGTTCGTGGCGGTGTTGTGGTCAGTCTTCAGGAGGCAGGCCGTCACGAGGGCACTAGCGAAAACACCGGCGATGGCGGTCGCGTGAAGGCCGCGGGCATGAAAGCCATGGGGACTTGCTGCGGCGATGCGGCACACCGTCTCGTAGCCGACGACGGCCGCGGTAAGCACCTCAGCACCTGAGGCCGAGACCTGCTCTCCCACCGCAAACGCGGCGGGGAGTACGACGGCCGTTGCGTGGACGAGGCCACCGGCGTGCGTGTCGTCGAAATCGAGGCCATGCACCAAGGTTCCATTCGCCATCGCCGCGGCCGGCGCCCCAATTTGTCGGGGGGCGCCGAGTCGGGTCGCTTCCGGCGGTCCTCCCAACGCATCAGCGACGTCGACCGCTGGAGCGACAACCCCGATTCGCAACGCCGCGATCGCGTTTCCCACGCCGTCGAGGAGATGGCGTTGGGCGGCATGGGAAACTTCAACCGGGATCTCGCCGGACTTCAGCGAGATCGCCCATTTCGCAAGGTCTCCCGCGATGGTCACGCCGGTTCCACTGACGCGGGGCGTTCCGTGGTCTCAAGGGAGGCGCCGCGCAGGTGGTCGGGAATGTGCGGAACCGTCGCCGCATCACCAAAGGCACCGGAGGCGACCAGCGACTGGATGTGTGAGCCGTCATATCCCAACAGCTCGGTGAGGACGTGCTCAAAGTCTTCGTTGCGTTGCGGCGCTCGACGATTTTCAATCTTCTCGCTGCCGACAGCTACGGCCGTACGCGGCTGGCGAACAGTCCCCCACCTCGGATGTTCAGTCTCGACAATGAGTTCGCGCGCGAGCGTGTGCTCTTCGACGAACGCGTCGCGCACCGAGTTGATCGGGCCGCAGGGAATTCCAGCCGGGTACAACTCGTCGAGCCAGTCTTGCGAGGTACGGGTGAGGAAGATCGATTCGAGTTCAGCGAGTAACTCATCCTTGTTGCGTTCACGAGCGGAGAAGCTGGCGAACTTCTCTTCGGTCGCCCATTCGGGATGCCCCACGACAGGCGCCAACCGAGCCCAGAACTTTTCCTTCGCGCAGCCGACGACGATCCACGAGTCTTGGGTTTGGAATGCCTGGAACGGCACGAGTGAGGGATGTGCAGAGTGTCGTGTGCGTTGGGGTTCGAAGTCGGTGTTCAGTGCCCAGATGCCTGGATAGTTGAGCATCGCGACCGCCGTGTCGTACAGCGAGACGTCGCAGTCCATGCCGACTCCGTCCCGACGCGCGGCGTGAATGCCGGCGAGCAGCGAGATCGCCGCGATGAAGCCGCCGGAGTAATCGACCATCGACAAGCCGCTCTTTGTCGGGGGCCCATCAGGCTCACCGGTGACATCCATCCAGCCGGCAAGTCCTTGCAAGATGTAGTCGTAACCGGGTTCCTTGATTCGCGGGCCGGTCATGCCGAAGCCGGACAGTGAACAGCAGACAATCTTCGGATTGATGTGCTTGAGGTCGTCGTAAGTGATCTTGATTTTCGCCGGGACGTCACCACGCAGATTGGAATAGACGGCATCGGCGTCGCGGACCAAGTCTTCGAAGACCGCGCGTCCCTCGCCGGTATTGAGATCGAGGGACAAACTGCGCTTATTGCGGTTGAACACCTCGAAGAACAGGGAGTCTTCGCCTTCGGCGTACGGCGGTACGTAACGCCCGACGTCTCCCCCCACCGAGGGATCCTCGATCTTGATCACTTCGGCGCCCAAGTCGGCGAGGTGTACCGATCCCCATGGTCCAGCGCCGTACTGCTCGACGGCGATGATTCGAATGTCTTGCAAGGCGAGCATCTTCGCTAGGCTCCTGTGTTCTATTTCGAGTGGGTCAAGTCGGCGATGAGCGCGATGAGTTGAACTTGGGAGGCACGGATCTCGGCGGGCTCGAGACCGTGGGTTGGCGGACTGAGTTTGACGGTGTCGACCAAGTCCTCGTAGGCGTTCAGGCGATCCGCTACTTCCGCCGGGGTCCCGGCCAAGGTGAGCGTGTCGACCATGCGATCGGACACCGCATCGGCCAACGTGCCCGCCGACGCACCGGCCTTGAAGGCGTCGATGACCTGGGCTTGGTCGTCAGCGAAGCCATGGAATCCAAAGAAATCTGCATAACTGCGCACACTGGCGTAGAACCCCACGATGCCCGCGGCACGACGCTTCGCGGCGGCTCCGTTGACATCGACGGCGCAGCAAGCCGACACCACGAGGTCAACGTCGCCGCGCTTTTTGGCCGCCCGATCGATGCCTTCCTTGATCGACGGCAGAACTTGGTCGCGCACGAATGCGGGAGAGCAGAGTTCGTGCGAGATCCAGCCGTCGCCGATTTCTGCAGCGACCCGAGTCATCAGCGGACCCATGCCGGCGAGGTAGACGGGGATTTCAGTGCGCTCTTGAAGGTACGGACGCCGGTAGCCCTTGAGACGCATGTGCTCGTATTCACCGGAAATGTCAATCGGTGCTCCGTCGCGTGCGTGGGCGATGAAATGGCGCACGATGGCAACCGTCTCGCGGAGGTGAGCGACCGGCTTGCCCCACTGAGCGTTGTGCCAGTCTTCATTGAGCCGCTGCACACCGGTTCCGAGTCCGAGGATGAATCGACCGTGCGACAACTCGTCGATGTCCATCGCTTCTAACGCCGTCACCATCGGACTTCGGGTGAAGGCAAGCGAGATGGCTGTACCGATACCCACTGACGAGGTACCGGCTGCTAACGCGGCTGCCGTAACGGTCGCGCTTCGGTGCAACTCCGGTGCCCATACCACCTGTGCCCCAGCGGCTTCCGCGGATCGGGCAGCCGCGACGAATTCGTCAAGCGACTCGCCCCACGGAGCAAACGTGAGCTTGAGCTTTGTCATGATCGATTCGTCGTCTCGTCGTCAGGTAGCGGCGTCAAGATGCGCTGATCGGGCCGGTCTTGGCGATGGGAAAGTAGTTTTGACCGATACCGGTCTCACGCTTGGGAATCATGACCGAACGAGTCCACGACACAATCTCGTCACCGTGTTGATTGAGGCCGCGAGTCTTCATCGTGATGATGCCCATGCCCGGGCGCGAATTTGATTCACGCTTGTCGGTGCACAAACTCTCGGCATACATGGTGTCGCCGATGTACACCGGGTGCGTGAGTCTGATGTCGGTCCAGCCGAGATTCGCCACGGCGTTTTGGCTCATGTCGATGACCGACAGACCGAGGACCAAGGCAACGGTGAGACCAGAGTTCACGATCACCCGACCGCCCGTGATCGGATTTTGCTCGGCCAGGTGGAAGTTGAAGTGGTTTTGGTTTGTGTTACACGTCAACTGGGTGAACCAGGTCGAGTCAGTCTCGCTGATCGTGCGACCGAACGGGTGTTGGTAGACGTCGCCGACGACGTAGTCATCGAAGAAGAGTCCGAGTTGGGCTTCGTGCACGGTCATGCTCGCTGACCTCCATGAGGGTGGGACTACGGCGTGGAACGATGAGAAAATCCAGCGATGCCAGGCACGTCGTAATCGTCAGACGTTTCCGGCAGGCTACGGGTGTTCCACCCAGTGGTCAAGCGTTCCAGCCATTCCGGTCGGCCTCAGGCCGATGGATTAAGACGGTCCCCGGCCGGTGCCCCCCTGCGCCGGAGGCCCCCGGCCGCTGAGTTAGGCCCGGTCCGAGCCGCCGTTCGATCGATCGCTTCATAGGTCGGGCGAAGTCGACCCAGATGTTCGCGCGTGAGTGACGCGGCTCGCATGGCGTCGCGCCCCTGCAGAGCGCCGAGGATTTCGCGGTGGTCCGCGATGACTTCCTCCCAGAACCGCGCGGGGGCCTCGGCCCGTGCGAACCGAGTCGACAACACTCGAAAAAGCGGGGCGGCGAGGACGTCGAGCAACGGGTTCCCGGCGGCCTGAATGACGAAGCTGTGAAAGGCCTGATTGCAACTTGCCAGCTGTGTCGGGTCGCTGTGACTCGGGTCGAGGAGGGTTGCCTCGAGGGCGCTGAGTTGCGCGTCACTTGCTCTCGTGGCGGCAAACTCGGCCGCGGGCACTTCAATCAGCTCGCGAACCTCAATGAGTTGACCTACCGAAAATTCTGCCGACGCGGCCAGCAAGCCCAAGCCCACTTCGAGGCTTTGTCCAATCTGGGCCGCGTTGGGATGGACGACGAACGTGCCACCAGACACCCCCCGCGTGGTCTCGACCAGGTGTTCGCTGGACAGAACTCGAAGCGCCTCACGGACGGTCGAACGCGACAAGCCGTACTTTGCGGACAGGTCGGGTTCCACCGGAAGGCGATCACCGGGATGCAAATGGCCGTCGAGGATTTGCCGACGTAGGTCCTCAGCGAGGGACTCGTACGCCGGTTGCGATGACCCTGGGGAACTTCCCGAGGAATTCAACCGCGCTCTCTCAATTCAAGATCGAGCCCGCCCGGGCCAGTCACAACGACGCAGCGTTGCTCAGACGTGCCGGTTCCGAAGGACTTGACGACTTCGCCAATGTCCGCGCCACTGACCCTGATTCGTTGGAGCGCAGCATCAAGGTCGTCGACGGTCATGGCAGGGCGTACGCCGCCTGGTCGCAACGGACGCGTGCCGTGATAACCACCCGGCTCACCGTCGTACGCCAAAAGCTCGTAGCGCGGGGCCGCAACGCCATCATCGGTCAAGACACTCATCGCCAACGGGGTCGCGCGTGGCAGTCCCATGAATTCGGGCACGGCCGGTTCGTTAATCGGGAAGCGATTATGCAGGTTGAGACCCACAACGTCGGTCCACCAGGCAGTTGCCGCATCGAGATCGTCGACCGCTTGCACGACGGAATGCAGTTGCGAATGCAGCCGGTCAGGGTGCTCGTCAAGAATGCTCGGTAGTCGGTGGGCGATTTCGACGAAAACAATCATCACGCCGTCGGGGCCGGTCGCCATCGATTGGCGCAGGTGCACAGGGCCAAAATCAAAATCTGCGATCGTGCCGACGGTGGCCCCAGCCTTTAGGCTTATCGCTACCGAGGCGTCCATATCAGTGGTGTAGAGATCGAGTGCGTGGCCACCACGGGCATAGGCGTCGAAGCCAGGTGGCATCAACGAGGTCTCGACCAAACGCAAGCCACCGGTGGATGCGCCTTCAACTTCCAACACAATTTCGCTCGCACCATCCGCAAGCCCGTAGAGGGCTCGAGCGGGCTCCGCTGACAATGTGCGCTTGTCGGTGATCGAGAACCCGAAGGCCTCGAATAGACCGGCGGAAACGTCGACGTCGCGACACCCCACGACTGCGTGGTCCACTCGAATGTCGCTGCCGGTATGTGAATCCGCAGACATGGTCATCGCGATTTGCATCTCCCGGCGGGTGGAGCGATCCAAGGTTGATGTCCAGAGCCATGCGATGACTCTCGGTACGCGCTCGTCGCGCGAGCCAGCGTGAACACACACCGCGCGGCTTGCGTCGGACCGATCGGCGGATGGGACCCGGACCCGTCCGCCGATCGGTCTGACGTTTGGATAGTGAAACACCGTTCCACCCAGCGGGTCAAGGACTCTTGAGATCCAATCCGGGCCCGATTTGGCTCTGGACTACGCAGCACTGCCCTGGGCGGGTGACAATCAGCGATAACAGTTCGCGAACGGACACACTGGAACTTGAGAAATTGCTGTGACGTCTGACTACAAATTGAATAAACCCCGAATAAGGGGCCGGAACCGCCTTCTCCCCGCCTCGCCATGATCAGGAGCATCAGTGACCCAGAACGCCGCCGGTTCACCCCACGCCGTGACGGCACACCCGGCCAACCTCGCGGACCTCGCGGACGCTGCGGGGCGGATCAGAGCGGCCGTTGAATCGGTGATCGAAGGGAAGGGCGATGTCATTCGACTGTCGCTCACCGTGATGCTCGCTGAAGGCCACTTGCTACTCGAAGACGTTCCCGGCGTGGGCAAGACGATGTTGGCTAAGACATTGGCTCGCGCGTTGGATTGTTCCGTACGTCGCATCCAGTTCACCCCGGACTTGCTGCCCGGCGACGTGACTGGTGTCAGCGTGTTTAACCAGCAGACCCGTGGCTTCGAGTTCCGTCCCGGTGCAGTCTTCGCCAACGTCGTACTTGGTGACGAAATCAACCGTGCATCTCCCAAGACGCAGTCTGCATTGCTTGAAGCTATGGAGGAACGCCAAGTAACCGTCGATGGAACGACGTACCCCCTGCCCATACCTTTCATCGTGATTGCGACTCAAAACCCGATCGAAATGGAAGGAACGTATCCGCTTCCCGAAGCACAACGCGATCGATTCATGGCGCGCATCGCGATGGGTTATCCCGATCCGCGTTCGGAGATGGCGCTGCTCGAACACCACGGTTCCAACGCCCCACTCGACGATCTGTCATCAGTCTCCGACGCAGCCGAGATCGCCAAACTCGTCGAAGTCGTGCGCACCGTTTATGTGGCGCCGGCGATTCGCCAGTACGCCGTAGACCTTGCCACCGCCACGCGCATTTCACCGGAGCTCAGACTCGGTGCATCACCGCGAGCGACACTGCATTTGATTCGCGCTGCCAAGGCGTCAGCGGCGCTAGACGAACGAGACCATGTGTTGCCCGATGACCTCCAGGGCCTCGCCGGACCGGTACTCGCCCACCGAATGCTGCTCACCGCCGAAGCCCAGATCGCTCGGCGCACAACTGAATCGGTCGTCGCCGACATCGTCTCGCGGGTTCCTATTGCCGCAGCCGCCCGATAGCGCGACGAGCACACGTCGATGACCCCCGAGAATCGAAGCCACTGAGATGAAATTCCTTCAACGTCTCACCGCGCGCGGCTGGCTATTCCTGACACTCGGACTGGTGATCTCTCTGGGCTCGGCTTTAGGGGGGCGTACCGAAGTCATGCGCATCGGTGTGGCACTCATCGCGCTGTGCGTGCTCTCGCTCATTGTTGTCGAACGCACCCGGCACCGTCTTGCGTGCGCCCGAGGTCTAACGCCCCATCGAGTCACGATGGGCGCGGACGCAGCATCGCTGTTGCGGCTCACGAATCTGTCCCGCTTCCCGTCCGGCGTCCTGTTGGTCGAAGACTCAGTCCCCGCGCAGCTCGGCCTCGACACCCGTTTTGTGCTCGACCGGCTGGAGGGAAATGGTCGCCGCGACGTCACGGTAAACATCTCCCCCAATCAACGGGGACGTTTCGTGCTCGGTCCCGTCGCTGTCCGCCTTGTCGACCCGTTCGGGTTGTGCAGCTCCACACGAAGTTTCACCGCCACCGACACGCTGACCGTGACACCCGTCGTCTCAGCGCTCCCGGCGCTTCCGCTAGGAGGCGATTGGATCGGGCGCGGGGATCATCGCGCCCGCGCGGTTGCGGCAGCCGGTGAGGACGATGTCGTACCGCGCGATTACCGAACCGGCGATGAATTGCGCCGGGTCCATTGGCTCGCCAGTGCTCAAGCCGGCGAATTGATGGTTCGTCGCGAGGAGCAGCCGTGGCGAACCCAAGCCACAATCATCATTGACTGCCGGCGCATGGCACATCGCGGAAGTGGCGAAGTAGGAGCCAACGCCTCCTCCTTTGAAGTGCTGGTCAGCGCCGCGGCGAGTGTAGGGGTGCATTTCATGCGTCGCGGCTATGCCGTGCATCTGGTCGACCACAACGGTTCCAACTTGATCGGTCGGCAAGCCGAGATTGCCTCCGGTGAAGGCGAGGAGCTGCTGCTCGACACGCTCGCCGTGCTTGACACGCAGGAGGGTCGAACGTTGACCATCACGTCGCCGACCCGGCGACGACAAGTGGGCAGCGGATTGTTGATCGCATTGCTTGGCGAGCTCACATTGCCTGCCGCCCAGGAGTTCGCCGCCCTTCGGACGGGTACGTCGACTGGACTGGCGATTATCGCGGACACCGCTTCGTGGCATCAACTCAAGGACTCGTCCTTTAACCCTCAGACCGCACACGACACGGCGGCGCTCCTGAGTGCGTCCGGTTGGCGCGCGACTCTCGCGTCGAAGGGCGACGACGTGTCGCATGTGTGGCGTTCGCTCGCGCAACCGGGCCTGGCAGCTGGGCAGCGACTCGTCCCGTCGAGCAAATCAAGTGAGGTCGCGTCGTGACGACGAGTCTCCCGCGACGAGTGGAGCGTCGAGCAGGTGTCGCGGCATCGATTGCGACGGGCTTGGGTGCGCTAGCGCTCGCGCCGCTGTTCACAACCACGACGTGGTTCTCGACCGTCGCGGCACTCATCGTGGTCGTGACATTGGTGGGTGAGACCGCGCGGTGGGCGAGATTCCCCATTGCCCTCACTCCGCTACTGGAGTTCACTGCCGCGTTGGCCTTCTTGATCCACGCGTACGTCCCGCAGAGCGCCCCGCTGTCATTCATCCCTACTCCGGCCGCGCTCTCCGCCCTTCGGGATCTGCTCTCGGAGGGTGGCCATGTGATCAATGCGTACACCGCTCCGGTACCGGTGACCGATGCGATCACGGCGCTGACCGCGCTCGCGATCGGAACTGCGTTGGTCTTCATCCGCGCACTGCAACGCCTGGGCAACCCAGTACTCGCGGGCGCCGCTCTGATGGGGATGTATCTCGTTCCGGTGTTCACGTTGAAGTCCGGCGCTCCGTGGTGGACGTTCGCGGTGGCTTTGCTTGGCGTGATCGTGTTGCTCGTTAGTCACGAACAAGGTGAGCTGCTGCACTGGGGTCGTGTGCTGAACAAGCGCGCAACGTGGGCGGAAGATTCACCGCGTACTCCGGGGCTCGGATCGACGGGAGCACGACTGGGAGTCGCCGCACTGATCGCGGCACTGATTGTTCCCGCGCTGACTCCTACCCTGTCACTGCCGGTACTCGCTTTCGGTGGAGGCAATGGGCCCAACTCGGCAGGAAGCGGTGGCCGTACAACGTTGGCCACCGATCCAGTCACGATTGCTGCCCTCGCGAGCGTGCGTCGAGACCTCACCGACGCCGACAACCGGATCTTACTCACCTACCAAAGCGAGGATCGCGGTCCGACGTATCTGCGCATGGTCGCATTGGAGAACTTCGACGGCACGACGTGGAGCCCACGGCAATTCACTGCTGACAACGCGAGAACGGTGACCGGTGGGTTGCCTGCGTTGACCGAACTCACCGACGCGAACTACCCGACTCGCCGATACACCGTCCGAATCGGTCCGTTGTCTAGTCGCTACCTGCCGTTGCCCTACCCCGCCGACGTTGTCGAGATCAACGGGACATGGAATTGGGACGGTGCGACACGAAGTGTGTTCAGCGAAACATCGGACACGACCAATCTGATCTATCGGACCCAATCGCTGGCAGTAGTTCCCACCGAGCGAGACCTGCGTCTTGTGGAATCGGTAAGCAAGAATGGAAGCGGGCTTCCCGAGGACGTTTTGGCCGACCTTGCGGTCAGCGACAACGTGCCCGCTGTTGTGCGCACGCGAGCCCTCGACATCACAGCGAAGGCCACGACCCCGTACGACAAGGCGTTAGCGATTCAGGAATGGTTCCGCAACAACTTCACTTACGACCTCACCGCGCGCAGCCAGGATGACTCTCGACTCATTGAAGACTTTCTCAATGAGCGCCGCGGCTACTGCGAGCAGTTTGCATCGCTGATGGCTTTGATGGCGCGCGACGTGGGTATCCCGTCGAGGGTGGCAGTGGGATTCGCTCCCGGCAAACAAACACTCGACGGGAGTTGGCAGGTCAGCACTCACGACGCGCACGCATGGCCTGAGTTGTACTTCCGCGGTACCGGTTGGATCCGTTTCGAGCCAACGCCGCGCGCCGGCGATGGCTCCGGCATCGCGCCGCCGTCGTGGGCTCCGGTCAGGGTGGCGGTCACTCCGGGAACCGGAGGAAAGTCCGGCAAGGGTGCTCTCGACGAACTCGCCCGGCTCAAGAAACTGGAGTACGAGCGTCCAGGTGGTGGATCCTTGGATGCAGGCGCAACGGTGTCGTCAGTGTCTGCGACCTCGGAGAGCGATCTGCTGCGCCGGGTTTTCTTGGCCATTTTGTTCATTGCACTCGTGGCCGCTGCGTTGTTCCCGTCGATATTGCGATGGTGGCGTACTCGTCGTCGCCATCGATCGACGCAGCCTGCCGAGGCAGCCTGGGATCAACTGCGCGATGTCGTCGTTGACTACGGTCGCACGTGGTCTGACGCTGAATCGCCGCGTCGAGTTGCCGCCCGTCTCATCGCGACCGAGGGTCTGCCCGACGAATCAGCCACGTCCTTGAGACGCCTGTCGATGCTCACCGAGCAGTCGCGGTACGCCCCCAGTGGTCCGACTCTCGCCAGCGAATCACTGACTGCAAGGCCGACAGGCGTCGCCGTGCTTGAGCGCGGCCTCACCACGAACGGACATCGTCACGATGGCGCTTCCGTGATGGGTGATGCGGAGGCCGTCCGCAAAGCGATCGCATCACGCTCGTCGTGGCAAGTTCGCTTGAAGGCGCGATTCTTGCCGAGGTCAGTGCTCTCACGTCGCGACGAGTCGTAGGGATCTGCGCAGCGGCGCGAGTAGTGCAAAGGGACATTGCAGAGCGGTTAGCTCTGAAGGTCTAGTAGCCGCGGTTATCGCGACGACGACGCCAACGTTCTTCGATCCTGTTCATGAAACCCTTGTTCTTGTTCTTCGCCGGCTTGGATTTGCGTCCACTCTTCGCGGCCTTGGAACTCGACGGATTCCCGGCGACGACCTGCGGCGGTGTGTTGCTGCGCGGCCGGAATGCCGAGACAACGACAAACGCACCGCCCAACATCAACATGAAACCAAGTACTCCGACGAACCACAACGACAACGCGACACCGGCAAAGAGAAGCGCCAGTCCAGCGACAAATCCCAGTGCACCGAGAATCAACCAACGTCCCGAACTCCGGCGTGACACTGACCCGCGAAGAGCAGAGGCAAACTTGGGGTCCTCTTCGCTGAGGGCGCGCTCCATTTGCTCAAGAACACGCTGCTCATGGTCAGAGAGCGGCACGATGACCTCCCACGTGATCCGGCCGGTACCGGGGTGATACGGCCAGGATAAGCAGTGAACGGCTTTCACGACACCCGGCGGGGGGTGAATCTGTCGATGGTAATCAGATTGTGGTTTTGTCGGGTCTCTCGCGGTCCAGATCCGGACCGGGGCGGCGGTCCTGGCGGGGGTCAAGAAGCCGGGCCGGTTTGACCGCACCAGACCCGAACTTGGCAGCGGCCTGGTCCATCGCCTGCTCCACTTCGCGCCAGCCCACCTCGGGTGCGCCGAACTGGAGTTGGTGATGGGCCTCGTCGCTGGGGAGTAGGCCCTCGACGCGGACACCGACAAGCCGTAACCGGGCGCGCTGCAAGCCCAGCGCGTCGTAGAGCTCGGTCGCCGTCTGATAGATCTCGCGGGCTACATCGGTAGGCTCCGGCAGCGTTCGAGAGCGTGAAATCGTGGTGAAGTCCGCGAATCGAACCTTCAAAGCCACGGTGCGACCCACGTGGCCGGAAGCTCGAAGTCGGGACCCCACCCGGTCGGCCAGGCGCAACAATTCACGACGTACGACGACGTGATCGTCGACGTCGCGATCGAAAGTTTCCTCCGCGCCGAGGCTGCGATCCGGTGCGTGCGGATCGACCGTACGAGTGTCTCGGCCCCACGCAATGGCGGCCAAATGGCTGCCGAGTGCATTGCCCAGAGCTCGCTGGAGAGTCGATTCGGGAGTGTGTGCGATTTCGCCCACGGTGGTCAGGCCGAGTCGGCGGAGGCGTTCCTCGGTCTTCTCCCCGACTCCCCACAGCGCCCCGACGGGGAGCGGATGCAGGAAGGCAATCACCTGATCAGGGGGCAGCACCAAAATGGCATCCGGTTTGATCTGGGTCGACGCAAGCTTGGCAATGAACTTTGTCGATGCCGCTCCCACCGAGCAGGTGATGCCGAGTTCGGAGCGCACCCGATGCCGAATCAGTTCACCAATCACGCGCGGCGATCCAATCCGACGCACAGCACCAGAGACGTCGAGGAAGGCTTCGTCGAGTGACAACGGTTCGACGTACGGCGTGATTGACGCGAAGATCTTCATCACTTCTTCGCTGATTGCCGAGTAGCGCCCAAACGTCGGCGTGATTACTTCAGCATGCGGACACATTCGACGCGCACGGCCGATTGGCATGGCGGAATGAACGCCGAACCGGCGCGCTTCGTAGGTCGCGCTCAGCACGACACCACGCGCCCCGGCGCCACCGACGATGACGGCCTTGCCGCGCAAGTCAGGGCGCTCAAGGAGTTCGACCGACGCGAAGAAGGCATCCATGTCGATGTGCAAGATCGTGGTGAGCGAATCGTCGACGTCGTTCGACCCCTGAATTGGGGTACGACGGATCTGTCCGCGGCTCACGACGCCATCATCCGCTACTGCCCGGACTGGTGTGCCACAACTTGCTCGGTGGCCGCTTCACGTCCTCGCCCGGTGTGCCAACGTCGGCGTACGGCGATTGGCGATACCCACTCGGGTGGACAAGAACGCGATTTGGGCGTTGCTGGCCTTGCCGCCCTTCCCGATCCTCAGGTCCTGGCGTACTCGCAATGACCTGTAGGACAGCATTGCTAGCGCGATGCGCTGATGCGCCTTGGGCCAACGCATCACGCCAAATCTGATGGACGGTCCCTAGATCCCATGCTCCAGTAGCACGAAGCGACACTCCACGCGGGCCGGTGCGCCGCACAATCCCTCGCACCAACATCGTCCACGAACCGAACACAGTCGCGGCATAAGGACCTTGGACGTCGGAGAAGAAAGTGGCATCGACTGGACCGGTGGAATCATCAAGGGTCAAGAAGATGACCCGACGCCCGCTGCGCACCGGCGGTGTCTGGGTTGCCACCTTCACCCCGGCAATCAAAATCTCGGCGTTGGATCGGGTCTGCAACAAGTTTCGCGAACGCACAATGCCAAGGGCATGCAACATGGAGTCGTAGAAGTCCAGGACATGGTTGCTGACGTCGAGACCGAGAACCTCCAACTCCGCGCGTACTCGATCGGCGGCACTCATCTCCGCCAGACCACTGCCGACCATCGGATCGATACCCATATCGAGCCCGAACGACAGTTGAACATCCGGATCCGGTGGGGCGACGGCCGCGTTCGTAGCAACATCGCGTATGCGCAGTGGACCGCGCTCAGTCCGCATTGTTGCTCGCGTTGTGGCTCGGCTATCTCGATCGAGGTCGGCAATCTGTAGCAAAAGGTCGCGCCGGGTGACTTGCCCGCGACGGCGTACACCCACCGAGAATCCCAGCCCATAGATCGAGTCGAAACCCCCTGCAATCACAAGCCTTTCGACCACGGGGCGAGACACCCCCGATCGAGTCCAGAAGTCCGTTAGCGATGCGTACGGCTGACCCGCGACAAGGTGAGCAACTTCGCGTTCGGAGATTCCTTTGACGTCTGCCAGTGAGAGTCGGATGCCGTAGGCGCGGCCGTCGGGAACTCCCGGAGTCCGTGGCGTTTGACGTGGCGGTGTGCCGAGAATTTCCGGTGGAGGTTCGTCTAAAGGCGATACCTTCTCGACGCGAAAGGTCGCACCGGATTCATTGACATCCAGACCGAGGATCGCGATGCCCAAGTTACGAGCGTCATCGAGGATCAACCGCTTGGGATACATACCCGGATCGTGCGTGAGTACGCCGGCGAGAAACGCGGCCGGATGGTGGGCCTTCAACCACGCCGATTGGTACGTCGGCAACGCAAATGCGGCCGCGTGGGCCTTGCAGAAACCAAACGAGGCGAAGGCCCGCAACACATCCCACACCTCTTCGATGGTGTCGAGGTCGTAGCCCTGATCACGTGCCGCGGGATAAAACCAGATACGGACGTCGTTTTGGGTATCCAGGGATCCGAGGTTACGGCGTACCTCATCGGCTTGCGCCAGCGAACAGCCCGTCATCACCGACACCATCTTCAGGACCTGCTCGTGAAAGACCACGACTCCATGAGTTTCCTCGAGCACTGGTCGCAAGTTGTCGTGAATGTACTTCGGTGCGGCCCAGCCTTGGCGTGAGCGTAGGAACGGCGTGATCATGTCGCTTTTGACCGGGCCGGGCCGAAACAGTGAAATATCCACGATGAGATCGTGGAACGTCTCCGGCCCAAACTTGCCGAGCAACTCTCGCTGCCCAGGTGACTCAATCTGGAAACACCCGAGAGTGTGGGTGGAGCGGATGAGTTCGAAGGTGGGTTCGTCGTCGAGTGCGATCTCGTCCACAACGACATCGACGTGATCGACCCGAGCGATTTCCTCGACGGCATGTGCCATCGAGGACTGCATCCGAATGCCGAGTACGTCGAGTTTGAGTAGCCCCATTTCTTCGACGTCGTCCTTGTCGAACTGGCTCATTGAATAGCCTGCAGCGCTTGCTTCGACTGGTGTTCGATCAAGCAAGGTGAGATCCGAGAGCAGCAACCCGCATGGATGCATTGCGACGTGACGAGGCAAACCGTCAAGGGATTCGACCAGCGAGAAGAAGGTGTCGAGTTGCCCCATCGCGGCGAGTTTCCCGAGGCCGGAGTCGCGCAACTCGGGCAGCTCGGCCAGAGCATCGCGGGCATCGCGGGCCCGAATGTGCGGGAAGGCCTTGGCGAAGTGATCGATCTCGCTCTTCGGCATGCCGAGTGCGGCACCGACGTCGCGGATTGCGTGGCGTACGCGGTAGGTGTCCATCATCGACACGCACGTCACTCGCTGGTCCCCAAATCGTTCGAAGATCGCGGTGTAAACCTCAAGCCGACGGGCAGATTCGACATCGAGGTCAATGTCGGGCAGCGCGCGACGCAATGGGGAGAGGAAACGCTCCATCACTAGGTTGTGTGCGAGTGGATCAACCCCAGAAATACCAAGGAGATAGTTGACGAAACTGCCAGCGCCCGAACCTCGCGCAGCAACTCGTACACCCATCTCTCGAATCAACGCAACGACATCAGCGACAGTGAGGAAATAACCCGCGAAGCCAAGCGTGGAGATAACGTCGAGTTCCTGCTCGAGGCGTTCACGAACAATGCGCATCTCATGTTGCGGATGCTCGGGACGATAAGTCCTCTGTAACTCTGCCTCGCATCTGCCGCGCAGCCAACCATCACCTGCACCACTGCCTCGGTCGTTGCCGCTGATCGCGGTTGTCCGACTCGTTCGGCTCTCTCGGAGTACATCAAGCTCAGGAACATGCACTGACCCGATACCGAGATCGTCAACAGGGTCCAGCGCCAACGACTCGGCGAGTTCACCAGTCATAGCCAAGAGCCGATCAACGACCCGATCCGGATGGCTCACGTTGGCCAACGCCGCGATCTCGTGAGCGACCTGACGCATTGACGGACCTGACTTGAGATAACCCTCAGCATTAGGGCGATCGAGGTGACGTGCATCGAGTGGCACAAGTCGGCGGGCAGCATCAAGGACATCAACAACGGGAGCATCAGACGGTTCGGCGTACCTCACTGCATTAGTGAGTACGGCGGGCAACCGCTGTTCACGGGCGAAACTGAGCATGCGAGCGGCTAACGAACTAGATAGCGCCACTGCCGACGCATGGCCACGTGCAGGATTGCCATCGACATCGCTGGCTGCCATCGATGCGTCCCGCGCGCGATGAGACATGATCTCGATATAGACGTTGTCGCGGCCCAACGCATCGACATAGGTCGTGAGGAGGTGCGCGGCGAGGTCAGGGCGGCGGCGCGCGAGCGCGCGACCCACGTCGGAGTCAGGACCGAGTAACGCCACTAATGAGCCGGCCGCGGCGCCGGCAACGACCTCGGCAATCCGGTCCAGGGTGATCGTCGGCGCCCCGCGCCCTGCGAGAACCCCACTGTTTGCTGCACCACCTGGCCTGACTCCCCCACGTAACTCGAACGATTCGTGGCGATGAGCCGCCGAGACGACTCGACACAACGAAGCCCACCCCTGCGAGCCGCGAGCGAGCAGAACCACGCGCGGATGGCGAGGGTCGACGTCGACTCCGCCACGCGCCGGCGTACGCGATTTTGGGTCGGATCCATTCGCGTCGGCAGCGTTGACTTGAGCAGCGACGCGGGTGCGATCGGCCAATGTAAGGCCGGTGCCCGTACGGCCAGCGGCACTTCGACGGACCCGTACCGGTTGCGCAGTCCCTTGCTCCGCCTGCCCCCCAACAAGAGCGAGGTCGACACCAAAGATGGGTCGAAGGCCAGCATCACGACAGGCCAGCGCAAACTTCACGGCGCCGTACAACCCATCGCGATCAGTAAGCGCCAACATCTCTTGACCCCATTGGGCCGCACGTTCGACTAATGCCCGCGGCGAGGATGCGCCGTAGCGTAACGAGTACCCCGAGGCCACATGGACATGGACAAACTCATCACGACCACGCGAACCGGTGGGCATAACAGTGGCACTCCTTCACCGGTGAAATGATCAAACTTGCCTGGGCCTTAAGACGCAGTACGGATCGCGCGTACGTCGAAGCTGAACTGCTGGTTGAGGCCTAGCTGGTTGAGGCCCAGTTGTTGGTCGATGCCCAACGTGGTGGCGACCAGTTCGATAAACGACTCGGCATCGCGCATCAAGTCATCGGCGGCTCGCTCAGTAACCGCAGCGGCGATACCTGCCTCGGCCGCCGCCCGGGTACGCGCACCAGCGGCAAAGAATTCGGCCCATTCCTTTAATTCCGGCGCTACATCGGCGAGTAACGCCCAGACACTGCGCAAGCGAGTACGCCGCGACGCCGGTTTTGCCCGAGCAGCTACCACTGCCGCCGCAGCGCGCAACGCCGCAAGATGGGCGGCGACATATCGATCGGAGGCGCGAGTGGTCATGCCCGCATCAGCAAGACCGCGCAGCGCGGCGAGGAGTAAATCGCGCGACGCAGTCGGGATGACACTTCGGCCGGAACCGCGCGTGGGGCTGGCACTCGTGGCGGTTGTCATGATCAATCCACCACCCGCGCGAGCGTCCAGCGGCCCTGTTCGTTGGACTGTTGGCTGGACTGACCCTTGTCGTAAACAAGGTCATAAACACCACTACTGCCACGCGTAGGGGTCGCTTCGACGCGCCACACCTCACGCTCGGCTGCCGATGGCGCTGAACCGCTGGTCAACCACCACGATCCGGCTTCTACCCAACGCGCCACGATGCCGCGAATGACATAGAGGCGCCCACGCCACAGGAACTGAGTCGGCTCCCCCACGGAATCACCACCATCAAAGCGGCGCACTTCAATAGTTCGAACATCAACTGCAGAGATGCCGGTCGTACGTACTTCAATTGTTGAATCGGCAAGACGTCGAGACATGGGCGGCTTCCTCAACTCGAAATCAACTCGGAAACAGGCGGCTCGACCCAGTACTGCTCTGGCGGATCCGTCGTGGGGCGCGAAGCGGGTCGAGGACTGCGCACCCCACGACAGAGCCAGATCCGAGACGGGCCGCGAGCCCTTCCCGGTGCTCGAAGGGTTCCCACGGGGGTGAGGAACCCTTCGACATCACTGAACTTTCACGATGAACTTCGTGACGAACTTCGTGACCTAACTTGATTATTTGTTCGAACATCTGTTCGAACACCCCCACAGTAAAGCCCCCCACCGACAACCGCGTCAACCCCTCCTTTCCCCGGCTTTCTCACCCCGCTGAACCGGCTCGACGTCATCGGACCGTCATGACTTCGCCACCGGAATCGACCCTCGACCCCGCGATGATGGGGGACTCGAAATCCAGTACCGAAAGTGGAAAGGGACGCATCCCATGAGTACGACTACAGACCGCGATACCTCGACTCCCGAGATTCGCCGCTCTCGTCGAAATCTCGTGCTTGGTGGAGGTATCGCCGCGATCGTGGTGTTTTCATTCGCGGCGTACCTGTTCCAGCCGTGGGCGCTATTCACCAACAAAACCGTCGACGAAGCACTCCCTGAGGCAACCGCACCGGCCAACCCAAATCCAGTAGCGCCGGTGGCTCCAAATCCGGCGGCACCCACTCCGGCACCGTCGGCTCCTGCACTCTCAAATCCGGCGCCACCCGCGCCAGCGCCAGCCGGGCCACAAACGTTGGGGTCAGGCGCTTTCCGCAGCTACGAACACAGCACAAGCGGTACGGCGAAATTGGTAAAACTCGCTGATGGACGCGTGTTCGTACGCCTGCAGAACTTCAACACCAGCAACGGTCCCGATGTGAAGGTGTGGCTCACCGGCGCGAACGTCGAACAGGCCGACAAGTCCAAGGATGCGGCGTACGTCAATCTGGGTGACCTCAAAGCCAACAACGGCAACCAGAACTATCAGGTCCCTGCAGGCGCAGACCTGTCGAAGTACAAGACGGTCGTCATCTGGTGTGACCGCTTCAGCGTCGCCTTCGGTGCCGCATCGATCACCTAGGAACCGACCACGTCGGAACCGCCCAAACTGGCTAGGGTCTCGTCATGACCGAGGAAGCGGACCCTGACATCCACCACGACGTGCATCCGAATGCACAACGGGTCGCCAACGCGTTGAGCGAACTAGGAGTCCCTGGCCGAGTACGAGCCCTGCCCGAGCCCGCACCAACCGCCGCCACCGCCGCCGCGCAACTCGGCTGCCCAGTCGCCGCGATTGCCAACTCGCTCGTCTTCGATGCCGAGGGCATGCCCCTGCTGGTTCTTGCCTCTGGCGCGCACCGGGTCGACACCCTCAAACTCGCCCCGCTCATCGAAGTCTCCGAGGTGCGCCGCGCCACCCCCGAATTCGTCCGAAAACACACAAGTCAACCGATCGGTGGGGTCGCTCCCGTCGGCCACCCGACGCCGCTCACCACGCTGGTTGACGTCGAACTGTCTCGCCACGATGTTGTCTGGGCTGCCGGCGGCCATCCGCATTACGTCTTCCCCACGTCGTACGACGAACTACTTCGGATCACCGCCGGACAGGCCGCCGAAGTCGGCGAGGCGCCCGCCGCCGTCGACGATTTACGCTGATTTGCCTCTCACGTGAGTCAGGCCAATTCGCCCATGAAGAACACCCAGCCGAGAACACCTGCACTGGTCACCCTGCACATCTGGGGAGTCTCTACAGGTGAAATCGCTTCTGCCACAATGGCTATGGCTCGTGACCGGACTGCCCTTCGGCGAACAGCCGGCCTCACCTTCTCGAAGCTCCTGGGCACTGGTTCGGGTCGCACCTTCACGGTTCGCGATGCCGACCCACGCCATTGGGCGATCTTGTGCTGCTGGTCAGACCCCGAATCTGCCCGCCGATTCGACGACTCCCCCGTCGTCCATCGTTGGGACACTCGATCCGAAGAACGGGCCAAAATCACGTTGAGACCGTTAACGTCGCGCGGTTCATGGTCGAATCGTCAACCCTTTGGTGCACCCATCTCGCACCGTTGGGACGGCCCGATCGCGGCGATCACACGGGCGCGAATTAAGCCCCGCCACTGGCCAACGTTCTGGCGCGCTGTACCCCCAGTGTCGCTTGACCTGCGCCGTCACGACGGACTGAAACTGGCCATTGGCATAGGTGAGGCCCCGGTGGGCCTGCAGGGAACGTTTAGCCTGTGGCGAGACTCGAAGGCGCTGACGGACTTTGCCCAACGTGGTGATGCACACCAAGAGGCCGTCCGGCGTACGGCCGAAATCGGTTGGTACGCGGAAGAACTCTTCGCTCGATTCGCCGTGTTGGAACTCGACGGCGACTATCGCCGCGCTGCGATGGCGACGCTTTGAAGATCCACTGTGAGCGTCCGCTTGGCATGAG
>JBBRTC010000029.1:0-24169 GCA_038244765.1 Candidatus Nanopelagicales bacterium | reverse complement strand
TCATCGAGGGTCGGCTCCATTGTCATGCCTCGGCGTTGGCGCAAGTCAGCCTTCAACTCGGCGGGCGTTCCTTCGCAAACAATGCGGCCGGCGTCGATGATTGCTAGTCGATTACATAACTGGTCGGCTTCTTCGAGGTATTGCGTGGTCAAGAACACCGTCGTTCCTCGCTGGTTGATGCGGCGTACCTCGTCCCAGACCACCAGTCGGCTCGACGGGTCGAGACCGGTCGTCGGTTCGTCGAGGAACAAGACTTCGGGATCATGTACAAGCGCAGAGGCGAGGTCGAGGCGCCGCTTCATCCCACCTGAGTAACCCTTGATGAGCCGATCAGCGGCATCGACGAGATCCACGAGTTCGAGCAACACCTTGGCTCGCTCCGCCGCTTCAGCGCGGGAGAAGTTGAAGAGGCGTCCCTGCAGGATCAACAACTCGCGACCGGTCTGGCGCGGGTCAAGGCCCGCTTCCTGCAGCGCTACTCCAATTCGCCGGCGTGTTTCGTCTGGTTCCTTTGCGACATCGATCCCGGCGACGGTCGCGGTTCCCGACGTAATCGTCGTCAAGGTTGTCAGCATGCGTACGGTGGTCGATTTGCCCGCGCCGTTTGGCCCCAGAAAACCGAATATCTCGCCCTGCTCGACACGAAGGTCAACTCCGCGCACGGCTTCGACATCTCCGGAACGACTCGTGAACGTCTTGACCAGATCTTTGGATTCGACAGCAACAGTCATGACGGTGAAGTTACCTTGAGCCTGCGACCGGCGTTCTATCGGCGTGAGTCCAACGATGAGTGTGAGGTGACCAAAGTGGGTGCAACTCCACGGCAGGGCTCGCCGTCGACGAGCACGCTCTCGAGCGACGCTGCGATCGCGTTCGAGAACGAACACTGCGCCCATAACTACCACCCCCTGCCAGTTGTCATCGCCACAGGCGAGGGCGCATGGGTCACGGACGTGGAAGGGCGCCGCTACCTGGACATGCTGTCGGCGTACTCGGCGTTGAACTTCGGGCATCGTCACCCGGCGCTGATTCGCGCCTTAGAAGAGCAACTCGGCCGAGTCACGCTCACGAGTCGAGCGTTTCATCATGATCGACTTGGCCGATTCTGCGCTGACCTCGCGGCACTGGCGCGCCATGACGCTGTCTTGCCGATGAACAGTGGAGCCGAGGCCGTTGAGACCGCGCTCAAGGTGGCCCGTAAATGGGGGTACGAGCGCAAAGGCGTCGCTGATAATGCAGCTGAGATCATCGTGTGCGCGGGAAACTTTCACGGTCGCACGACAACCATCGTCTCGTTCTCCGACGATCCCGTCGCACGCGATCACTACGGGCCGTACACACCCGGCTTTGTGACCGTGCCGTACGGCGACATCGACGCGCTTGCTGAGGCGATCACCGAGCGAACCGTCGCGTTTCTGGTCGAGCCGATCCAAGGCGAGGCGGGAGTCGTCCTACCGCCGACAGGGTTCTTGCAGGCGGCTCGCGAGTTATGTAGCCATGCGAACGTGTTGTTCGTGGCTGATGAAATTCAGTCCGGCATGGGTCGCGCGGGGGCGACATTCGCGTGCGACTTGATTGACGTCCAACCAGACATCCGCATTCTCGGCAAAGCCTTGGGGGGTGGGCTCTTGCCGGTGTCCGCGATCACGGCCGATTGGGACGTCTTGGGCGTCATTCACCCAGGTGAGCACGGCAGCACCTTCGGTGGCAACCCGCTGGCAGCGGCGGTGGGTATCGCGGTTGTCGAGCTCTTGGCGACTGGTGAGATTCAACGGCGCTCGCGTGTTCTTGGGGACCACGTGCTCAACACACTGCGCGCCGCCGCTATCCCTGGGGTCAAGGAAGTTCGGGGGAGTGGATTGTGGTGGGCCATCGAACTCGATGGGACTGGTCGCACTGGGCGAGAGGTGAGTTTGGATCTTCTGACTCGTGGAATCCTCGCCAAGGACACTCACACGTGGACGATTCGATTCGCGCCGGCACTCGTGATTGATGAGCAAGATCTTGACGATGCCTTGAGCACAATCACCGACGTTTTGACCAAGTAATTCGCCGGCGTTGGCCGGGCGATGTCAGCAGGCGGAGGTCAGGTTTGTGATCGTCACTCGGTAACGCGGCGTTCCATTGAGTTTGTTCCAATCGGCGTTCCCGCGATTGACCGCGTTGGGGAATTGCACGCGCACCTTGTTGACGCAGCCAAACATCGGTCCCGGGTTAGTTCTGATGCCGGACGGCGAGCCCTTTCTCGCGCCGGTGAGGTACTCAAAGTGGGTGTAGTTGATCAAACACGGGCCGATGCCGGTGTGTCCCATGGTCCCGATCCTGGTAGCT
The DNA here is from genome assembly GCA_038244765.1 of Candidatus Nanopelagicales bacterium. GTDB lineage: Bacteria > Actinomycetota > Actinomycetes > S36-B12 > JBBRLC01 > JBBRLC01. The sequence continues at coordinate 21,838 of JBBRTC010000029.1, read as the reverse complement.
GGCGTCACCCGTTGTCCGGAGCGGATAGTGATCCGGGCCAGGTGCCGGTACTGCGTAACTCGCCCGTGGCCGTGGTCAATCCACACCCAGTTACCGAGCTTCGCGTTGTTACTCGCCGACGGTCCGACACATCCCGCACGCCCGCCGATGTGGGCAATACCGGTGGCGGCAGCATTGACGGCCGTACCCTCCAGACCACTGAAATCGATCGCCCAGTAATGATGACCGCCCTTCATCGCTGGTCCGCAGTTGTTTACGACGCACCCAACCTTCACTGACCCTCGGAATGGGAACCAAAACACCGGCCTTGGCGCGGTTGCGGCACGAATGGAACTGGTGGCCGTACTCGCCAGGACGACCTGAGCTCCTGCGGTCGGTATGGGCAAGAGCACCGCCACCATCAGGGCGGCGGCCAATCCCACAATGCTGGTGCGACCCAGTCTCTCCGTCTTCGCCATGGAGATGGCATCGTCGGAATGCCCGTCATGCTTGATCGGCCTCCCAGGTGACCCCACCGTGGCTCGCTGAGCCGCTAGCCTCCTCGACATGGCAATCCCCGCGCCCGCCACTCCCACCCCACCCCCGTCGCCCACCTTGCCCAAGGGCGCTCTGATCAGCGGAATTGTGTTGATGGTTCTGGCGGTCGTTCTCGGCGCTGTGGCGATCGTCGTTGGGGTAGTGAAGGTGATCGGCGTTGCAGGTAGCAGCGCGAGATTCTCGGCGCCCGGTTCGATTGATGTCAGCTTGAACGAAGGGGAACAAGCGATCTGGTCGGAAACCGCGGATACATCAGGACTCTCGAGTCCAAAGGTCACCGGACCAAACGGGAAATCGATCCTCGTGGGTCCCTACAACTCCAACGCCAATGCCGACCTCACTCTGGAAGGCATCAGGTACGCACCCGACTACGTGTTCACCGTTCCGACGGCTGGCGTCTACACCGTCACTGTTGACGGCGACACTGCTGCCAACAAGGTGTCGATCCTCGTGGGACCGACGCCCGCAGCAATCGCGACTACCGTCGCGGTCGTCTTCGGATTGATTGCATTGGCGTTCGTGCTGTTTGTGATCGGCGTCATTCTTTTGATTGTTGGGCTGGTCAAACGGAGCCGAGCCAAGAAGGCCATCGCCTATCCGCTACCGCCGGGGGGCTACTACCCGCCTCCACCCGTGCAGCCTCTCTGACGCCAGGTAAGGGGTTATCGACTCGACTCGAGATCTGCCTTGAGGTTGGCAAGCGTCGCATGCATGGTCGTCTCATTGTGGGCAGCCCGATCCGTGACGCCCGTTCCTAGCGCGCCGATGACGACCATTGCCGGACCGCGGCGATCGGTCCACTCCTCGGTGACCAGTGTTCCGCCGCTCGTTGATTCGAGGACGTATCGCCACATCGCGACTGACATGCCGAGATACGTGACCTCGAAGGCCAAGGAAAAACCGGGTTCAGAATCGATGACTTTGCAGCGAGTACGCCACCGAAACAGGCCCCGTCGATTGCTTCCGGTAAACCTGTCGCCAACCTTCAAGGGGCCGTCGGCAAAGGTTGACACGCCGGTGGTTTCAGGACTCCAACTCACGAGTCGCTGAATGTCAGCCATGGCGGACCACACCTGCTCGCGAGTGCGAAGCACCTCCGCGGAGACTGACACCTCACGTGTGCTCACCTACGGACCTCGCGTCAAGATCGCCTTCATTTGGATTGATGCGTTGCACAGAGGCTAGACCGCTCAGAATCCTCGTAGTAGTGCTGTTCAGCGGGCGCGTACGCAGGCCGCCAGCGCGCTCCGTTAGGGCTGATTTGTGATCTGAGTCACAAAGTTCCTCCACTGGGAATCAACTCGCACCCTATCAAGTTGTGCAAGACTGTAAGCATGTAACGAAGTAAGAAACGAAGGGAAATACCATGAAGAAGAATCAAGACTCTGATGAAACTGAGGGCCCACGCCGTCGCGGGGGACCGCATCGACGTGGTCCAGGTGGTCCAGGTGGACCGCGCGGCGGACGCGGATTCGGTCGTCGGGGAGGTTGGCAACAAGCTGATCTACCCGATGCGAGCGATGCAGCCGCTTGGCTGACCGGTCGACTGCCGAGTGACTGGTTCACCGGCAGCCCCACGGTGAGCATTGACCGAGAAGAAATCATCGTCAGCGGCGAGCTTCCCGCAGTGGACTCGACCAGCGCGTCTGACTCGTCGGCGTCGGTAACGGCAGCCGCCGAAGGTCGCATCAGTCGGTTCCGTGAGGAGACTCGCGCCGAGCGGATGGCAATCGCCAACGAGGCCGAGAACCGATACGGCCGAAAGTTGGCATGGGGAGTCAGCCTGGGTGAGCACGAGCAACTCTTCACCCACCTGTCGATCCCGGTGATGACGCGTTTGCGTCAACCCGAGCGGCAGGTGCTGGACACGCTCGTCGACGCTGGCGTGGCGCGATCACGCTCAGACGCCGTGGCATGGGCCATCAAGTTGGTGGCCGAACACTCCGAGGAATGGCTGTCCCAACTTCGCAACGCGATGAGCGATGTCGAGAAGTTGCGCAGCGAAGGACCTCAAATCTAGTCGATCGAGGTTGCCGTACGGCACGGTCCCGATTCACACGAATGGTGTGGGTCGGGACCATTGCTGTCTCGTGAGCGGATCACCGGGTGCACGAACAGCGCCTGGCTCGTAGGTTGCCCTTATGGCGGGTCGTTTGGTGTTGGTGACCGGAGCGTCGGGTTACGTCGGTGGGCGCTTGGTGCCCGATCTACTGGCCGCTGGCGCTCGGGTCCGATGCTTGGCTCGTAACCCGGCGAAGTTGGGCGCCTCTCGTTGGCGCCATGACGTAGACGTGGTCGCCGGTGATGTCGGTGGCGATCTTGCTCCGGCAATGGCCGATGTCGACGTTGCGGTCTACCTCGTGCATTCCATCGGACAGGGCGATCACTGGCAAGAGCGGGAACTCCGCGAAGCAAAAAACTTCGCTGCCGCGGCGCACGAAGCGGGCGTCGGCCGAATCGTGTATCTCGGCGGCTTGGGTCGGTCCTCTGACCAGCTCTCCGCGCATTTGCGAAGTCGCCATGCAGTGGGCGAGCAACTAGCCGCATCGGGTACACCCGTGATCGAACTTCGCGCGGGCGTCATTCTTGGGTCGGGGTCGGCGAGTTTCGAGATGCTGCGTTATCTCGTCGATGTCTTGCCCGTCATGGTGACGCCAAAGTGGGTCGAGACTCGATGCCAGCCGATCGCCATCATCGATGTTCTCGCGTACTTGCATGCGGCCGTGTTGGCTCCGCCCGAGATACGCGGCGTCTTCGAGATCGGTGGGCCTGATGTCTTGAGCTACGCCGAACTAATGGCCGCGTATGCGCAAGCCGCCGACCTCCCTCGGCGTCGACTCATTCGAGTTCCGGTGTTAACGCCAAAGTTGTCGGCGCACTGGGTGGGTTTGGTGACGCCGGTGCCGGCCAGTCTGGCGGCCGAACTCGTCGAGAGTTTGGTGAACGAAGTCGTGGTATCAGACACGCGAGCGGCGGACACGTTTCACGTCTCGCCTATCTCGGTGCGCGAGGCGCTCGATCGGGCCCTTGAGCGATCGAAGTCTGGCGAGGTGCCGAGTCGATTCAACGACGCGGATCAGGCACCGTTCCTGCCTGCGCCGACCGACCCCATGTGGGCCGGCGGCACCGTCCTTCGAGACTGTCGCGAGATCGACGTGGACGAGCCACCTGCTGCGGTTTTCGCGGCCATTTGCCGGATTGGTGGTGAACGCGGCTGGTACGGCGGTTCAGCCTTGTGGCGAATCCGAGGGGCACTTGATTTGGTCGCGGGCGGACCGGGGCTTCGACGTGGTCGTCGTAACCCAGATCGGTTGCAGATAGGGGAGCCATTGGACTTTTGGCGTGTCGAAGACCTGGTGCCCAACGAGCGGCTTCGATTGCGCGCCGAGATGTTGTTGCCCGGAGTCGCATGGCTCACCTTTGACGTTGTCCCGACCGCGAATGGATCGCGCATCGTGCAAGTGGCCGAGTTCCGGCCGCGCGGATTGATGGGTCGGCTCTACTGGGCGGGCGTGGCGCCCTTTCACCGATTGGTTTTCCCAGGGATGATCAAAGGCATCGCTCGCGACTCACATACGCGCATTGGTGGGTAGCGGTGGCATCAAGCGTGTGGTGGATCCGCCGAGATCTGCGATTGAGCGACCAGCCAGCGTTAGTGTCCGCCGCTGCAGCAGGTGAGGTTCTGCCTCTCTTTGTCATCGACCCCTCGCTGTGGAGACCCAGCGGTGATGTGCGGCGGGCGTACTTGCTTCGTAGTCTGCGAGAGTTTGATTCCGTTCTCGCGGGCGCACTCCATGTGCGAATCGGTGACCCGACCATCGTGGTGCCGAACGTCGCGTCGCTGTGCGGGGCGTCCGAGGTCCACGTCGCCGCTGACTTCGGTCCCTATGGCCGCAAGAGGGACGGGGCCGTCGACGCGGAATTACGGATCGCCGGTCGTTCACTGGTGCGCACCGGTTCGCCGTACGCCGTGGCACCGGGACGGGTCCGGAAGGACGACGGAACGCCGTACCGCGTCTTCACGCCCTTCTATCGCGCGTGGCTCGCGCATGGCTGGCGTTCACCTGCTCCGCCCGTCCGCCCGAACCAGTGGGCGCGACTAGATGGAAGCCAACCACTGCCACCGGAACCCGATCTAGGTCCCCTGGAACTTCCCCCTGTGGGAGAGGTGGCGGCGCAAACGCGTTGGAGCGAGTTTCGCGCATCTGATCTTGCGGATTACGCCGATCTTCGAGATCGGCCGGATCTGTCCGCGACGTCGGGATTGTCGGCGGCTCTGAAGTGGGGGGAGATTCACCCGCGGACGCTGCTCGCCGACCTTGACGACTCTCGCGGACACGAAGTATTTCGACGCGAGCTGGCGTGGCGCGAGTTCTACGCAGACGTCTTGCACCAGGCACCGGAAACGGCTCGGCGCAACTTGCGAACGGAGTTGGATTCCATCGAGTACGACCAAGGCGCGAGTGCCGACCAGCGGTTCGAGGCTTGGCGCTTTGGGCGTACTGGCTACCCGTTTGTGGATGCAGGCATGCGGCAACTCTTGGCAGAAGGGTGGATGCACAACCGAGTACGCATGGTCGCCGCCAGTTTTCTCGTCAAAGATCTGCATCTGCCGTGGACCAGGGGCGCCCGCTGGTTCATGCAGATGTTGCGTGACGCCGATGTGGCGAGCAATCAACATGGTTGGCAGTGGGTGGCTGGCACCGGAACCGATGCGGCCCCGTACTTCCGTGTCTTCAACCCTGTTGCGCAGGGCAAACGATTCGACGCTCACGGCGACTACGTTCGTCGCTACGTTCCCGAACTGCGCGACGTAGACGGCGTCCACATACACGAACCCTGGCTAGGCGCAAGTGGACTTCCCTCCGAGTACACCCAACGAATCGTTGATCACGAAGTGGAACGCCAAGACGCGCTCGATCGTTATGCGTCGGCAAGGCGTCGTTGACATCGACAGTTCGAAGATGCACCGACGTCATCGCCATGTGAGGAAAAAAGAGATCACCGAGTTTGGTCACAGCCGCCGGGCTTGGTGACACTCTGAACACGACCGCGGATCTGACGGTCTTCGCGCCCACGAAGAGGGCCGGGCTAGCGGCGATGCCTCTGGCTCGGCCTTAGCTGTTTCGCGTCCTTGCCGGAGTTCTCGGTCGGGCGAAGGCGAAGGCGATCACCAGAAGGGCATAGATCGCCAGCGACACGATTGGCGCCACGAGTGCCACGCAGGTGGCGACGACGTAGAAGGCAAGTCCCGTAGCCGATTGAACCAAAGAGCCTCGTATCACGGCGGTATCGCCGTCATCCGTCGTCAATTCGGGATGTCTGTCGAGGTGGCTCCACAGGATGGTGAAAGTGATCGCGAGCGCGATCATGGTGAGCCCGTAGGCACCAACGGCAGCGCGCTGGTTTGCAAGACCGTGGCCTTCGATGTATTCGGCGAGGAGCGCAGTGGGAAACGGAATGAAGCCGACTACCCCGAGCAACGCAAGATTGCGATAGAGCAAACCTCGATCGACTCTCGCGACGAATGCCATCAAGTGGTGGTGGTTGACCCACATCACGCCGATGGTCAGAAAGCTCACCGCATACGCGCCGTAGGACGGCCAAAGTTTGAGAAGGTCGTTCCACAGTTCCCCGTCTTCGGCGTCCGGCACACGAATCTCCAGAATGAGCAGGGTGATGGCGATTGCGAACACTCCATCGCTGAATGCCTCCACTCGTCCCTTCGAGGGTCCAACTGTGTGTGGTTCAGGGATTTCGATCGAGTCCATGTGGGTCAGCGTGGCACTTCGCTCGGTAAATGGTGTGCCAGCGCGCCACAAAGGTCACGGGTTGAGCGCGAGTTCAAGGAATGCCGGGAAGGGTGCGAAGTGCGCGCCCCCTTTAAGAGGGGCCGCGCGGCCACGAGCCACGGTGAGCACGCTCACAACCATGGTCAAGGCGAGCGACATGATCTCAATCGTGCCGAGACCGAGGGGGGATCGTCGGACACGTGGCCACTATTGATTGAGCAACGATGCCAGGGCGCGGACGGCATTCACTGCGTCCGTGTGCCCGATGTAGAGAGGCGAAAATCCGCATCGAATGATGTCCGGTTCCCGGAAGTCAGCCAATACGCCAAGCGGGATGAGCTCATGGACGAGTTCCCGGGCACGCGGATGCGCGATGGACACCTGGCCGGCGCGTTGTGACGAGTCGCGTGGTGTCGCGATCTCGATGACGCCTGGAGCGAGTGACCGGTCGAGGGCGTCGATGAAGATTCCTGTGACCGATTGTGTCTTCGCCCGCGCGTCTGCAAGCGACACTCCGTCGTACGCGTCGAGTGCTGCATCGAGGGCGAGCATAGACAGGAGTGGGGGAGACCCGACGCGTCCACGGATGATTCCGGCCGCTGGTTCGTAGTCCGACTGCATACCGAAGGGATCGACGTGCCCATGCCAACCTGTAAGGGGTTGATCGAGGGCATCGTGGAGGTCTTCGCGAACGTAGAGAAATGCGGGTGCTCCCGGACCACCGTTGAGGTACTTGTAGGTGCATCCGACTGCTAGTTCAACATCGAGAGCGTCGAACTGAAGTGGTACGACACCCACGCTGTGGCAAACATCCCACAGCGCCACAGCACCACAGTTGTGAACGCTCCTTGTGAGCGACGCCATGTCCCACAACTTGCCGGTGCGGTAGTCCACATGATTGAGCAGTGCAAGCGCGACGTCGTCACCGAGAACGTTGTCCAGGTCGCTCTGGTCCGCTCGTGTCACCGCGAGACCAAGCAGTCGAGCGACAGAATCGACGATGTACCCGTCGGTCGGGAACGAAGCCGAATCAATGACTATCCGTGTTCGATCCGGGCGCATCCTCGCACCAGCGATGGCGAGCTTGAAGATATTGACGCTGGTGGAGTCGCCAACGACGACCTGCCCCCGGGCCGCGCCGACCAATCCGGCGATGCGGTCGCCGACTCGTTCCGGTGTTTCCCACCAACCCTCATCCCACGAGCGGATCAATCGTTGGGACCATTGGCGATTGAGCACGTCGTCGAGGCGTACGCCGACCGACGCGGGATAGGCGCCGAGAGAATTGCCATCGAGATAGATCATGGCCTCGGGCAGGACGAACCGGGCGCGACAATGCGCCAAAGGATCGTCGGCATCGAGACGTGCCGCGCGCGCGATCAAATCATCGGCGGCCCGACTGCTCTCCGGATCGGTGTTGGCCACGCCATCCTCCGCACTCGTCGCCGTACATCCGGTCTCAGAATCAGAGTTTCAGGTACGAAACTGAAGTTCAACTACGGGTTCGTACCACTAAGGGAGAAAGGCGCCGGGCTAGAGGCCGATGTGGAGGTAGTCGGGGTGGACGACTTTGAGGACTTCGGCGCGTTCGAAGGCCTCGCTGGCCGCAAATTCTTGTGACTTCGCGTCGAGTGCGTCCACGAGTGATTCCATGTCCGCCGGCGAAAACTGCGTCCCGTAGCACCTCAGCGCCCGGACCTTGTCTTTCCAAACCGACGTGATGTCTACCACGACGTTCGGTTCGCGGGTGTTGTAGAACGCCACCCCGAGGATCTCGTGCCCTGTGTAGCGAGCATCGACGCTCGGGTCGCTCGAGGGAATTTTCGTAAGCCCAGCAAAGATGATCGCTTCGGCGGCAGCCATTCCCGTACGGATGTGGTCGCGATGGGCTTCATAGGTCAGCCACGGATCGCAGGTGAGCACAAAGTCGGGTTGAAGTTGGCGCAACGCCAGCAGGATGTGACTGCGGACGTCGATGTGTTCGTATTCGCCAGCGTCTGGGAAATCTAGCTTGATTTGACTTCGCACGCCGAAGATCTTTCCGGCGGCAGTCTGGTCGGCGTCCAGGCGAGCAGTCGCTTCGGCGTCGCTCATGGTGTCGTCTGTGACGCCCATGAGGTCGTCGGTGACGGTGAGGTAATAGATCTCGGCACCCGCGTCTCGTAGGAGCGCGATCGTGCCACCGGCGCCGATGTCGTTGTCGTCATAGTGCGGCTGGATGCACAGGACGCGGCGGGCCGAGAAGAGATTGGGGATGCTCATTGACTGTTCCCACATTCGTCATCGTGACTGATGGATGAGTGATGTCGTCACCGCATTGTTTCTTCGGTGATGCCGTGGATCACTTGTTAGTGGAGGATCACGTAGATGGCAATCACTGGAATGGTCACCGTGGAAAACGCGGGTCACACCTTATGCGTCACCGAGCTTTCCCCCGGCGCGAGCTGCAAGGTTCACATCGCTCTCCACGACGACTGGAGCCGTGGCGCAGGCGCACGGCGGCGTCGCGAGCGCCGGAAATCGCAGCGATGGAGGGGCCCGGGTACGCCTTGAGTTCCCCGGCTGAGATCACCTGAAGTGTTGCCGCCAGCATGAAGCCACGGGTGCGACGCGATTGGGCCGTCGGCAGGTCTCGAAGCTCTGCTTCGTGATAGATGCACCGAAAAAGTCAAAACAGGCTCCGGCCGAATCCTTCTGCGTCCAGAGTTTGTCAATGCCGGCCTTTCGCGCGTCCCCGCGCGGCTTCGCGGCGGTCCTAGGCGATCACTCGTACAAAGGAGGGGCCGTGTAGCGCGTCAGTGTCGACCTGACGCACTTCGAGTCGCTCGTTGACTCGATCCTTGAGTTCGGCGACGTGGCTGATGATTCCCACCACTCTCCCGCGTTCCCGTAGATCGTCAATAACGTCCATGACCTTGTCGAGTGTGTCGGCGTCAAGAGTCCCGAACCCCTCGTCGATGAACAATGTGTCGAGGTCCACTCCTCCAGCTTCAGACTTGACCACATCTGCCAGTCCCAGTGCAAGGGCGAGCGCGGTGAAAAAGGTCTCGCCACCCGACAGTGAATCCGGGTGGCGCGTCTTGCCGGTGTATTGGTCGACGATCTCCAGGGTCAGGCCGGTGCGAGCGTTGGCCCGTTCGTTTGATTCATCGATTCGATTGAGTTGGTAGCGACCCGATGACACCGTCGCGAGTCGAACGTTGGCCGCCGCGACGACGTGCTGGAACCATTGTCGAAGTACGTAGGTCGTCAAGTTCACGCGGCGACTCCCCGCTACACCACGAGTGAGGCCGTCTAGCTGTACAACACTCGCATGCGAGGCGCTGACTCGGCGGTGATGTTCTTCCGTTCTCGCTACGTCGATGAGGCATCGGGCGAAGGCAGTTTGTTGGGATTCAGCCCGCACATGCTCGCTAATAGCTGCAGTTTCCGCGGATTGACACGACTCACGGGCGAGCGCGGCGATCTCAACCTGAGTTCGGAGCGGAGCAACATCGCGTTCCGCGACTTCTTCGAAATCCGGATTGGCCAATCGTGCGACAAGTCCCGCATGGATCTGATCCCACCCCATGACCCGTGCCTGAAGATCGGCGATCAAGGCTGGCTCGGCCAAGGCTGACTGTGCGTCGGCGATCGTGGGGAAGCCACCTTCTCGAGCTTGGTTTTCGACGCGTTTCGAGGTGTCGTGGACAACCTGCGAGGCGTGGGCAATCGACTGAATCACCGACGCGATCTCGGTGCAGTGCTGCGCTTGGGATCGGAGTGCTTCCTGATGTGCGCCGACGCTGGGGTGATCTGCAGTCTTTTCGCCGATTGCTTCCCGAATTCTGGTGAGTTCGAGGCCGGCGGCAATTGCGGCTTGGCTCGTAGTGGCTTCCTGCGCGCCTGCGGATAGAAGCTCTTCTGCGGCGCTCTCTTGTTTCAATTCCAACGCAGCAAGATCCGCAGAAAGTACCTCGAGTTGAGTCTGCGCTTGCTGCGCGGCCGTCACCAGAAGTGCTTGCGCCCGTACTGACTCCTCGAGTGCATCCACAGTCTGGCCCTGGGAGATTCCTCGCTGCCCGGCACGGAATTCTTTGAGCTCCGCAAGCTCTGCTCCGGCGAAGGATGCCCGTGAGTCGGTCTCGATGCTCGTTGTCTTCGCCGCTTCAAGCGTTTCGTCTGAGACTGCTTCGCCCGTGTGCGCTGCCGGTGTCGGATGCTCGGTTGCCCCGCAAACAAGACACGGTTCCCCATCGATGAGTTTGAGCGCGAGCTCGGCGCTCATTCCGGCCAACTTGGTCTTTACCAGTCGCTCATAGTCGGCGCTTGCGCGACCTCGAGCAGATGCGGCGGCGGCATGCTCATTCGCTAGCTCGAGTTCGGTGGAGTCGCTGGACGCCAATTTCTTAGCGGCGTCCACTTGCGCGTTGAGTTGCTCGAGCGCCTGCTGATGCGTGGACGTGATGTTCGCCAATTCCGTGGCGTTCTCACGTGCGAGGCGTGCCTGAGCGATTCGATCCGGTAGCTCAGCACGGAGACGCGACAGTCTCATCAATTCGTCATGAGCATCCGTGGCTTTGTCCACCAGAGCGCGTTGATCGCGTTCTCTGGAGGGGAGCTCGGCTTCTTCTTCGACGAGGTGCTGCAGTTCGCCCGCACGTCGAACCAGATCCGCTGCGCGTTGTTCCTCGACCGCCACTCCCAGTCCATTGATGTGGTCCTCTGTGGGGTTGGCTTCAAGTTCGTGCAGCATTCCTTGATGGTGGGAGAGCTTTTCCCGGGCGTCGTCGAGCGCTTCCAGCAGAGGACGAAGTGGCGCGGCCCTGGTGGCCAAGTCGAGTTCGGCGATCCACTCATCATGCTGGTTGCGAGTTTGCTCATGTATGTCGAGTTCACGCTGCGCGTTGCCATGATCTTCGGTCAGTTTCAGCAGCCGTACGAGTTGTTGCTCCTCGGCTCGAGCCGATACAAGCGCGGCAACCGCGTTCGCCCGGTTGGTGGCTAGAGACTCAGTGGACTCGTCGAGTTCACTGGAGATGGCGGCGAACTCGTCGTGGCGCTCGACGTCACTCATCGCGTTGATCAGAGCGCGGCGCTCTTCGTCACATCCAGAGGCTTCCAGCGCGGCCGCACAGGCCTTCCCGATCGACACTCTCGCTTGCTCGAGGCTACGTCGCGCTGTCTTCGCGCGGTCTTCAAATTCGGCGGTGATCTTGTCGTAGATATGGGTCGCAAACAGCGTGGTGAGAAGTTCGCGGCGCTCGTCGTCATTGGCGCGCAGGAACTTCGCAAATTCCCCTTGGGGCAGGATCGCAACCTGGGTGAACTGATTCCCCGTAAGTCCGATAACTCGCGTGATCTCCGCGGTCACCTCTTTGACTTCCGACGATTCGCTCGTCCACGCCGTGCCGTGGAGACTTTCGAGGTGAGCGGTCGGCTTCTCCAAGATCTCCCCCTCACCGCGCAGTTTCTGACGTGTGTATGGCGGTGTGCGCGTTACCTTGAAGCGCTTACCACTGACGGAAAACTCCAATGTCACAACAGGTTTGTCGCCTGGCTCTGCGTAGCCTGAATAGAGCCTGTCCGTGTTGGCAGTGCTGACGGACAGTCGGCCATAGAGCGCATAGGTGATGGCGTCGAGGATCGTGGTCTTGCCAGCGCCCGTTGGGCCCTCGAGCAAGAACAAGCCGCCGGTCGACAGTCGGTCAAAGTCGATGGATTGGAGTGACTTGAAGGGACCGAAGGCGACGATTTCTAAGGAGTGAAGTCGCATCACTCACCCACGAGTTGGCGTTGAACAGTCTCGACCACGTCGCGGATGACCGCGAGTTCGTCCTCATTCGGTATCTCGTTGGCAACGTGTTCGACAAACATCGCGCAGACCTCCACCGGATCGGTGGTCTTGGCTAGCCTCGCCAAGTCTGCGGCCGAGTCTGAAAGGCCTCCCTCGGGGTCGAAAAACAAACTCAGCGTGTGCGGCCACCGGGCCCGGAGACGTTCCATCGGATTGAGTGGCCGCTTCGGATCGGTGAGGGTGACCTTGACCCAGGCATCGGAGAGACCGGCGAGGTCGGTGTCGGCTCGCGCTAGCAATTCCTCGAGTGTGCCGCAGACTTCTCGCAGCGGGCGGGGGACGGGCGCGTCGAGAATTTCGCTTGTCGCCCTCCCCGATCCATCAATGTTCACAAGAGTCACCGACTTGCGATGATCCTTCTCCGAGAAGGAGTACGCCAAGGGTGAACCGCTGTATCTCAGGACCGTTGGGGATTCGCTGAGGCGGATCTCTTGTTGGCCGTGAAGGTGGCCGAGGGCGACATAGGTGGGTCCGTCAAAGACACGGGCCGGGGCGTCACCGATCCCCCCAATGCGAATATCGCGCTCGGAGTCGGAGGCCGAGCCCCCAGTGATGAACGCGTGGGCCACGACGACCGTGCGCGTGATGTCACGAGCCGCGGCATCGGTTCGGATCAGTGACGCGGCCGCACGCAGCACAGACTCGTGTGATCGATCCGCGTCGAGTTCGGCCATCACCGCATCGGGAAGCAGGTAGGGGATTCCGTAGACCGCGAGCTCGCCGTACTCGTCACTGAGGACGACCGGTCGGGCGATATCCGAAACCTGGGTCCGGATGTGAATTCCGGAAACTTCGCTCAATTCTGAACCGAATCCGAGCCGTACGGCCGAATCGTGATTTCCGCTCGTGAGCACCATCGGGATGCGCGCGCGAGCAAATTGCGTGAGGGTTCTGCTGAGAAGCCTGACCGCATCGGTTGATGGGACGTTTCTGTCATAGATATCGCCGGCCACGATGACCGCATGCACGTGGCGGCTGACGGCTTCAGTGAAGAGCCAGTCCAGGAAGGTGGCCTGGTGCTCCAACATGTCCTCGCGCTCGAACCTCCTCCCGAGGTGCCAATCGGACGTGTGAATCAGCCTCACCGGACCGCCTCTCCCGCTCGGACTTGAGCTCGGCCCCAACGTACCGAGCCGGTCTGACCCAGGGGGAGGGAGCCGAATGGCTCGGCGTCGACCCGGGGGTTACCGTGGGGGCGCTCGTCACCCCGGCACAAGAGAGGTCGAATGCTTCTTCGACTAGTGAAGAGTCACTGGCGGCCGTACCGAAGCGCCATCATCGCGGTGCTCATCTTGCAGACGATTCAAACGCTTGCCACCCTCGCGCTACCGGCTCTTAACGCCGAAATCATCGACCAAGGTGTCATTGCTGGCGACATCGGTTACGTCATTAGCGTCGGTGGTCAGATGGTTGCTCTGACCCTGCTCCAGGTCGTGTGTGCAATAGGGGCGGTGTATTTCGGGGCAAAGGCGGCGATGGGCCTCGGTCGCGATATGCGTACGGCGATCTTTGATCAAGTCCAGAGTTTCTCGGCCCAGGAAGTCAACCTCTTCGGGGCCCCATCGTTGATCACCCGTACGACAAATGACGTGCAACAAGTGCAGATGCTCGCGTTGATGACTTTTACACTGATGATCTCCGCTCCCATCATGTGCGTGGGAGGCATTGTTTTGGCCGTACGTCAAGACGTTCCCTTGTCGGGGCTGCTTCTTGTGATCGTGCCGGTCTTGATTGGGATCGTCACTCTGATCATCAGTCATATGCGCCCGCTGTTCCGTTCGATGCAGGTTCGAATCGACTCGGTGAATCGCGTTATGCGTGAGCAGATTGTGGGCATCCGTGTCGTTCGAGCCTTTGTGCGCGAAGACCGTGAAGCGCAACGCTTCCGCGACGCCAGCAGCGACCTAATGGACGCTTCATTGGGTGTGGGTCGGCTGATGGCCCTCATGCCCGCCACCGTGATGTTGGTAATCAACGTGTCCAGTGTTGCGGTCATCTGGTTCGGCGGGCACCGCATCGACAGCGGCTCCATGCAGATCGGCGAGATGATCGCATTCCTGAGTTATCTGATGCAGATCTTGATGGCCGTGATGATGGCCACCTTCATGTTCGTCATGCTTCCTCGCGCCGAAGTCTGCGCCGATCGGATCATGGACGTGATGGACACCGACTCGAGTGTGATCCCGCCCACCGACCCCATTCGAAAGCTCCCCGGTGTAGGTCGACTAGAGCTCGTGGACGTTTCGTTTTGTTATCCGGGTGCGGAAAACGCCGTACTGGAGCACGTGACGCTCACGGCCGATCCTGGTCGTACGACCGCCGTCATCGGCAGCACCGGCAGTGGCAAGACGACGGTGTTGAATCTCATTCCACGCTTGATGGACGCCACCTCGGGCCGCGTGCTGATCGACGGGATCAACGTTCGCGACATTGATCCGGGCCAACTGGTGAGAACCGTCGGATTGGTTCCACAGAAGCCGTACCTCTTCACTGGCACTGTCGGCACGAACCTTCGCTACGGGAAACCCGAAGCCACCGACGAAGAACTCTGGGAAGCGCTCGATATCGCCCAAGCACGACGATTCGTGGAGTCAATGCCAGGCGGTCTTGATGCGCCTATCTCTCAAGGAGGCACCAACGTTTCTGGCGGCCAACGCCAGCGGTTAGCCATTGCCCGAGTTCTCGTACGACGTCCGCAGTTCTACCTCTTCGACGACTCATTTTCAGCCCTGGACTACTCAACCGACGCGGCCCTTCGATCGGCGCTGGCCCGCAGTATCGGCGACGCCACCGTCGTGATCGTCGCCCAGCGCGTGAGCACAATCCGCGATGCCCACCGGATCGTGGTGCTCGACGAAGGCGCGGTGGTCGGTGTCGGTACCCACTCACAACTGATGGCCAGCAATGAGACGTACCGCGAAATCGTCCTCTCGCAATTGACCGAGCTGGAGGCGGCGTGACCACCCAGTCGCAGATTCCGGTCCGACCCAACTCCGGCCCGCGCCCCCCTGGTGGCCCTGGGATGAGTTCGTTCACTGCGGGGCCAACGGCGAAATCGATGGACTTCAAGGGATCGGGAAAGCGATTGCTTTCCATGCTTCGCCCGGAACGTCGCATGGTTTTCGGTGTGTTGTTGATGGGTGTCGCCAGCGTCACTCTTGCCGTCATCGGACCGAAAATCCTCGCCAACGCGACCAACGCGATTGTCGCCGGCGTCATTGGTCAACGGTTGCCCGCTGGGTTGTCGCAGCAACAAGCAGCCGATCTCTTGCGCTCACAGGGCCAAGACAGTTTGGCCAACATCGTGGTTACCAACGACGTGATCCCCGGCGAGGGAATCAACTTCGATTCGCTGGCGCACATTCTCATGATCGCGCTGTTGGCCTACATCTTCTCGTCCGTGCTGTCCTGGCTGCAGGGCCGGATCACCACAGGCATCGTCCAGCGGACGATCTTTGGATTGCGTGGAGAAGTCGAAGCCAAGCTCGCGCGGCTCCCTCTGAGCTACTTCGACCGGTTGCCACGCGGGGAGATCCTGAGTCGAGTCACTAATGACATCGACAACGTTGCCCAAACACTCCAGCAGTCGCTCAGTCAGATTGTGACTTCGGTGCTCACGATCATTGGCGTACTGGCCATGATGTTTTGGATCTCGCCACTGCTTGCAGTGGTTTCGCTGATCACTATTCCGCTCTCCGTGGGCGCAGCAGCGGTGATCGGCAAGCAGGCCCAACCTCAGTTCGTGGCTCAGTGGGGTACGACGGGCAAATTGAACGCCCACATTGAAGAGATGTACACTGGCCATTCACTGGTCAAGGTATTTGGTCGCGCTGATGAGTCTGCCGAAATCTTTGCAGAACTCAACGAACGGCTCTACGAGTCGAGTTTCAAAGCCCAATTCATCTCCGGGATCATCCAGCCAGCACTCACCTTCATCGGCAATCTCAACTACGTCTTCGTCGCTGTCGTGGGCGGATTGCAAGTGACCACTGGAGCCATTTCGATTGGCAGTGTTCAGGCGTTCATCCAATATTCGAGGCAGTTCAGCCAACCCATCACCCAAGTTGCCAGCCTGGCGAATCTGCTTCAGTCCGGTGTCGCCTCAGTGGAGCGGGTTTTCGAATTTCTCGACGCCGACGAGCAGTCACCTGACCCGCTGGATTCCCATCCTCCGCACGATGTACGAGGTCGCGTGGCGTTCGAGCATGTGGCTTTCCGCTACCAGCCTGAGACGCCCCTGATCGAGGACCTGTCGCTGACGGTGGAACCGGGTCATACCGTCGCGATCGTAGGGCCGACAGGAGCGGGCAAGACCACGCTCGTCAATCTGATCATGCGTTTCTACGAAGTGTCCGGTGGCCGAATCACGCTCGATGGGCGCGATATCACGACGATGACCCGCGATGAGTTGCGTTCCAATATCGGCATGGTGTTGCAGGACACTTGGCTATTTGGAGGGACGGTCGCGGAGAACATCGCCTACGGCGTCGACTCGGCGACACCCGACCAGATCGTCGCTGCAGCTCGGGCAACCTACGTCGATCGCTTCGTGCGCACCTTGCCCGACGGATACGAAACTGTTCTCGACGACGACGGCTCGAGCGTCAGCGCGGGTGAAAAGCAACTCATCACCATTGCTCGAGCCTTCCTCGCAGAACCTTTGATTCTCATCCTCGATGAGGCAACGAGTTCGGTAGACACCCGGACCGAAGTACTGATTCAGCGAGCGATGTCGACATTGCGAAAGGGGCGTACGAGTTTTGTGATTGCCCATCGGTTATCGACCATTCGCGATGCCGACACGATTCTGGTCATGGAAGACGGGCAAATCGTCGAACAGGGAAATCACGATGACTTGTTGGCCGCCAATGGTGCGTACGCCAGGCTCTACGCGGCCCAATTCAGCCAAGCCGTCGAAGTCGAGGCGTAGCGCGACCCTCGACCGATAGGGTCGCAACTGGTGTGCCGGGAAGTCTGGTCGGCGTAACTTCAGTGACGCCGATTCGGTAACACCGGGAGGACAACGTGTATGCGCTTGAGGTCTTCCTCGCGCTCGTCGCTTTTGCCGCAGTTGTGGCCGTTGTGGCCGAAAGGGTGCGCATCCCCGCACCGTCACTACTAGTCGTTGCTGGCCTCTTGGTTGGGCTCGCACGCAGTTCGTTCTCCGTAGATATTCCACCAGAGTTCGTCAGCGTCGTTGTGCTTCCGCCGCTTCTGTACGCCGCAGCTACCGACGTGTCGATGCGTGAATTCCGAGCTGTGTTGCGACCAGTTTTCGTACTCGCCATTGGGCTGGTTGCATTCAGTGCGATCGTGGTGGCACTCACCGTGCATGGTTTGGCACCTCAAGTGACCCTGCCAGTCGCCTTTGTTCTCGGTGCCATTGTTGCCAGTACGGACCCGGTTGCGGTGAGCGCGTTAGCACGCCGCTTGCGATTGCCACCACGCTTGCTGGCGTTGGTTCAGGGCGAGAGCCTCCTCAACGATGCGACCTCGCTGGTCTTGTTCAGCGTCGCCGTCGGAATTGTGGCGTCAGGCACGACTGTCTCGTCCACCAACGTGATTGGCCAATTCATCTGGCTCGGTGGTGGTGGTGCACTCGTTGGTTTCGCCATGGGTTGGGTCGTCGAACGACTCCGCCGCCGAACCCGTGACGCGGTACTTCACACTGTCATTGCACTGTTGACGCCCTACGTCGTCTTTGTGTTGGCAGAGGCGATTCACGCGTCCGGAGTCACCGCTGTCGTGGTGTTTGGGCTGAGCTTGAGTCGCCGTGGGGATCTGGAATTGCGCGGGCCGGTCCGACTTCAGGTTGCCCACTTCTATGCGGTGATCATCTTCTTGTTGGAGAGTCTGGCCTTCGCGCTTATCGGATTGGAATTGCCGACGTTAGTGCGCCGACTCTCGCCAACGGATCGCGAATCGTTGTGGGTGGCCGTCGCTGTGACCGCGGCCGTCATGCTGACCCGCGTTGTCTGGATCTTTCCGATGGGCGCCATCCGCCGAATCGTCGGCGTACGAGAGCGAGTGGCCGGTTCGGTGGCGCCGTGGCGAGTCCTCGTTGTGTTGTCGTGGGTGGGAACGCGTGGGGTGGTTCCGCTTGCCGCTGCTCTGTCGATCCCGGTGCTTCGCGATGATGGCACGCCGTTTCCGGAGCGGGATCTCATTCTCGCTCTTGCCATCAGTTGCATCATCTTGACGTTGTTGATTCAGGGGCTGACGCTCGAACCGCTCGTGCGGCGGCTCAACGTTCGTACGGACAAAGTGACGCTAGAGCGGGAGAGGGCGTCGGCTGAGCAGGCTGCGGCAAATGCCGCACTGGCCAGTATCGACGATCTTGAGGGAGACGAGATCCCGGACAAAGTGATCGACAAACTGCGATTGGAGTGGCAATCGCGAGCTCGCCGTGCGCGTCGATTGGTCGATGACTTTGACACCGACAATTCTGGTGGTGAATCGCATAGTCCAGCCACGTCGGACGCCGCCTACCGAAGTGTGCGGTTGGCACTGCTGGCGTTGGAATCGGAACAACTCGCCGCGATGCGCGAGGACGGCAGAATCAGCGAGTCCGTGCGGCGTGAGATCCAACGCTCCCTGGATCTCGAAGAAGCCGCTCTCAGCGACAACGAGAAATAGTTGCGGCGATGTCCTCAGTGGTTGTGCGCGGATTGATGGTGCACAGGCGTAAAACTTGCCGACCACGAATGCGAGTACAACTCACGGCTGCAAATCCCGAATCAGTGAGACGTTTGGCCGCTTTAATGTGCCACTCGTCGTCGTGTCCGCGGCGTAGGAATGTGACGACGCCAAGATGTGCTGATGTGACCACTTCCCATTCCGAATCAGCATTCAGGATGGATTCGGCGTACGCCGCGTTGTCGATACCACGCTGGATCGCATTCGAGATTCGCGTTGTTCCGTGGGTGGTAAACGTGAGCCATAACTTGAGTCCCCGTGCCCGACGGCTCAGTTCCGGGCTGCGATTGCGGAGGTCAACTTCGTCGCCGACCCCCTGAACGTCGCGCAAGTATTCGGGATTCATCGTGAATGCGGCTTCGAGGGCACCGGGGTGGCGAACAAGTACGCAGGCGACATCGAAGGGCTGAAATAGCCACTTGTGTGGATCGATGACAAGCGAGTCCGCGCGTTCGAGGCCGCGAAGGATCCTACGACCGACGTCGGTCAGCGCGGCAGGTCCGCCGTACGCCCCGTCCACATGGAACCAGAGATCGAACTGCACACAAAGATCCGCGATGCCGGAAAGGTCGTCAACGAAACCAGTGTTTGTGCTTCCCGCTGTCCCGATCACGATGCGGGGTTGCAGGCCACTCGCATGATCCGCCGCGATAGCCGCGCGTACCGAATCCGCCGTAAGTCGGAGCTCGTCACCGGTGTCGATGATGCGGATGTGAGCCGGGGCAACACCGATGATGTGCAGTGCGCGCACGATCGAACTGTGCGTTTGGTCGGAGAGATAAATGACGCCAGCACCTTTGGCCTTGCGCGTGGCCACCAGGGCCGTCAAGTTCGCCATCGATCCGCCGCTGGCGAGAACACCCTCACGTCCCTCAGGGAAACCCATGAGAGACCTAATCCAGTCCAACGCGACGAGTTCGATCGCCGTTGGTCCCGCTGCGCCGCCCCAGGACGCTGCAATCGTGTTGAAGCCGACCCCCAGCCAATCCCCGAGGACGCCGGTGTACGACGAAGGTCCAGGAACTCGGGCGAAGTAACGCGGATGGTCGCTGTGCTGCTTTGTCTCGAGCGCCACATCGGCCAGAAGTTCGAGCGCGATCATCGGGTCGCCTGGTTCGCTCGGTGGGGGACCACCGAACCGGGGCATCAGTTCAGCCGGGGTACGCGCCACGATCGTCGGACAGCTTTCGAGATTGTGCGCCCGAGCCACGATTCGATCGACGAGCCAATAGCCCAATCGCCGAAACTCATCAGCCGACATCCCCAGGGCATCGACGCCCGATTCAGTTGAGTCTCCGGACTTGAGTGCGTCGTCGGGGCGGTCCGGGTTCCCACTCATACCGAGAAATCTACCCCTTGCGCAAGCGGCAACGAGTCGGAGTAGTTGACGGTATTCGTGACTCGACGCATATACGCCCGCCACGCATCTGAGCCGGACTCACGACCGCCGCCGCTGTCTTTCTCGCCGCCGAAAGCTCCACCGATCTCGGCTCCGGATGTACCGATGTTGACGTTGACGATTCCGCAGTCCGATCCGTCGACCGCAAGAAACCTCTCGGCCTCGCGCTGATCTTGAGTAAAGATGCTCGACGAAAGTCCTTGTGGCACAGCATTATGCAGCGAAATCGCATCGTCGAAGTCGCGGTAGCTCAAAACGTAGAGCAGCGGCGCGAAGGTTTCCGCTCGTACGATCTCGGTCTGTTTCGTCATTCGCACGATGGCAGGTTCGACAAAGTACGCGTTGTCAGCCGCTTGCGTCTCGCGCCTTCCCCCTCCGACCAGGACCTTGCCGCCATCCTCGGTCGCGACTCGCAATGCAGATTGCATGGCGAGATAGGCACCTTCAGTGTGAATCGGGCCGACGAGTGTTGTCTCGTCGAATGGGTCGCCGATGGGGAGCCGCTGATAGATCGCGACGAGCCGCTCGGTGAGCTCCTCGACGATGTCCTCATGGGCGATGACGCGGCGCATCGACGTGCACCGCTGTCCAGCCGTACCAGCCGCGGCAAAGACGATTCCGCGTACCGCGAGTTCGAGATCCGCGGTGGCCGTGACGACGGCTGCGTTGTTCCCGCCCAGTTCAAGCACGCTGCGACCGAATCGGGCGGCGATGATCGGCGCAACCTGGCGGCCCATCTGTGTTGAGCCGGTGGCGCTGACGAGTGGGACGTCGTGGTGAGCAACGAGTGGCTCCGCCGTCGCAGCGTCGCCGAGAATGACTTGATTGAGGTGTTCGGGTGCTCCGGATTGGCGCGCCGCTTGGTCGAAAATCGCTGCGCATGCAAGTGCGGTGAGTGGCGTGAGTTCCGACGGCTTCCAGATCACCGAGTCACCGCAGACGATGGCGAGCGCCGCATTCCAGGACCAGACGGCGACGGGAAAATTGAATGCGGAGATGACGCCGACGACACCGAGCGGGAGCCACTGTTCGCTGAGTCGATGGCCCGGTCGTTCTGATGGCATCGTGCGGCCGTACAACTGGCGTGATAGGCCCAGAGCGAAGTCGCAGATGTCGATCATTTCCTGCACTTCGCCGCGCGCCTCGGAGGTGACTTTGCCGACTTCAAGGGTGACCAAGGTGGCGAGATCGTCTTTGTGCTGAGCGAGCGATTCGCCGTACCGCTTGATGAGCGCCCCACGCACCGGGGCGGGGGTGGTGCGCCAGGCTTCGAACGCCGTCTGCGCTCGCGCGACGACGTTGTCGACCTCGCCGGGCGAGGTCCACGTCACATCGAGGAGTGCTTCGCCGGTGATCGGCGTGGTTGGCGTGAAGGAACGCCCAGCGCCCTTGCCCAGCACGAGCGGATCGACTCCGCAGGCTGCCAATGCACGGCGCGCACGATCGCGCAGCTCGTCGATTCTCGGCAGCACGATCGGTTGCACGCTCACCTGTTCCTCATTTCTCGGCGTACCGTAAATCCATCGGCCCTAGCATTTTCGGTGCCCCTCATCCTCTACCGCCGAGTCGTCAGTTTTT
>JBBRTC010000028.1:0-24595 GCA_038244765.1 Candidatus Nanopelagicales bacterium | reverse complement strand
TCGAGACCAAGTACAACCGCCGCCGACGCCAACGCGCCCTGGGCAAGCTCACCCCGGTCGAGTTTGAGATGATCTACCTCGCCGCAGACGCGGCATAAGAACTACACACCCCGAGTGTCAACCAGACCGGGGGCAGACCCTAACAGTCAACAAATGCCTGCCGATCACCATGGGCGATACGGCGGAGCAAGTCGTCCGTCAAGTCTTGCGCGACGGGCATTGGCACGTACGACGCTTCCGACTGGAATACCACTCGTAACCCCTCCCCTACTCCTCGACGAGCCGGTACCCCACGCTCCGAGTGGCAAAACCCCGGATTTCGGGTTAGCTCGCGCGCTAGCCGGGACTCTTCTTGACAGGCTTCATTCGATTTGGGGTGTGGTTCTGCGCTGGGCCGAACTGCATCGAGATCGGCCGAACGTGCTTCGAGTAGATCTTTGAGTGTGTTCTGGTAGTCATCGGCGAACTCGGTCGCATCGAAGTCTCCTTCGAGGCTCGCCAGGAGTTCTGAGCCATCGCCAACTCAAGTCCGGTGAGTTTCACTTCTCGATCAAGAACCGGGAATGCGGGACTACGAACTTCGTCGCTGCCGTCGTCGCATCGTCGAACCAAGAAAGCCGGAAGTTGACTACGTTCCAACTTCAGACAAATGAGGGGCCGTGCCTCGATTGCGTTCGGCCCAAATCGGCAGTGACGAGTACGAACCTTGCCGGGGACCAGACACAATGGCAAACCTTTGTTCCCGCCGCCTTGTCGTTGGGGTTTCAATCTGTGATCACATTGCCAACGCGACTTCGGGCTCAGACTATCGGTGGACTCAACAAACTTAAGACCGTTCCCGCAGATGTCGTGAGCGGCACTTTGGATTAGATGCGGGTCCGGCTAGTCCGTAGAGTTGTCCACGGAAACCGATGACGTCGTCGAGGTGTGCGACTGACCGCTGGCTTCGTTGATCTCGGTCTTCTCCACGATCTTCGCGACGATTCGGTCTGGCTCCCCCTCTCGGAAAGCCTCATCCTTCTGCTGCGCCACTTCGACGCGCGCGGCTTGCCAGGCCGACCAGTGTCCGGACACAAGCGCCCACAGCGACAATGCGGACACGAAGACAACACTCTGGAGCCAACCGAGAACGAACGCGATCGGGATCATCGCGATCCAGAAAATCGTCAGCCAGCCGTTCACGCGTCGCATGAATACTGGTGACCCTTGAATGAGTGCCCACAGGGACTTAATCGGACCCATTGCGTAACTCCATTCCGCCACTTTATATCCCCCTAGCCGCTCACCCCGTCGCTGCGTCGATGAAACATCAACGACTGAAACATCGACTCGCGCGCCGGAACACCGACGGGATTGCGATCTTAGCCAGAAATCGAGGGTTGACTCGCCGCGATGTCGGGTAGGCATTTGGAAATCCCAGGAGGGAGTTCACATGAAGATCATCACCATCGCCGTCGCTGTCGCGGTCGGCTTCGTTGCTGGTAATGCCGAATCGAGACAGAAGGTCTTGGCGCTCCTCGAGCGTTCTCGTCGGTCACCACAAGGCAAGGTCCTCGAGGACATGGTCAACGGCAAGGTTGGCCCAAACGTCACCCACGTGTTCGAAGAGACGCGAGACCGGTTGAAGCCGCCGGCAGCTTTCGCCGAAGCCGACCCAAACGGCCACTAGCGCCTAGCCGCGACCGGCCGCTCTCTAGCCCGCGTCGTTGGCTTTTCACACCTGAGACGACGCATCCACCCCATCGAAGGAGCACGTGAATGTCTGAACACTCCGGCAAGGTCATGGTCGATCGGCCGCTCAGTAGCGTCTACAACCAGTGGACTCAGTTTGCAGATTTTCCCCAGTTCATGGAGGGCGTGAAGAGCGTCGAACAAGTAGACGACAGCACCACCAAGTGGAATGTGGAAGTCGGCGGAGTTGAGCGCGAGTTTGTCGCCGACATCGTCGATCAAACCCCGGATCAGTCGATCCACTGGAAGTCGAGGACTGAGCCCTTCCATGAAGGTCGAGTCATGTTTCGTGCTGACGGCAAAGACGCCACCGAGGTGAATTTGTGGATGATGTTCGATCCGCAGGGAATTGTCGAGACGGTTGGCGACAAACTCGGTTTCGTGGGTCGACGAGTTCAAGGCGACCTCGAACGCTTCAAGGCATTCAGCGAGTCGCACGACCATGAGACCGGTGCGTGGAGAGACAAGATCCGCCATGGAGAGACAACATCGGCCGACACCACAGCGGCCGAGACGAAACCGCTGGGATCGATTGACATCTCAACGCCCAAGTCTCAGGACACTGCTGGCGCGCCGATCAAAATCGATACCCAGGTCGAACGCGACGGCGGACTGTTGCGATGAGGAAAGTACGACTTCTCATCGCCTCTCTGGCACTACTTGTGCCCGTGATCGGACTATTGATCGCGAAGCGTCGCCATGACGCCCAGGCAGTCGCGACAGCACAGGGTTTTGGTACGGCGGACGGTCCGTCGAGAAACTAGAAATGGGAGTTGCCGCAATGAGCACTGACAAGTTGAAGCATGCAGCTGAAGAGTTGTCCGGTCAGACCAAGGAAACCGTGGGCAAGCTCACCGGCAACGAAAATATGGAGGAGTCGGGCACCGCAGAAAAGGACAAGGCAAAACTGAAGAAGGTCGGCGACAGCGCCAAGGACCTCGTAGACAAGGGCAAAGACGCTCTGAGTTAGCCAGACCAGATGGATTGGAGAGTCGACGCCATGACCGCTGTGAGGCACCTCCAGGCCCAGCACTTGTGGTGTCGACTCTCCTTGTCCCTCCGTCCACGCTCGCAATCACGGAGTCCGTCCCCCCAGCGCAATCGAAGATCTAATCGGACCAGTCCGTGACATCGCGACATGCTGATTCGCAGCCTGAATGGGTCACCTTTCCCGCAGAACCGGATCAGGTTCCGCGAACACGCGAATACGTCGATGAGGTTCTCACCCACCTCGGCGTGCAGGACCCACAGAATCGCGCCGAAATCTCGCTGCTGGCTTGCGAACTGTTTACCAACGCCGTTCGGTACACGATTGGTGAGGCAAGCATGAGGATCCGCAGAGACGGCAATTGCCTACGGGTAGAAGTGTGCGACTCCGAGCCCCAGCGACTCCCAATCGCGATCACTGTTCCCAACAGCGGGCGATCTGGACGCGGTCTGTTGCTGGTGGAGGCAATGTCCGCCCGCTGGGGCGTACTTATCGAGGTCGGTGAAAAGATTGTCTGGTTCGAGCATTCGATCGTTGACGCCGTCTAAACTCGCGGGGTTGCGCTAGGGAGTTTCTCCCTCCGCGATAAGAGCGGCGCGGAGCCCGTTGAGTGATTTGTGCAACAGCCGCGATACATGCATCTGGGAGATACCCAACTCAGCGGCAATCTGAGACTGAGATTTCTCGTCGACGAACCGCAGCACGAGAATTCGTTGTTCCCGAGCAGGCAACGCCGCCAACATGGGTGCCAAAGTTTCATGCCATTCAACGGAGTTCAGCGAGTCGTGCGAATCCGCCAATTGGTCGCCGATGGAAAGCCCCGAGGTACCGAACTTCGCATCAATCGGTAAGGCCGAGTATGCGTGAGCCGCCTCAAGCGCCTCAAGGATCCGTTCTTCGGAGACTGCGCAAGCCTCGGCCAACTCCCGCACTGACGGCGATCGGCCGTGTCGTTGGGTGAACTCTGCCGATGTCGCAACGACCTCGGCACGCAATTCTTGGACGCCTCGAGGGACTCGAACCGCCCAGGCATGATCGCGGAAATACTTCTTGATCTCACCCATGACCGTCGGAGTCAAGAAAGACACGAATTCAACATTACGAGTCACGTCAAAGCGTTCGATCGCCTTGAGCATGGCGAGGTTGCCCACCTGGACAAGGTCTTCAAGCGGTTCACCGCGATTGGCGAATTGTCGCGCGATGTGGGAAATCAAGGGCTGATGCAGCGCTGTCAACTCGTTCATGATCGCCACTTCCCGGTCAGGGGGTAGCTCGCTGCCCTTCAGCTCCATGAGCAAACTACGAATCCGCGACCGCAATTCCGCCAGAGCAGCCGGATTCATCACGCCGTAACTGGGGCAGATCCGCGATCCCACGCCCGCTGCATGCTGATCGTTACCCGGCCTCCACGATTTTCGACTCGCAATTCGTTCAAGATGGCATCCAGCACCATCCAGGAGTAACTGTCGTCACCTACCCCCGGAAGCTCGCCCTGCGCGGTCGCCGACACCTCAATGGTGATGCCGTGATCCGCCAACCAAATGTCGCACTGGACCGCGTTTGAAGCCTCGGCACTATTGAGAAGCAAAGTCACCGCTTCGTCTACGGCGATGCGCAGGTCCTCAATAACGTCAACGCCGGCCTCCGTGCGCGCAGCCATCCCAGCCACCGCACTGCGGAGGAAAGTCAGGTACGTAGCGTCTGCAGGAACAGTGAGGCTGACATGCTCTCCGGTTGTGCTCCCGGCTGGAATTTCATTCATGAGTTGTCCGCTTGGACGCCGACTATCAGTTGCGCCTCGACGTCCTCAGGTGTGTCAGACGTGACGAATACGCGATCAAGGCCAGTGATTTCCATGACACGCTTGACGTGCGTTTGCTTAACGACCAATCCGACGTCGCCGCCGGTGGTACGCGAACGGCGCATTGCCTCCACGAGTACCCCGAAGCCGGTCGAATCAATGAACGCAACGGCGCCCAGGTCAACCACGAGATGCACAAATCCCGCATCTTGCATCGTCCTGAGAGCTTCGTTCAATGTCTCTACATTCGATAGATCGAGGTCCCCACTCACCGTTACCCAGCAGGTAGTGTCGATATTGCCGGGTGACGTTTTGATGTCCACGGGACTCCTCACGGGTAGGGGCAGCCAACTCCCCTACCCTAAGTCCCGTCAGTCTGTGTGGATGCTTCGATCCTCGATGACGCGATGCTCGCTCTTGCGAGATGCGGACATCTGGACCAGCCCCAGGATGATGGACAGGACTCCCACCCCGGCCAATATCCACCCAACTGCGGCTAGATTGACGCCGCTCAGTTTGTCTTGCACGGCCAAGGCCAGGATCAAACCCGCAGCCAGCAATGTCGCACCAATACCAACGCCCATGACGCACTCCTCAATTAACTCTCTACCGGTACCAAGAGAGATTTGGGCTCAGATACCCGCCGCTTGGTAGGTTCAAACGCTGACCCTCACCGCTAACAGATCGGACTCACGGACCCATGGATGCGAGCACGATCGTGGCGCCGGTTCCGCGGGAGCGCTTCGACCTGATCGCTCGTGTGAGCGCGGCCGCGGCGCTGGCGGTGGTTCTTATCGCCGCCCTTCTCGTTCGCGACTACATGGCACGCGAGACTCAAGTCCAGCAGGACATCCGGTCGGAAGCGAAGACGGCGTCCGGCTACCTACAGGAATTCATCCGCGGACAGTTAAACGGCCTGGAAGTAATCGCCAATTCTGGCTTGGTGCGTGGCAAAGACCTACCTGGCATCACTGACTACTTCATCCGACTAAAGAATTCTGGCGCTGTCATCGGCAGTCTTGGCTATGTGGACACCCACGGTGTCGTCCGGGCCAGTAACACTGGGGTGACGGGAACATCGGTCGCCGACCGGGAGTACGTCAAGGAGGCTCTGGCAGGGCGTACCACCGTGGGTACGCCGGTGGTGTCGCGCATTAGCGGTTATCCAATTGTCCCACTCGGCGTCCCAGTGATCATTAATGGTCGCGTCGAGGCTGTTGTCTTGGTCGGTCTAGCGCTTAACGATCCGAAGATATTCGAACCGGTACTGAGTTTTGCTCGCGGCGACCTGGTGGTCCGGTCAGGTGACCACTCAGTGATCTACGACGGCGGAGCCATCACGTCATTGAAGGACACGAGCGGGATGGCCACAACCGACGAACTATCTGCTACGGAATTGGTCAACGGTTCGCCCGGATGGACAGTTACGGCGCAAGTATCAGCATCACGCGCACTGGCCGATGCCCGTGGAAACCTGACCAGGGGTTTGATCCTCCTGCTCGCGGCGCTCGTGATCTTGCTCCTCGTCTTCTGGAGCACACGCCGAAGGATCAAGAACGTTGAGGCCCAAGAATTGCAGGCCCGCGAGTCGGAATCGATCGCGCTCACCGAACTACAGCAACGCAAGGACGCCGCCGAATTTCTCGCGGCGTGCGCCATCGCAATCGAACGTCACCGCGGCTTTGGTGCCCGAGCCACGGCCCTGCTGACCAAACTGGTGCCCCAGTTTGCCGACTTTGCGACCATTGAGTCTTCGGCCGAAGACGGACCCACGAACGTGATTGCGAGGCATCGCGATCCCGAGCTAACGGACGCGTTGCTTGAATTGAGGCGCGATCACTCGCTGCCGGGCGACCCACACGATCGGATTCACCACGTGGCCCGAACCGGCGAACCCTTCATCGAGCAGATGGATCCAGCCAACTATGCGGGTTACGCACAGGGCCGAGTCGTCGAACTCCTCTGCATCCTCGAGCCGGAAAGCACGATGGGAGTTCCACTTCGAAGCCTCGGAAAGACCACGGCTTCGTTGTTCGTGGGTCGGCAACACGGAAATCCGGCGTTCCGAGAGGAGGATTTGGAACAGTTGCAGTCTCTAGCCATCATGGCCGGCCTCGCGCTGGAAACAGGAGCACTTCACGATCTGGACCGGTCCCGACTGGGCAAAGTTCAAGAGAGCCTCCTGCCCACGACACTTCCTGTCTGCTCGGACTATGAGGTCACCGCTTACTACTACCCAGCTGAGCAGGATGGCGCGGTTGGCGGCGATTGGTTCGACGCGTTCCCGCAGGGCGATCATCTCGTCGTGACCATTGGTGACGTGGTCGGACACGGGTTCGAAGCGGCCGCCACGATGGGAAAACTGCGCCACGCCTTGAGGGCGCTTTCGTTGACCGGTCTGCACCCGAGCGAGATGTTGGAACGCGCTGACGAGTTGACGTCGCAAGTGAGCGACGGTGCGTGCACGACCGCAATCGTGGGGGTACTACATACCCCCACTCTCAGGTTTACCTATAGCAGTGCAGGGCACCTACCCATAATTCACTATTCCGACGGCGTCTCGCGGATGCTTGAAGGCACAGCGGATCTTCCGGTGGGAGTCGAGAAGCGGGCGCGGCACAACCGTACGGTGCAATTGCAGCGGGGTGACCACGTCTTGCTGTACACCGATGGACTCGTAGAGACCAGGACTGCATCTCTCGATGATCGGCTGGATCGTCTGACACGTGGCTTCCAGGAATTGGTGCCCTCGGCTGGATCTTCCCAACAACTACTCCGTGACATAAGAAAGAGTCTTGCTACGGATTACTCGCGCGACGACACCTGCATGTTGGTGGTCAACATTCCGATGTAGAAGTAACGGGTGGCGAGTTTGATCCGACCAACCACAGGGCACCAGGGGTGACAACGACCCCTGCCGGGAAGGAGCACGCCATGGACGCGCTCGTCCTGCAAGGGGTCGCTCGACAGTGGTGAGCGACCGCTCGGTACCCGTGACCAGCGCGACTCCCCCCGCAAGCACAGTTCCGGCGAGCCGGCAAAGTCGAACTACGGTCCTGGTGGCCTTGGCGTCCAACGTTCTGGTTGCGATTGCCAAGGCGGCGGCCGCGCTGCTGACTGGTTCCGCATCCATGTGGGCTGAGGCGGCTCACTCCTTCGCGGACACGGGCAACCAAGGACTACTCGTCGTTGCGCAAAGACGATCAGCTCAACCCCGAGATGAAACCCACCCCCGGGGGTTCGGCCGCGAGGCGTACGTCTGGTCCATGCTGGCCGCCTTCGGCCTCTTTGCTGTCGGTGCCGTGCTGTCCATCCTCCGCGGCATACAGGAACTGAGGAATCCGGAGCCGACTACGAGCTTCGGTTGGGCGTACGCAGTATTGGCATTCGCGTTCGTCGTGGAAGGAACGTCGTTTGCACAGTCGGCCCGCCAGGGATCGAGAGAGGCGAAGGTTGCGGATCGTGATCTGCTCGAACACATCCTCGCGACTTCTGACCCCACTCTTCGCGCGGTCTTCGTCGAGGACTTCGCCGCGCTCATCGGGATTGTCATCGCCACCCTAGGCATCGTCGGCCATCAACTCACAGGATCAGCCATCCCCGATGCCGTCGGATCGATCCTCATCGGACTCTTGCTCGCCGTCACGTCGGTATTGCTCGTGGATCGCAACCGTCGCTTCCTGGTTGGAGAAGTTGTCGATTCACGCATTCGGGCCGCAGCTTTGCAGCGCCTGCTCGATCTAGGGCCGATTCTCTCCGTGTCCTACCTTCACCTCGAATACACCGGACCCAAGCAAGTGATGCTGCTTGCGCGAGTCGACCTCGTCGACGATCGACCGGAATCACAAGTTGCGGCTCGGCTTGCCGAGAACGAACGCGCGTTAGAAATCCGGCCCGAGTTCAGCCAAGTCGTGCTTGCCTTGAGTCACCCCGGCGACCCACCGCTAGTTGGCTAAGCCGATGCCGAGTGACTAATTCTCACTCGTGCTCGCATGCAGCCAGAAGTTCACGCAACGGCGGCTCGTACGCCTCACTGAATGTCGGAAACGGATGAACGACATCGACGAGGATGGACAGCGGTACGTCAGCACGAATTGCCAGGATGGCCTCGGAGAGCCATTCCTCGGCATGGGGACCGATCGCCGCAGCACCGATGAGTACGCCGCGATTGAGGTCGGCCGTCAATACCAGTCGACCACCGGAACTACCCTCAGTCGTTGTGCGGGCCCCGTCCTTGAGTTCGAAAACAGCGGTTGCTGTCAGGATCCCGGAATGGCTCGCCGCCGCTGAGTCCATCCCGACGCTGGCCACTGACGGATCGGTGTAGATGGCCCTCGGAATTGCGCGATAGTCAGCCTTGCTGAATTTCCCTTGAATACCGCCCGTCACAATTCGGGCTTGATAGTTGGCGGTGTGAGTGAAAGGTGCGATGCCCGTTACGTCGCCAGCAGCCCACACGTGCTCGTGTCCGACAAGCCGGCACTGGTCATCGATGTCCAGTGCCCCCTTCTCATTTGCCTCGATGCCCAACACCTCGAGGCCGAGACCTTCGATCGTGGGCTTTCTCCCCGCGGCAAGAATCACGCGTGCCACCTTCGTGGATGAACCGTCGGCAAAGTGGAGCACAGCAGACCCGGTCGAGTCCGACTCCACTCTGTCGACTTTCACCCCGAGTCGTAGTTCGACGCCCTCCTCGGAGAGAACGTTGGCAAGTTCGGCTGCGACACTCGACTCCTCCGCCGAGATCAGTCGCTTCTCCGCTTCGATGAGGATGACGCGGCACCCAAAACGACAGAACATCTGCGCGAGTTCACAACCAACCGGGCCCCCGCCAAGGATCGCGAGCGACGCCGGCAATTCAGTTGCCGAGAGGGCCTGGTCGGACGTCCACGTGGGTATCTGATCGAGTCCAGGCACGGGCGGTGTTGTGGCAACCGAACCGGTGGAAAGCACGAGGTCGCCGTACTCCACCTCCTCGGTGCCGACTAGCACGACTCCCGGCCGTATCACTCGACCATGCCCGCGCTTGAGTACGGCACCGGCGTCGGTGAGTGATTTCGCGGCGCCTGTGTCGTCTCGATCCTTGGCAATCTCGTCTCTACGCGCAGCTGCGTGGGCGAATGCCTCGTCATTGCCGTCTGGGACAAATGGTTGCGACGACCCACCGAGGGACTGGATACGGCGAGCGTCGTGACGGGCTTGGGCGCTGCGCAACATTGCTTTGCTGGGCATGCATGCGAAGTAGGGGCACTCTCCACCCACTAACCCAGCCTCAACGACAACGACGGACATCCCCGCTTCGGCGAGACTCTTCGCGATCGACTCCCCCGCGGAACCCGCGCCCAGAACAACGACATCAACCCTCATCGGTCCTCCTCGTATGAATCAGCCCATTGTGACTCGGTCATCGGCAAAGAAGTGGAGACGAACAAAGATTGCTCACCGAATCAGCGGTTGAACCCGATGTGTACGTGATCATGGTGCGTCCTATCGCTGAAATACCGGCCACCCCTGATAAGAATTGGGCCGCCCACGTTGTACGCCCCGTGTGCGACGGCGAATCGCATCGCTGCGGCAGCACGTGAGTGGTTGGTGGGGTTGACGAACGGTTGGGAATCCAAGCCCCACAAATCGACCGCTCGACCCAGTGGGTGATCGCTGGTCCGAGCCGTACCGAAAACGTCTAGAGGATGTCCGGATCGCAAAATGCTGACATCAACGATGTGCGCCGCTGACAAGTCGCGCAGTAAACCGAGGACAGAGTCGTGAATTCGTCCGGCTCGGATGTCGGCCTCGGCGGCGTACGGAAGGCGTATTCGAGTGCTCGACAGCACTCCTGACGCCGAAACGCTAATTGTCGCGGCGCGTGCACCTGGTCGTGCGGGCAGTACGTCGACTACTCGCCAGTGCCGGGACGCCTTCGTGAGCCGTACGTCGAGCGTTGTCCCTCCCGCCTGGACCGTGCCGGACGCAAGCGCACGCCATTGATCAACCACGACCAAAACACTCGCGCTGCCGCTGAGCAGCCCGCCGTACTGGACGTCGCGGACTTGCGCTACCGCGTGAGTCCCTACTCCGAGTATCGGGGCGACCAAGTCCACGAGTCCTGGGTCGAATCCGAGTCGGGCAATTCGCGTTCGAGCAGCACTGCGGCCAGCGCTCGCGGAATCCCACGCGCCAATCGTTTCAACTAGCAGCGCCGCCCGGGACTTCACACCTGGCTCGATCTCGTACCGGCTGGGTAGCCACGGGTGCGTCGAGGGCAATGCCACAGTTGGCGAAGGAGTCGGCGCGGCCGGGGTGACCACGGATGGTGTTGACGGCTCCGGCGTGAGTGAGTCCGAGGGTGAGTGTGGAGACCCTTTTGAGCCGCCGGCCGTCGGGCTCGAGCAGGCCGTTGTGGCTACGCCGACGAGCACAGTGCCGCCTGCACTAAGAGCGAGCCGCAGCGCCTCACGTCGACTGACCGAGTCCTCCATCCTGGCAATCTCGCACACCAGCCTGGGCAGGAGATAAGGATGAGGCAGGGTTCGTAGTCCCAGGAGAGGAATCGCTATCGCACTGCCGACGATTGTTGACCGCGAAGAATGGCTCGTTGCGCGTAAGGAGTTGCTCATTCGCGAGAAGGAACTCACCCGCGCCCGAGACCAACTCAGCGCCGAACGCCGCCGACTTCCGATGGTGCGCGTTGACACAGACTACGTATTTATTGGACCGATGGGTCAGCATCTCTTCTCAAACTAATCGAAGGCCGAGACTAACTCTTCCTGATCCACTTCATGTTCGACCCATCGTGGGACAGCGGCTGCCGTAGTTGCACCGCCGGCGCAGACAAGATTTCATCCGGACTGCTCGAACATCTGCACATACGCGACACCACGTTGGCGTTCTGTTCGCGCGCCCCGATAGAAAAGATCGAGCGCTATAAAGCGGAGCGCGGATGGAACTTCCCCTGGTGGTTATCGTTCGGCAGCGACTTCAATGTGGACTTTCACGTGACCCCCGACCCCGCGCAAGCGCCACCGATGTACAACTACCTCACGCTCGAGGAGTGGGCGACCCGCGGCGAGCCCCTCACGGCGGAGCCTGGAAAACCTGAGGAACTTCCAGGTGAAAGCGTCTTCCTCCGCGCGGGAGACGAGGTCTTACACACCTACAGCGATTTCGGCCGCGGCACTGAGTGGACGGGCGGTTCGTACGACTTTCTCGACCTCACTGCGCTCGGCCGCCAGGAGTGGGAAGAGCCGAAGGGCCGAGCCGAAAGTGTTCGCCCCGCCCAACCCGATTTCGCCGAATTGCCCCTCCCCCGCCGAGTCTGGACTTACGGCCCTCTTCAGGGGTCAGTTTGGTAGATAAGTCCAGACTCGGCGAGAGGGGTTAGAGCCAGTCGCGCCGCTTGAAGCTGATGTAGAGCCCTACCGAGATAACCACGATCAGACCAGCGGACATGAACAGCCCAAACTCGTTGGCGAAACCTGGGTAGGGCAGGTTCTGGCCGTACCAACCAGTGATAGCCGTGGGTACGGCGATGATCGCCGCCCAACTTGTCACTTTCTTGGTGATGACATTGAGACGGTTTCCCTGCAACGTCAGGTTCGTCTCCACAATTGTTGACACAAGATCACGCAATGATTCTGTCCACTCCGTTGCCCGAAGAACATGGTCATAGACGTCTTGAAAGTACGGCGTCATCTCCACGGACAAGACGTCCACATCGCGGCGCATCAACGTGTTCACCACTTCGCGCATCGGCAGAACCACACGTCGTAACGTCACCAAGCTCTTGCGCAACTCGAAGCTTCGCCGCTGGACGTCACTGTCGTGCGGTTTGTCGTCGAAGAGTAGGTCTTCGAGGTCGTCGATTTGTTCATCGAGGGTTTGGACGATGTCGAAATGTCCGTCAACGACGTGATCGAGCAGGCCGTAAAGGAGGAAGCCGACTCCATGAATGGCGAGAGCCGCCGATTGATCCCATCGCGTTACGACTGCGGACATGTCAAACGTTTCGTCTTTTCGTACGGTCACCAGGACACGACTGGTGATAAAGGCGGACAGTTCGCTCAGATACAACTCACCGGTTGCGGCATCCAACTCGCCGGCGTACATGTTGAGAAACTCGTGTGTGTCATAACGATCAATCTTGGGCCGTTGACGAGTCGAGACAGCATCATCGATGGCGAGGGCATGCAATCCCAATTCATCGGCAACCACTGCAAGATCATCGTGGTCGGGTGCGCAGAGATCCACCCACAGAACCGTGTCAGGTTCGGCGAGATAGTCCGAGAGAGCTTCAACGGGGAAGTCTTCCTTGACCAATTCCCCTGCGCGATAGAGGCGCGTTCTGACCGCGTGGGTATTCGGTGTAGCCATGTTGTTGCTTACCTCTCGTTAATCGCGATCGAGTGTTGTTGTTGCGAGCACACACATCTCGACCTCCAGGCTAACCGCTGCCCAGCCGAATGAACCGTCGCGACGACGCGTGACGGCCTAGCGTGAGGGTATGGCGACGATCACCCTCATACTCGCGGGCCTTGCTGGCCTAGTCCACATCTACATATTCGTGCTCGAAAGCGTCGCCTTTCGACGGCCTTTCGCCCATCGCACGTTCGGCATCACCAATCCCGCTGAGGTGGAGTTGCTCGCGTTCCCGATGCTCAATCAAGGTTTCTACAACCTGTTGCTCGGGTTGGGCACTCTCGTTGGTGTGATCGGATCGGCGCGCGATTGGGATCCGCAGGGCAGCACGCTGATCGTCTTTGGCTGTCTGTTCATGGTGGGGGCGGCGGCCGTCCTCGTGATCGCCCGACCCGCAATGGCACGCGGCGCGGTCGTCCAGGGTTTGTTCCCACTACTCGCGCTGATCTCCGCCTTGATCTGGAGATAGCCCGCTCAGTCTCCCCGTCGGAAGGACAATCCAGCCTTCGACCGAAGCATGCCCACGATCGACGTCGGCCGGTTTCGCGGTGAGTTCGAGCGAGTGTGCACGGGCGATCAGAGCGGCGATCACCGCGTCAAACGCGTGATCTGAGCGACCCATAAGGGCGGCGTACTTCCCCAATGCGAGCCATGGTGCCATTGCCTGAAATTGAGCCAGCAACTGACCAAGTGCTACGCGCCCCTTCGATCCCTTGTAGCCCTGGGCCGGCAAGTTCCACAGTCGCAGCGCAGCAGCGGGATAGACCTCGGCGATGCGGCCTCGACCGGACCGGTCGACGTTAACCCCGATGGCGTCGAGGGCGGCAAGTAGAGCGACTGCCCGCATCGCTGTGAGTCCGATCCGATCTGTGGCGACGCTCAACGGCCAACGACCCGTTACCTCGTGAACCACGACGTCCGTACGGCGGTATGCCAGCGACCGCCGCCAAGCAATGCCGGAATCATCGGGCGCGCCCATCGACCCACTGCGCTGAGCGGCGAGGAAGTCCAGGAAGTCCTCCGGCCACCCGAGAGGGCAATCGATTCCGGCAATGTCGGCGGATCGAACTGCGTCGACAATCTCTTCGTCATCAACACCCACCTGAACATGTTCAACGAGCGCACTTCCGTCGCGCCACCGCAACCGCGCCATTGCTGTGTTCCGGGCTTCCGTGGCGAGATCGATGCCGACGCAAATCATGGGCGGGCTCTCGGCGGTCTGTTGTACCGACTCACGCGATCAAATCGAAGGCTCAGAGGACGGGAACGAGCAGGTCGCGCACGACGTCGTCGCGATGCGATAGCGCAATCATGTGCCCCTCGTCGTCGTACATAGTCAGCTGAGAATCCGGGATCGCATCGGCGATCACGGCTCCCCAACTTGCCGGGATCATTGTGTCCGCAACTCCTTGGTATACATGAGTCGGAACTGCAATGTCGCCGAGCGCGAATCCCCACGGACCCGAGAATGCGCGGTACTCGTCGACCATCCCGGCAGAATTTTGAGTGCCCTCCCCCATCGCGCG
The DNA here is from genome assembly GCA_038244765.1 of Candidatus Nanopelagicales bacterium. GTDB lineage: Bacteria > Actinomycetota > Actinomycetes > S36-B12 > JBBRLC01 > JBBRLC01. The sequence goes on along the minus strand of JBBRTC010000028.1, from coordinate 10,134 downwards.
TCCAAACCATTCGTCGTTTGCCCGAACGACTTTCGCGTCCGCGGGAGGAAGGCGGTTTGCCTCGTACCTTCCAAGCATTGATGCAGCCCTCCGTCCTAGCATCGACGTTGCGGAGAAAGCGGCGCGAGCAAACGGCTCGGCTCGTTGGGACATGCGGACGAGTCGTTGATCGAGCCGATTGAGCTGACTGAGACGCAGCGGATCATCGAGTGGTAGCGCGCCGGCGATGATGGCCGCCCGCGAGACGCGACCGCCGAGGCGCGCCGCTACCGCCGCCGCGTACTGACCGCCCAGAGACCACCCCATCACGGCCACGTGTTCAACGCCGAGCGCGTCGAGCAACTCCCGGACATCGTCGGTCCAGTCGGCAGTCGAGTGCCCTGGCCAACGATCCGACAGTCCGACACCAGGGCGATCCGGTGAAACCACAGAAACGCCCAACTCGCGAAACATCTTGTCGCAGGGTTCGACGTCGAAGCGGCACAGCAATCCACCATGGCAATTCAGGATTGGAAGTCCATCTGGATCACCGAAAACGGCATAGCCCATGTTGCGGCCGTCCGCGAGTCGCAAGACATGACCCACAGACTCATCGTGGCGAAAAGTGGGGCTCATATTCCGACCGTACCTGCTGAACTGATCTTGCGGTTGGAAGTCAGCCGTCTTCCGCGCCGCTGCGGCGACGCTTGATCACCGAGCGGCGCTTCTTGGCTTCGATGCGCCGATCGACCGAACCTCTTGTCGGCTTGGTCAGCCGCCTTGGCCGTGGCGGAGGCGCGATTGCGGCTCCCAATTCCTCGACTAATCGACGCTCAGCTGCCTCTCGATTTCGCAATTGCGAACGATGCTCGGACGCCGTGATGCTCAGTACGCCGTCCGTCAATCGACCCGCAAACCGCTCCAAGGCCCTGGCTCGTTGCGTCTCGCCCAACGATGGCGAATTGGCGACGTCGAAAAGTAACTCCGCCCGCGAGTCGGTCGTATTGACCCCCTGACCTCCAGGCCCAGACGACCGGGAAAATCGCCAGGACAACTCGGACTCGGGGATCACGATCGATCGCACTTTCAGCGGACCCGGCACGTGCCCAGCATGCCTCAGCGAATCCGCCTCGATACAGAGCCGCCGGTCCGACTCACGGTCTGACCCACCATTGTGAGTGGCCACTGAGAGCCATTGCTCCTTTGATCGGTCGATGCTTCGGTCAGGTCGCCCACGCATATCCCGTGCGTTGGGTTGAAGAACTCAGTTGGAAGTAGCCGCGCCCTTAGCCGCATCACGTGCGGCGAGGGCGCGCGCTGCTGTCTTACTCCAGGTGATCAGCGCGACGACTCCGATGATGATCTGCGGCACGAATGACGCAGCGCGCCACACCAGGTCGGCCGCGGTTGCAACACCAGGGTTGACTCCCAATCCGGTGAGTAGTGCGATCATCGCGGCGTCGACCGTTCCGAGCCCTCCAGGCGTGATCGGAATCATGAGTCCAATTTGGGCAACGGCGAACGATCCGAAGACGACGGCAAATGATGTGCCTGAGTTTGTCCAACCTTCGATGCCGCGAAGAGACACGTAGAAGATGAAGAACTGGGTGAGGGACACCCCAAGCTGAGCACCGGTCAACGCGGCCCATCGTCGCGTCACCAACTCCACGATGCCAGCGCGAAAACTGACGACGATTGGCTCAAGGTCGATCGAGTCGCGATGAATCCGGCGCAACAGCGGATTCGCGATCCTGTTGCCCAACCGTCCGATGCCCGCAGCCAGAGACTCCGAGCGCATGATCAATACGAAGATCACGATCATCGCGACCAAGACGCCGAGGCCGATGGACGCGATACCGAGGTAGGACTTTGTTGCTAGGCCCGACAGTTGAATTGCTATTGCGCCGAGGATCGGGAGTCCGAGGGTCAGAAAGATGCTCCATACGCCGACAGACACGATCGCGGCCGTACTTGCCGTGGCTGGCACGCCGTACGACGCGAGCATGGCGTATTGCACGCCCAGCCCAAATGCGCCTCCAGCCGGGACTCCATTACTGATCGCGAATGCCGCTTGATTCAACTGTTGCGCGCGCCAGTAGGGCAACCCCGGAGTGGCCGCGACGAAGGGCAGCCCGTACACGGCCAGGTAGAGCAGCACGAATGCGCCGATGGCGATGAGCGCCGCCACAGACATCGACTTCAACGCACTCACTGCATCGGAATAGGAGCCGATCTGAGGGATCACCCGTACGAAGATGAGGACGATGACGGCGATACCGAGGACCCCAAGAATGATCGACTTCTTCTTGTCGAGTGTCGGCACGACGCGATCTGTCTGACCGGCAACCGTCGATGCAGAGGGCGTGGACTCAGACACGAGGACTTCTTCTACGCGAGAATCGTCTTGAGTAGGACCACGGCGACGCCGGACGCACCGCAAATCAGACCGTTCGAGACGATTGGCCCTGCCGAGAGACCGCGTCGATACGCGAGCAGTGCGCCAGCGGTGGCCAATTGCGCAACACAACACCAGAGCGCGATGCCTATCGCTGTTCCCGCCTCAACACCTCGAAAGGCCGCCGCCAGGAGTGCGGCTCCGGGGACCACGACCGCGAGCAACATCGGCGACTCCTGGCGGGCGTGTTCCACGATCGACTGCCACATAACTCGATGCGCCCCGGCGTCCGCAGCAACATTGGCATACACGTGGGTTAGCCAAAAGATCACCAGCATCGCCACCGATGTGATGAGCACCTTGCGTGGTGACGGGTCGTAGAGGGATTCCCCCGCGATCACGCCACACACGAGGACCGTGCCGTAGATCGCTTCCGCGGTCGTCGGGATGGTGAAGATAATCGTTCGAGATTCAGAGCGGACCACCGAGTTCTTTGAGGACATTCCACCATGATGCCGGGTCGGCGCGGGGATGAGTTAGGGGTCCGTACCCTGGCCTGGTGGTTAGCCCCAAACGATCCTTCACTTCGGCCTCGTTCGTCGTCGCCATCCTGGTCCTCGCCGGGTGCACTTCGGGGTCGACTGAGGGCGGCGGAACGCCCACGTCGCCGAATTCGTCGACGAGTCCGTCGAGTCTGGCACCCGCAAGCTCTCCCACGTCGACCTCCATCACGAGTCCACCGGTACGGCCCGAGCAACTGCCCACCGCAGCATTCGGCTGGACCGCGGGGAACATCAAGGGAGCGGCCGGCCTGCTCGTTGTCGATCAGGCGCTCTGGGTCGCCTCCGCTCAAGCCAATGCAGCGGTTCGCACTCCGCTGAGGACCGGTAAACCTCTGGTGAGTACGCCGGTTGGCGCCACTCCGCTGCGTTTCGCGTCCGCAGGTGGACTCATTTGGACCAGCAATTCCCGTGCCGGTTCGGTGACTGGGCTCGCGCCGGCCACGGGCAAAGTCCAATCGACATTCAGCGTGGGGCAAGAACCTGAAGGTCTCGCAGGGTTCGGCCCGAAACTTTGGGTTGTACTGCAATCGTCGAACACCATCGTGGAGATGGACACAACGTCGGGTCAACGCACTCGGACCGTACGGGTGGGTCATGGACCCCGCCTGGTCATCGCCGCGGCCGAGTCGTTGTGGGTCAGCAATTTCACTGACGGCACACTGACCCGGATCAACCCGGTCACCGCGAAAGTGATCGCCACCATCAACGTGTGTGGCGGCCCGCAAGGGATGGCCGCGACCTCGAATCGACTCTGGGTGGCGTGTACCGACTCGAATCAGATCGCATCCGTCGACATGGCAACGAATGCGGTCTCGGGCCGGATCGCAGTGCCAGGGCATCCGGACGCAATTGCCATTTCGGCTGGATCGGCGCTCGTCAGTCTGGACGACGGACCCGGAATAGCAGTGATCAATCGAGCCAGAGCAAAACTGACCAAGTCGGTTCTTGTCTCGAGCCACGGGGCACTGCGCGATGGCAACGTCGACATCGTTGTCGCCGGCGACCTCTGCTACATCAGCTCGTTCGACGAGTCGAAGGTCTACGCGGTGAAGGTCTCATTCCTCTAAGGCCCAGTTCAACCCCTCACGCAGGCGGAATGATCACACCGAAACCCAGTGTTGCCAGCCGCAACAACACCTGACCCGGTCGAAGCAAGTCGTCAATCTTTGCGGCGCTCAACACTTCGAGATCACCGAGGCGGCGGCGGTACGCTTCGTCACTTTTGCGCCGAGCGGCGTCAAGCACCATGGTGTTGGCCCACACCTTTTCTCTCGCTTCTTTAAGGAAACGCTTCGAGCCGATCCGATTCAACGGCGTCAGCACTCGATCGAGGAGAGCCCGCCCGCCGCTGGCCGCCTCCAACGCTGCGTCCTCAGCCGACACACGCGAGGCGAGTACCCCGTCGATGCGCTGATGGTCACGTTGGCGTTTCGCTAACAGGTTGGCGTTGTCGAAATCCGACGTGCTAATGACCCGCAGCAAGGCCTGCGGCAGGTCATAGTTCACATGGGCATTGATCCCGAGGAGCACGTGGCGCAGTGGTGGCAGATCCGCCGCAGCCGAGAACGCCAGCCGCCACGGCCGCGGTGCTGATCCGCGGTCTTTGCCGAACGCGTCGAACGCGTCGAGATACAGGTCGGCGAATGCGACGTCCCACTCGACGACCCACCGTGGATCCTCAAATGCCGCATCGTCGACGGCATCGGCCACGGCCTGGGTGGTGCGCAAATAGGTGGCGTGAAAGATCCTTCGAGAATCCCCAGTACTTTCCAAGGTCATCAGCCGATCGTTCATCGCCGTTACCACCGCGTCGATGCCCACCTGTCCTCCTTTTGACGCCCTGATCGTGGCGCGCGTCCAGACACCCGTCAACGGCTTACATTCGCCATGATGCCCGTATCAGATTGGTGCGGATCCGTAGGCTGCCCTCAAACAGCGGCCCGACGTCAGGGAGCGGTTGTGGCGAGACGCAACAACGGTGACGCCCTTCGGGCGTTCGACCCGGTCGCGGTCGGAAACGCGGAGTGCGACGCGTGGGCCGCGTACTACCAGCGTGAATGGGCGACGTTTCTCCGCGCTGCCCTCACCATGGTTCACGCAGGTTTCGCGATGAACTGGGCCCGAACCCTGCAGGGCGCCGCGCTCGTCCTTCGGGCAAATCAAGTGTGGGCGCCCGTTCCGGACAACGATCCGGCTGCGGCCCGGCGGCTCATGTCGCGGTTCTACTCAATCGTCATCGACTACCACCGACTCAGACTCGACGCAGACCGGGCTGCTGACCTCGAAATCGAATGGTGGCGTGCCCATCGGGACAACCAACGCGGCCCGATCGCGGGAAACGGCGAGGACGACGTCGTGGACGCTCTCGTCGCGCTCTATTCGTACGTTTACGAGACGGACTCAGATCAAGTACGTCCGGCGGCCACCCATCGGATGATCGCGATGCGCCATTCCGATGCGTGGGTCGACGCCGGCGCCGATCTCAATAACCCACGCCTGGCCGAAGAACGTCGGGAGCTGGTCATGTCCTACTCAAGTTTGCGTGACGCAGTGAGCCTGACGCGATGACGCGGCTCTGGCAACACGATTGGTCGCGGGCTCAAACGCGATATGGCCTGGTCATCTTGCTCATCCTGGTGACCTACGGGTTGTCGGTTGCGTCGCTTGGACAGCGATGGGCTGCGGCGGTGCTGTTCGTTCAGATGCTCACTGTCTGGGTGGTTTTCACGGCGTCGGAATCGCGCCGCGCGCAGAGGGTTGCGGGGTTCGCCCTCGTCGCGGTGGCAGCACTGTCAGTCACCGGCTTCCTCGCGGGGTCTGGGTCGGAAATGCCGTTGTGGCTCTACCAAGTGATTCTCGCCTTCAGCGTTCTGCTCTATCTCGTCGCACCACTCGTCGTCGGGCGCCACCTCTTCCGGCGCCGAGTCATCGACCTGCAAACTCTGCTCGGTGCGATCTCGGCGTACCTGCTCGTCGGGATGATGTTTGGCTTCGCCTATCTCCTCGTGGGTTCTCTCCAGTCGGTGCCGTTCTTCGGCGTGCAGGGCAAGGGGAATCTCGCCGAGGACTTGTTCTTTAGTTTTTCGACGCTGACGACGACCGGGTATGGGAATCTCGTACCAGCGACCAACCCCGGGCAATCGATGGCGATCCTCGAAGCCATTCTGGGCCAGTTGATTCTGATCATCGCGGTCGCCAAGATCGTCACTGACTGGACACCTGCTCCGCACGCTCGACTGAGCGGATCCACCGGTCCCGAGGAGGAACAATGAACGCCGCCGATCACGGCACTCGCGAGAATCCCTGGGTGCTTAACACCCCGAGCGGCTCGTCGCAGTTTGAGGCGTACCGAGACGAGCTTGGTGAGCCACCTGCGCTTGTCGTTCAAGTCGGAAAGACTCAACTCAAATACGACTTGCGCTGCATAGCCGATCTCCACGCCATGCTGAGGAGACACGGGGACTGGATGGTGCTCGGCAGTGCCGACGAGCAAAAAGCCGCCGCGGTGGACACCGTTGAGGCGTGGGGTCGTTCTGAGTCAAATCCCGTCGGAGGGTGGTACGGCTTGAAGAAGGGCCTACGTGGCCGCTTCGGGATGTATGTCCCCCCCGTCATGGAGGAACTGGGCATGGCCGAGGTTGAGCACAATCCGCGTAACAACAGAATGCGCGCTCGCTAGTCCCCCGTGACTCCATGAATGTATTCGCGGATCAGGTCAGCGTGTCCGTTATGGCGGGCATGAAAGTTTCAGATCGTCAGAAGTTGTTCATAGAAGCCACCAAATTGGCGAGCCCGATCAACCAGGTGGATTTCCAGGATCCAATGCCGTTGATTCCCATTGCTGTCCACGTTGCGCATCACGGTGTCATTCTCGGGGGCGATGTAGAGCGTGATCTTGTCGCCTTGAATCTTCTCGTGCGGAAATTCTCCAATGAGATGACCGGCGATCGGGCCGCCGAATTCCCAACCACGGGCCTGAGCCCGTTGCGTGACGAATGAATACAGTTCAGCGCCCGTGATGAGCGGATGCGCCTCGAAGTGGATACGTCCTTCCGCGAAAACCGGTTCCAAATCGTCTCGCAGTTGGAGTTTCACGGGGTCGTCGCCAAGGACGTACGTTCGTCCGAGGTCCGCTTCCCACTCGGCGAATACCGGCCCGAAGTCAAAGAAGAGAATGTCGTCCTCGGTCAGTTGCCGGTCGGGGGGATTCTCCGCGTACGGCAACAGCGTGTTTGGACCCGAACGAACGATTCGTTTGTGCCAATGTTGAGTAACCCCGAGAATCTCGGCCGCCACAGCCTTCACATCGGCACTGATTTGGCTTTCAGAACGTCCGGCCCGGATCAGCCCACGATCCACTACCTCGGCAAAGAGCTGTGCTGCCTTGTCCTGAGCATCGCGGAGGCGCTCAACCCGGCGGCTTTCCTCAAGGATCGGTTGCACGATCCCATCTTGCCCGACACTCTGACCCCATGGGTGAAGACGTCGCACAGCGGGTGTTCACCCGCGACGACCGTCAGCGGTACCGCGACAAGGTACGACGATGCCTCGATGTCTTCGAACGGATGCTGCGAGAGTCTCGCTTTGATTTTGCTCGGCCCATGACGGGCTTGGAAGTCGAACTGAGCCTCGTTGATGCCCACGGTGACCCCGCACTTCGAAACGCCGAAGTACTCGACCGGATTGACGATCCTGCATTTGTCAGTGAACTTGGCCGATTCAATCTCGAGATCAACGTCCCGCCTCGCTCGTTGCGTGGAGATGGGATCGTGCAATACGAATCCGCGATCCGCGCCCAACTCAATGCGGCCAACGATCGCGCGCTAGAGGCTGGCGCGTCGATGGTGATGATCGGGATTCTTCCGACCTTGACTGAAGCTCACCTCACGCACGAAGCCATCAGCGCAAATCCCCGCTACGGTCTTCTCGACGAACAAATGCTCTTGGCGCGCGGCGAGGATCTTCACATCGACATCCGCGGTGTTGAAAACCTCGAAACATGGTCGGATTCCATTGCTCCTGAAGCTGCATGTACCAGCGTTCAGTTCCACGTGCAGGTAGCACCCGATGACTTCGCGGCGAACTGGAACGCCGCGCAATGCCTGGCCGGTTTGCAAGTGGCACTGGGCGCGAATAGTCCGTACTTCATGGGTAGACAGCTCTGGCACGAAACCCGAATTGCCCTCTTCTCCCAGGCGACGGATACCCGTCCGGCGGAGTTGAAGTCCCAGGGCGTAAGACCTCGTGTCTGGTTCGGCGAACAGTGGATTACCAATGTCTTCGATCTCTTTGAAGAGAATCTCCGTTACTTCCCTGCCCTGCTGCCCGTGCTCGATGACGAGGATCCCAAAGCGGTGTTGGACTCCGGTGGCACACCGTCACTGCAAGAACTGCGACTCCACAACGGGACCGTGTGGCGATGGAATCGGCCCATTTACGACGTAGTCGACGATGTCCCGCACCTGCGAATTGAGAACCGGGTGATTCCGGCGGGACCGACCGTTATCGACATCATGGCCAACGGCGCTTTCTACTACGGCGCCCTCCGCGCGCTCGCCACCGCCGATCGCCCGATCTGGTCGCGGATGTCGTTCGCGACCGCCGAAGAGAATCTGACGTCGGCATCGGTCGGAGGCATCGAAGCCAATATCTATTGGCCAGGAGTCGGCGACGCACCGGTCACCGAGATCGTGTTACGCCATCTTCTACCTCTCGCCCACGAGGGTTTGCGTGACTGGGGGGTCGACGATGCGGCGCGCGAACGACTGCTCGGGGTCATTGAGGCTCGCTGCATGACCGGTCGCAATGGCGCGACGTGGCAGATTGAGCAGGTCACCACTCTCGAGCAGCGCGGTATGGCGCGCATGGACGCACTACGCGCGATGGTTCAGAACTATCAGGAGCACATGCACGAGAACATTCCCGTTCACTCCTGGCCGCTCTGAGACAGGGTTCTCTGGGACAGGGTGCGAAGCGCGTTGAGCGCAGTCACTGCGAGGAGCCGTATACCAACGCCGATCGATCGTTCATCGACGTCGAAATCAGCCGAGTGCAGATCCTTGCGAGCCGCACCAGCGCGCGGGTCATGTACGCCGAGTCGGGCGTACGAGATCGGCGCGTGATCGCCGTACCAAGCGAATGAATCGCCGCCAAGCGAGTGCTCGGCATCGCGCAGGCAATCTTCTCCGAGCACGCCGCGTGCGGCTTGCTCGAGCAATGCGGTGGTTGCAGCGTCGTTGTTGACCGGAGGTACGCCGCGCCGATGCATGATCGTGGCCGTCGCCCCCGTCGTGGCGACAAGTTCCCCCACTGCGGCGTCAAGTATCTTGGGGGCCTCTTTCCACGTTTTTGGGTCGGGGGTCCGAAGGGAACCTCGGAGCACGACTTCGGCTGGGATCACGTTCGATGCGTTTCCGCCATGAATGGCCCCAAACACCAATGAGAGCGGGCCAATTTCCGCGGCACGTTTGGCGACCTCCTCGGGGAGTGCAACCAGGAAACGCCCCGCGGCAGTTAGGAGATCGACGGTGAGATGCGGACGTGCGGTGTGGCCGCCGGGACCCGCCAAGGTGATCTCGACCAGGTCCGCGGCCGACGTGATGGGACCAACGCGAGTTCCGACCAGGCCGACATCGAGTTTGGGATCGCAATGCAGGGCGAATACGGACCCGACACCGATGAGTCGCCCTTCCGCGATGACGTCCACTGCCCCGCCCGGTACTTGCTCCTCGCTCGGTTCAAAAATCAGCCGGACGCTCCCCGGTTGATCGACAAGTAGCTTTTGCAGGAGTAGCCCGGCGCCCAACACAATTGTCGTGTGTACGTCGTGGCCGCACGCGTGTGCGACACCTTCGATTTGTGATCTGTACTCGACCATGCTGCCGTCCTGCATGGCTAAGGCGTCAAGGTCTGCCCGCAATGCGACGAGTGGTCCGGGGTTTGTCCCCACGTCGCAGGTCAATCCTGTTCCCACATCTAGTCGCCGAGCAACCAGACCTGCCTGATCGAGTCGATCGACAACACCGGCAGTCGTGAGGTACTCCTGGCCGCTCAGCTCCGGCCGGGTGTGCAAGAAACGACGAAATTGGATCAGGTCGCCCCCATGAACGCTGAGAAAATCGTCGATGGTGGGTCCGTACTTCACGATCAACTCATCGACGGGGTTCACCGGCGTGAGAATACGCATGTCGTTCGCAG
>JBBRTC010000027.1:0-25430 GCA_038244765.1 Candidatus Nanopelagicales bacterium | reverse complement strand
TCCAAATATCCCGCCGATCAGGAACCGCACCGGACCGGGGACCTCTCGATCCATCGTGGCGCGGACATCCGGTGGGGCTCCATCGAGCATCCAAGCGAAGAATTGACCGCCTTCGGCCGGGCTTGTCCGGCTAAAGGCCTTATCCATTGCTTTGATGGCCGCTGTTTCGCGCTTGGACATATAGAGATCTTCGAATGCGGCCTCCTCATGGTCCAGGTGCCGGACGGCGACCTCCTGAAGCCTCGCTAGCGCATTACGCGTTGCGCCGGCCGCCTCGGCGGTTGGGGTCCGCTCGAGCGTGACGAGCGAACCGCCAACCTCGGCTATCGCATCGGCCATGGTTGCGTGCTCGGCATCCATCTGCGCGAGCGCGTCTTTGCTCACCCCGACTGACTCCATCGCGGGCCACGCGATTTCGTGCTCGCCTTCGTGGTGTCTCGTCAGTTGATGGTCAAAGTTCTTCCACGCAGTTTGTAATTGCGACGCACGCGCTTGGTCACCTGCCGAGAACTTGTTAAGCGCAGCGATGAATCGGTCCAGATCGCGGCGGAAGGCGGAGTGGATTGCCTTGTTCATGCTCATCTCGGCCATGGTGGAACGATAGAACGCTGGGTCGTTCGTGAACAGTTATTTCCGACGTGATCAGCAAACCCGCGCAGCCGGCCGCGGATCGAACTGGTGAGCGATTTCCCAAATGTGCCCAGCGGGGTCTTGGAAACTCGCCGTTCGTACGCCCCAGGGGCGGTCCATTGGTCCGTTGAGCAAGGTCACGCCCCTTGCGATCAGTTGAGCTGAGAGCGCATCCACGTCGTCCACCTCGAGAGTGAACTGCATTCGAGCACCATTGTCTCGGCCGCCGACGGTGCCCGGCGCTACAAGTTCGTGCGCTTGAGAGATCTTGAGCAAATTGATCAACGTGTCTCCAAATTTGAAGACAGTCGAATCATCGTCCTCGAAGTGAGGTGGAAGCCCAAACACGTTGAGATAGAACTGTTTCGCTGCGGCCAAGTCCTCAACGAAGAGCGTGATCGCTGCGATGGGTCCCGGCCAAGAGCTCATGGTGTGCCTCTCACGTGAACAACAGGAGTCCCTAACGCTCCCATGACTCGATCCTCGCCACGCGGATCCAACGCGCACGCAGTGGGAGGCGAAGCTTCGACCGCTGGATACACCTGGGCTCCGATGCGGGACTCCTATCGGGTTGTTGTGCCCTCGGGTGGGGTAGGGCGGTGTGGGTCTGGGTGCCTGACCTGCACGAGCCGCGGGGTCGACCCAGTTCCGCCGGGCACATCACTTGTTGTCTACCCTCGACGTGAGGGTGCCCAGCGTGGCAAGCATCGACTCACAATCAGCGGACGGTCATGAGCGGCGAGTACGGCCAGAGCAGTGGATCTGGCACCCCAGCTGGGGTGCCGGCCGCTTGGTTCGCCGACCCCGAATCCTCGGGTCAGATGCGTTACTGGGACGGATCCACCTGGACTGATCACCGAATTCCGAGCCCCCCGACAATGCCCCCGACCGCCCCTCCGACGACCCCGCCCGCGAGCCCTCCGGCGGCTGCACCGGTTGTCCTCCCGATTGGTGTCCCTCCCGCTGTCCCGCTCGCCGCGACAGCAGTCGCGGCCGCGCCCCTTGTCGCTCTGATGCCCGCGGAGCCGGGGACGACCAGAGCACCGAGAGGTCATCGGCAGTCCGCGGCAAAGAAGTCACGTCGAAACGCCCTGATCGCAACCGCAGTGGCAGTTGCCTTGATCGCGGTCATCGCCGGTTTCGCATTCCGACCATCCGACGACGGTTCGGCAGTCGGCGCCCCTTCGCCGTCGCCCACGCCAAGTGGCTCGCCCTCGTTGTCGCCTTCACCGTCGATATCCCCGACGCCGACGCCAACACCCACCCCGACGCCAACACCCACCCCGCGCGTTACTCCCACTCCGACAACGACGTCGCCGGCGTCGATCCCGCAGCCGTACGAGAAACAATCGTTTAGCGGCACCGGACGCAAAGTGGTCCGATTGACCCGCGTGGTGGGACCTGTTCTCGTCACAATGAAACACACTGGACTGTCAAATTTCACTGTGTGGGCAGTGGACTCCGGAGGGAAGAAGAACGACCTGCTAGCCAACACGATCGGTAACTACTCTGGAACTCGAATCGGTGGCGCGGGTGACAACGACGTTGCCGCGCTCACTGTCGACGCCGATGGGCCGTGGACGATTGCGATCACTCCGATCAGCACGGCACCGGTCTGGAAGGGTCGCTCGACGACCGGTCGCGGGGACGTCGTACTTCGCACCGGTCTCGTCACGGGTCTCGTGACCATCAAGGCGAACTACACCGGAACCGGGAACTTCGCGGTGTGGGCGTACGACGATTCGCGACGTAGCCTCGTCTTCAACGAGATCGACAAGTTCTCCGGCGAAAGCCTGCTCCCAGAAGGCACGGTGGTCCTCGCCGTCGAGTCCGACGGGCCCTGGACACTGACGCGCGCCTGAGCGAGTTCGCCAGCGTGGGGACAAGCAGGGAACAATGCTGGCACCGTGTCCATCGACAGTCACCGCGAATGGCCCCACCGTCGGAAAGGTTCTCACCAGTGACCGACGGGCAAAGCCAATCCTCTCTCGAAGCGGTTCGGGAGGCGTTGAAACAAGACCCGGGAATCGCCGCGGCCATTGATTTGATGGGGTCGACGTCGACGCCGGAACTCCTCGACATAGCAGCGCCCAATGCGCTCGTACCGTTCGTGGTTGCTTCCCTCAGCCGCGCGCGCGCCGACGCCCCATCAACGCTGCTCGTCGTCACCGCGTCAGGCCGCGAAGCTGAAGACATCGTCTCCGCACTCGGGAGTCTCATCGACGAAGAGTCCGTGGCCTATTTCCCCGCATGGGAAACCCTTCCGCACGAACGCCTGTCGCCATCCAGTGACACCTTGGGTCGTCGGCTCTCGGTACTGCGACGGCTCGATCATCCAAGTGAGTCCGATTCCGCGCACGCGGCGATATCGGTGATCGTTGCGCCGGTTCGTTCACTTCTCCAACCGATGGTCAAGGGGCTTGGGGAGATCGAACCCGTACGCGTTCAAACCGGTGACGAGACTGGGCTGGAGAACTTGGTCGAATCATTGAGTCGCATTGCCTATTCGCGAGTCGACCTCGTCGAACGTCGTGGGCAATTCGCCGTACGCGGCGGAATTGTCGACGTCTTTCCGCCCACCGAAGAGCATCCCGTTCGCGTCGAGTTCTGGGGAGACTCAGTCGAAGAGATCCGCTGGTTTAAGGTCGCGGATCAACGGTCCCTGGAGATTGCCCCGCACGGATTGTGGGCGCCGCCGTGCCGCGAACTGCTGTTAACCGAGTCGGTACGGGCTCGCGCCGGGCGCCTCGCCGGGATCTATCCCGAACTCACCGAGATGCTCACCAAGATGGCTGAAGGCATTGCAGTCGAAGGAATGGAAGCTCTCGCGCCGATCGTGTCCGACGGCATGGAGCTGCTCGTCGATCTCCTCCCGAAGGGCGCATTGATCTTGGTCTGCGACCCCGAGCGCGTACGCACGCGATCGCGGGATCTGGTGGCGACGAGTCAAGAATTCCTCGAAGCGTCATGGCACAACGCGACTGCGGGAAACGCCGTACCGATCGACTTGGGTGCTGCGGCGTACCAAGAGATCAGTGATGTACGTGCCGCTGCACTCGCGCAAGACATCCCGTGGTGGTCGATTACTCCCTTTATTGCTGACTCTGAAATTCAATCTGTCGATGACATTCAGCAAGTAGTCGTCGATGGGGTCGCGGCCGAAGAGTATCGAGGCGACACCGAGGCGGCATTCACGGCGATCGGTCAACGACTCGCGGATCGATGGCGAGTCGTCCTGGTCACCGAAGGCCATGGCTCCGCGGACCGACTCGTTGAGGCGTTAGGAAATCATGACCTACCGGCGCGGTTAGGAGACTCCAGCGCGTCAACGCTGAGCACTGACGTCGTACACGTGTTGACAGGGCGTATCGAACACGGCTTCACCAGCCACGAGTTGCGCTTGATGGTCCTCACCGAGGCTGACATTGTCGGCCAGCGCGCGTCAACGAAGGACATGCGTCGGTTGCCATCGCGTCGCCGCAACACCGTCGATCCGTTGCAGCTCAAGACCGGTGACTACGTGGTCCACGAGCAACACGGGGTGGGCCGATACGTTGAAATGTTGCAGCGCACAGTTCATGGCGCGACCCGCGAATATCTCGTCGTCGAATACGCGCCTGCGCGCCGGGGACAGCCCGCCGATCGACTCTATGTACCAACCGATCAACTCGATCAAGTCACGCGCTATGTCGGCGGAGAATCGCCATCGCTGCATCGGCTCGGTGGCGCGGATTGGGCCAAAACCAAGGGCCGCGCACGCAAGGCCGTCCGCCAAATCGCCGGTGAACTGATCCGGTTGTACGCCGCCCGCCAAGCGACCCGTGGACACGCATTCGGACCGGACACTCCGTGGCAACGCGAACTTGAAGATGCCTTTCCGTACATCGAAACTCCTGACCAGGCGGCCTGCATCGACGAGGTCAAGGCCGATATGGAGAAGGTCATCCCCATGGATCGAGTCATCTGCGGCGACGTCGGATACGGAAAGACCGAAATCGCCGTACGCGCTGCCTTCAAAGCAGTCCAAGACGGCAAACAAGTGGCGATTCTGGTGCCGACGACGCTGCTCGTCCAACAACACATGTCGACGTTCTCTGAACGATTCGCGGCTTTCCCGGTCAAGGTTGCGGCGCTGTCTCGCTTCCAAACCGATACCCAAGCGAAAACGGTAGTGGACGGGATGGCCGACGGAACCGTTGACGTCGTCATCGGCACTCACCGCCTGCTCTCGGCCGAAATCCGCTTCAAGGATCTCGGACTCGTCGTCGTCGACGAAGAGCAGCGCTTCGGTGTGGAGCACAAGGAACATTTGAAGGCGATGCGGACAAACGTCGATGTTCTGACGATGTCGGCTACGCCGATTCCCCGTACATTGGAAATGTCGATCACTGGCATTCGCGAGATGTCCACGATTCAGACGCCACCGGAGGAGCGACACCCGATCCTCACATTCGTCGGTGGATACGACGAACGCCAAGTCGGGGCGGCGATCCGCCGCGAACTGTTACGTGATGGCCAGGTCTTCTTCGTTCACAACCGAGTCGACTCCATCGAACGAGTTGCGTCGAAACTGCGGCTACTCGTTCCAGACGCCCGCGTGGTCGTCGCGCATGGCCAAATGAACGAGCATTTGCTGGAGCAGGTGATCGTCGACTTCTGGGAAAAGAAGTTCGACGTTCTCGTGTCGACCACCATCGTTGAGTCTGGTTTGGACATTCCCAACGCAAACACCCTGATCGTGGATCGTGCCGACAATTTCGGGCTTTCCCAACTTCATCAGTTACGAGGGCGCGTAGGCCGGGGACGTGAACGGGGCTATGCATACTTCTTGTACGCCCCGGAGAAGCCTCTCACCGAGTTGGCACATGACCGGCTCGCCACGATCGCAGCGCACACCGATCTGGGTTCCGGAATGGCGGTCGCCATGAAAGACCTCGAGATCCGCGGCGCGGGCAACCTGCTGGGCGGAGAACAAAGCGGCCACATCGCCGACGTCGGATTCGACCTCTATGTACGCCTTGTTGGCGAGGCTGTCGCTGAGTACCGCGACGGCGGAATGGCCGAAGCCGAACACCTCGACACCAGAGTCGAGTTGCCCATTGACGCCCACCTTCCGCACGAGTACATCGCCGAGGAACGACTTCGGCTCGAGGCCTACCGGCTTCTCGCGGCTGCGCACAGCGACGCCGACCTGGATGCGGCCGTGGAAGAACTCACCGACCGATATGGATCCCCGCCGGAACCGGTCACCAATCTCGTGGCGGTCGCGCGGCTTCGCGTTGTTGCGGCACGGGCGCGGCTGAGCGAAGTGGTCGCGGCTGGCAACAACATCCGTTTCTCGCCGGTAGAGCTCGCTGAATCGCGATCGCTGCGCGTGAGTCGGCTCTACCCGGGATCCATCGTCAAGCCCGCCGTCCGTACGATCCTCGTGCCACGACCGACTACCGCACGGGTCGGTGGGGTTCCACTTCGGGATCTGGACTTAATGAAGTGGGTCCAAGACCTGATCGAAACCGTGCTGCTCGACTAGCCTCGACTAGCGTCGCGAGTTAGTACCCGTCATGTGTCCGACGTCGATTTTCGTGAAGGGATCCATCGAGGTGACAGTCTCCAGCCGGGCCAAGAAGTTTGCCGGCTTGACCATGGTGGCACTACTTGCCACTGGCTGTTCCGCGCAATTGCCCGGCGCCGCTGGCGTTGTTGGTGATGCCCGCGTGTCGAATGCGTCTCTAGACGATGCGGTAACTGAAACCCAAACGGCGTTGGTTGACCTGAAGCAAAATCCCGTCCCAGTGGCCACCTTGACCCAGCAAAATCTGACTCGGCTGGTGACGTCGGAATTGTTGGCCGTCGCAGCTCAGCGCCGCAACATTGTGGTGACGGCCGGCGACGTCGATCGCGAGATCGCAACAGCTGAACAGCAAGGTGGGGCTGATGCGTTGAAAGCCGGACTCGCTTCGCAGCGCGGCGTACCACCGTCAGCGATTCCTTCCTTCGCTCGTGACGTGTTGATCGAGCAAACGCTCGCGCGATCCTTGGCGCCAGGCCAAACCGGCCAGGCACAGGTGGATGCCGTGGGGCTCTATTTAGGGGCGCTGTCCAAAGAGCTCGATATTCGCATCAGTCCGCGTTACGGAACGTGGGACGCGAAGCAACTCAACCTGGGGCCTGTGCCGAACAACCTCTCGACGGTGGTCGCGCCCGCTGCCACAGCGCCCCCAACGGGCTTCCCGGCACCGGTAACTCCATGACCCAGCCTGCCTCCGTGTCGACGCCTGACGCGGAAGTGGTCGGGTCGCCAGACTCGCTTCGCGAACTCGTCGCGATCATGGATCGACTTCGGTCACCCGGAGGATGTCCGTGGGACGCTGAACAAACTCACGCGTCACTTGTGACGTACCTACTCGAGGAGACCTACGAGACGATCGACGCGATCGAGAGCAGCGATCAACTGGCCCTACGCGAAGAGCTCGGTGATCTGTTGCTGCAGGTTGTCTTTCACGCTCGTGTTGCAGAAGAAGATGCGACGTCGCCATTCACCATCGACGACGTGGCAGTCGGTATCACCGACAAACTCATCCGGCGTCACCCGCATGTCTTCGCCGACGTCGATGTCGACGGTGCGCGAGATGTCGAGGCGAACTGGGCAGCGCTTAAGAAAACAGAAAAGGCGCGTGCCTCGGCAATAGACGGCATCCCGATGACCATGCCGTCACTCGCATTGTCTGCAAAGGTCCTGGATCGCAGCGAGCGCGCGGGAGTCGATGTCGAGTCCCTGCTTCCTCTGGGCAATTCATTGGGTCCAGTTGACGCGCCTTACGGAGACGTCGAGGCGTGGGGCGATCTGTTCTTGGTCCTGGTCGGGAAGGCACGTCAAGGAGGGGTGGACGCCGAGATGGCACTGCGTTCGTCGGTCCATCGTTTTGCTGATCGCGTTCGCGCCGCAGAGTAAGTCTCAGCCCAGTTTGGTCTCAAAGGATCACGCCTCACCTGATCACGTCTCACTGGAGTAGGTGTGTTGGAGTCGGTGGACGAATGTCGATAGCGTCCACGCATGGATTTTCCAGAAGTGGATGCGGATGCCCGATTTGTGGCACTGGCAGACAGAGTCCTTCACATGCTGCTTGAACTCGAACCGGAGTGGGCGAGTTCGCTGGGTGATCACCGCTTCGAGCACCGGCTCAGTGACTCCAGCGAAACGGGTCGAGCGAGGCAATCTCAGGCGATTGCAGCGGCGCTGACCGAATTGGATGCCATTGATGACACCGCGCTGTCGACAGACAATGGCGCCGATCTGGAAATCTTGCGCGACAGTCTCTTGTCGGCACAATTTCAGCTCGATCGACTGCGTGAGTTTGCCTGGAATCCGCTTGTCGCCAACCCGGGCACGGCGATTTATCAATTGACGTCCCGCGAACATGCGCCGCTCGACGTTCGTTTGGGATCACTGGGTGCGCGACTCGATCAGATACCGCAAGCGCTCCAAGATTCCCGCGATTCCCTGGGCGAGATGCCGCGCGTCCATGTCGAGACCGCGATCGGTCAATTCGGGGGAACCATTCATCTGCTGACCGATGAGGTGCCAGCCCTTGCTAAGACGGTCGCGGGCCTCGACCCCGCTTTCGAGATCGCTCGACTGTCAGCGGTGCAGGCACTCGAAGAGCATCGGCGTTGGTTGGAGGAGAAACTCGAGTCCGCAGAAGGGAATCCACGACTCGGCGCGGAACTGTACGCCGCCAAGCTCTGGATGACGATGGGTTCGACCGTCTCCCCGGACGAACTGCTGGCACGCGCGGAATTAGACCTGGATCGGGTGGAAGACGAACTATTCGCGACCGCAATTGATCTCAGTGGGGAGGCGGGGGACACGGGCGATCTCGTCGGCCGCACTCTGCTCGCGCTCGCGCTCGCTGCTCCGGTCACCGATGAGATCGTCTTGCCACTTTGTGCGGATGCGATGCAGTCGACAACAGAGTTCGTGAGAGAGCATGACCTCGTCACTGTGTTTGACGATCCCGTATCGATCATCGAAATGCCCGAGATTCATCGAGGGGTGGCAGTTGCATATTGCGATCCGCCTGGCCCACTCGAGACTGCCTCGTTGCCAACGTTCTTTGCCGTATCGCCGACACCAGCGGGATGGCCAGCCGATCGGGTCGAGTCCTTCTACCGTGAATACAACGGACACTTGCTACACAACCTCACGGTTCACGAGGCGATGCCCGGCCACGTACTCCAACTAGCCCACTCCCGTCGGATGATCGCGTCGACTCGCGTGCGAGACGCCTTTTGGAGCGGACCGTTTGTTGAAGGGTGGGCGGTGTACGCGGAGGAGTTGATGGTTGCCCGTGGCTACCGAGGTGCCGACAACCTCGCGCTACGGATGCATCAGCTGAAGATGCAGCTCCGCATGATCATCAACACCATCCTTGACGTACGCGTCCACTGCCATGACATGACCGAAGCAGAAGGCATGGACTTGATGATCCGTCGAGGTCATCAAGAAGAGGGCGAAGCGGCGGGAAAGTGGCGTCGAGCGTTGCTCACGTCAACACAACTGTCGACGTACTACGTCGGCTATCTCGGTGTGCGCGAAATCGCTGCGGACTTGCGAATACTGAATCCGCAATGGAGCGATCGAGAACTCCACGACGCGATGCTGGCGCACGGTTCGCCTCCCGTACGCCACCTGCGGGCTCTGTTGGGTCTGCCCTCTTCTGCGTTCTAGCCACCGTCCGGAGGGTGCTTCGCCGCACCTCGATCAGACATAAAGCTGCGAGCCCGGCGTCGTGAGAAGTTCACCGGTCTCGAGCCACGTCTTCAGCCCGGAAAGGATCATCGACCAGCCGCCGTAGATCTGAGAGTTCGCGCCGTCGCGCATCTCGTCGTGCGTCACCGTCAGGCAGCAGGAGTCGCCGATCTGAGTGATCTCCCACGTGACCCGGGAGACACCCTCCGCCTTTGCTTCGTCGCTGAATAGCATCACTGCGCTCTGGACCAAGCGTCGTGGCGGGTCGACCTCCAGGTTCACGCCTTCACCGAGCAGACCCTGCGCATTCGGGTGACCCATTTCGAAGCGAGAACCCGGGGTCCAATCGGAAATCGCCCCCATCCCGAAGTTGTACTTGGCCCGAATCTCTGGGTCGGTGATGGCTTCCCACAGTCGCTCGGGGGTGGTCTTGATGTAGATCTCGAAAACCTTTTCCATGGTGCGCTCCAAGTTGGTCTTGAGGTCACTGAGCGTCGCCACCCAGGGTTCGGCGTACTTGCTCACCCATCGGTCATGGACGAGTCGAATCGGGACGGGGTTCAAGAAATGCAACTTCTCGCGGCCGTGTCGTTTGGTGACGATCAGGCCTGCTTCTTCAAGTTGTTTGAGGTGCTTCATGACCCCGAATCTCGACATCGAAAATCGCGCCTCGAGCGCACTCAATGTCTGTCCATCGGCCCGGAACAACTCGTCGAGCAAGTTGCGTCGGGTCGGATCGGCGAGGGCACGAAATACCTCATCCACCCCCGGACCATAGGTGACCAATAAGTCACATGTCTAGCCCCAAATCCACCCGTTGCCGGTAACGGAGGGTGGCTAGCGGACGACGACCCGGAGACGCACCTGGGTGTGCTGGCCATCCTGGGACGCGCTCAAACCGACCGCTTGGAGTGGCTTGAGGTTGGCGGAATTCGGTCCGCCGCTGAATTGATCGCGCAGGTTCGAGTCCACATTGTCGACGTTGGCATAGATCGCGAACACGGCTCGCGAGGCGTCTGGGAGTGCCACGTTGAACACGGAGTCATCACCGAGATACGGCGGGAGGGGGTTCGCGAGTTTGTCGACCGCACTCGAAGTGGTTCCCATCGCGTAGCCATCAGATGTGGTCTGCATGTGCAACCCACGCAGTGCCGAGGCCGCGTTGAATTCGCCGTTGGTGAGGGATTCGACGTGATGCAGTACCGACGTCAGCGCATCGACTGCCCCCGAGCCGTCGGTCGTGGTCACCGCGAGTGCGCCACCGAGACTTCCATCGAGAGAACCGACGAGCCTGCTGCCGAGAATCAGCCGAAGCGTGGAGCGCGTGAGCCCCACCTTCTCCAGGAGCCCATCCACGGTGAAGGAGAGATTCTCAGCAGGACCGAACGACGACGCGCTCGCCGCTGACCCTTGTTCAGCCAAGAGTTTGTCCAGTTGATCGAGTGCCCGCGTGAGTCCTTGATCTTGCCCGGCGACGCCGACTACGACCGCATTGCCAGCACTTTGCTTGGTGAGTGCGTCCCCGAGGGGAGCGGTAGCAGCGGCAGACGACGCATCGAGTTTGTACGCGTCAACGACGGTCTCGACGTAGTTCGAACCGGCGCGCATCGCCACGGAAATGGTTGCGTCGGCATCAACTTTGCCAGTGCCTAAGCCCGACAGCAGTGACGTCGCCGAGCCCCCGCCGAGGGTCGTCGCTCCCAGCCCGGAACCGCTCTTGTTGAGTTGAGCCACCAACGCGTCGTGCAACTTTCCGTACGCAATCCAACCGAATACGATCGAGTCGGCGCCTACCGTGTCCAGCGCTGACTTGTATGCGGCGGACTGCGATAACGGCGAGGTTTTCGCGTCGGCAACCGACGCTTGCGCGTGTTCGGTCGTATCGGAGAACGTCACGAATCCATCGGCTATTGCGTAGCCCGCTGGTTTCTGGCCAGACGAGGTGGCCTTCACAACCTTGTCGATGTGTTGACGCAGCGCTGCTTCGTCCTTGTAGGCAACAATCACTAGCGGGTACGCCGTCGAAAGATCGTCACGGTGAGCAGGGTCAATCCGTACGGCGACGGCGATGCGCTTGTCAATCCACGGCTTGATGTCCTCGGCGTACGACACGTTGGATGAGTTGCTGAACAATTTCTCGAACAGCTGCCCGATCGGATCGTCGCTGCCGGTCACACCCGAGTCTTTGAAGTTCATCGCGAAGCGCGCGACCGCGACCTTTTGGCCAGCCGGCGGATCGCCGTCAATTCGCAAGGACGCGACGACGTCCGCGGGAAGCGCATCGTCGGGCTGGGCACCGTCACCAGCAAGGGCCTTCGCGACCGCAAGGCCACCTCCGGCGAGCAGTGCCAGGGCAACCGACGCCGCGATGAGACGCGTACGACGTGACTTGCGTACGACCGGAACGCCCGGAAGAAGCATTGTCGCGCCCCCCGGAGGTGTCAGGTATTCGGTGGGACCAACGACGGGCTGACCAAGTACGGGCTGACCAGCGGGGGGCAGCCACTGTGCGTAAGGGTCACCGGGAGGAGGAGTCGTCGCGTTGCCGTCTTCTGGCACGCCGTTGGTGTCTGACATCGGGGCTCCTGACCTCTTCTGAGAGCGGAGTCCTCCGCTCAATCGCCTCGCGCACCTGAGAGCGCAGTTTCTGAGTCGGGGTTTTCATGCCCCCTTCTTCAGTTGACTAGGCCAAACGGGTGAACGGCGTCACGCGCGGTGGCACCGAGTCGCCGAGTAGGGTCGGGAACTCAAATCGGCCAGCGTGTTCTTGTGTCTCGGAGATCCCATGTCCAGCATCGAAGTTGTCATTGCACGCGAAATCCTCGACTCGCGCGGCAATCCCACGGTTGAAGTTGAGATAGCGCTGGATGATGGGACCGTTTCTCGGGCCGCTGTGCCATCCGGTGCGTCGACGGGCGCCTTCGAGGCCGCCGAGGTCCGCGATGGCGATCATCGGTACGGCGGCAAGGGCGTGCTTCGGGCCGTGGCGGCAGTAGAGGAAGAAATCTCGCCAGCTATCTATGGCCTGGAGGCCGCCGATCAGCGGCTCATTGATCAGACGATGATCGATCTGGATGCCACGCCCAACAAATCCCGACTCGGTGCGAATGCGATCCTCGGTGTCTCGCTTGCCGCGGCCCGTGCAGCAGCGGATTCCGCGGACCTGCCGCTCTTTCGTTACGTCGGTGGACCGAACGCACATCTCCTGCCCGTCCCCATGCTGAACATCCTCAATGGTGGCGCTCATGCAGACACCGATGTCGACATTCAAGAATTCATGATCGCCCCGATTGGTGCGGCCACATTTTCTGAAGCAC
Organism: Candidatus Nanopelagicales bacterium; assembly: GCA_038244765.1. GTDB lineage: Bacteria > Actinomycetota > Actinomycetes > S36-B12 > JBBRLC01 > JBBRLC01. Next base: position 12,734 of record JBBRTC010000027.1, on the reverse strand, counting down.
TCCGCTGGGGTGCGGAGGTCTACCACTCGCTCAAGGCCGTGCTGAGGGCTGGTGGCTATGCAACCGGACTCGGCGACGAGGGTGGTTTCGCACCAAACCTGTCCTCAAATCGGGCTGCGCTCGACCTCATTGCCAAGGCCATCGAATCCGCCGGCTTCGCGCTCGGTTTGGACGTCGCTCTCGCCCTTGACGTCGCCGCGTCGGAGTTTTTCAGCGAAGGCATGTATGCGTTTGAAGGAGCTAAGAAGACAGCGGAGGAGATGTCGGCGTACTACGCGGAACTGGTGGCGTCCTACCCGTTGGTGTCGATCGAGGATCCGCTCAACGAAGACGACTGGTCGGGTTGGGTTCACATCACTGAACAACTTGGCGACAAAGTCCAACTCGTGGGCGACGACCTCTTCGTGACCAACCCTGAGCGACTCGCACGAGGAATCGCCGAGGGCGCGGCCAATTCGCTGCTGGTGAAGGTCAATCAAATTGGAACTCTGACCGAGACGTTGGACGCTGTCGGGCTCGCTACTCGAAGCGGTTTCACCTCGATGATGAGTCATCGCTCCGGCGAGACCGAGGACACCACCATCGCCGATCTCGCAGTTGCGACGAACTGTGGCCAGATCAAGACCGGCGCGCCTGCGCGCTCGGAGCGAGTCGCCAAGTACAACCAATTGCTCAGGATTGAAGAGGAACTCGGTGATGCGGCTCGGTACGCGGGTCGGAGCGCCTTCGCCAGATTTGTCGGCTGAGCCGCAACACTGTCGCTCGTGACTTCCCGCTCGTCTTCCCCCGGGCCTGGTCGTGACGCGGCCGCACGCCGCGCGCGGGTAGTGCGCCGAGCCACAGCACGATCCCTTGACGCCGGTACCGATGCGGATTCCGACAAGGGCGAAGCTCGTGCTGCACGCAAGGGAAATTCCTCGCTCACGGGTCGTGCGTTTGTCGTGCTCATCAGTCTCGGGGTCATTGTCGTGACGCTGGCACTTCCGGTTCGGGATTGGTTTGCTCAGCGAGCCGAACTCAGCGCATTGCAAGACGAAAACGCCGCCCGCGCGGCGCGAGTTGCGGACCTACAGCACCAGTTGACGAGGCTGAAGGATCCGGCGTACGTCACTGCGTTGGTCCGCGACCGTCTTCACTACGTGCTTCCAGGCGAAATCGGCTACGTCGTGTTGGATCCGCAGGCCGCGCCGGCCCCGGGATCAAAGTCGGGAGTCGAAAATTCCGCCGTGTCGGCGCAGCCGTGGTACTCGACCCTCTGGGGGAGCGTTCAGGCTGCGGACGGCAGCGCCACGGCCCCCGAGGTGAGTTCGGTACGGCCTGACGCGCCTCGGTAACGTGGCTTGCTATGACCCCGCTTGACCCCAGCGCCGATTCCTCCACCGAAGGGCCGTCGGTCACTCGTATGGTTCCGACGTCGGATGACATCGCGCTGGTGAGTGCGCAGCTCGGCCGACTGGCGCGCGGCGTCTTGTCGATCGCGCATCGTTGCTCATGTGGACTACCCGACGTCGTTGAAACTTCGCCTCGTTTGCCCGATGGCACCCCATTCCCCACGGTCTTCTACTTGACCTGCCCGCGCGCCACGTCCGCCGTAAGCACCCTGGAGGCGGATGGCCTGATGCGCGAGATGCAAGACCGCCTCGGCTTGGACGAGTTATTGGGACAGGCATACGAGGCTGCTCACGAGGACTACCTGCGACGGCGCGAAGCCATTGATTCGGTTCCTGAAATCACCGGAATTTCTGCAGGCGGAATGCCGAACAGGGTGAAGTGTTTGCACGTGTTAGTTGGACATTCGCTGGCGGTAGGTGCCGGCGTCAATCCATTCGGCGATGAGGCGCTTTCGATGTTGAGCGACTGGGGATCTGATGGTCCGTGTGTGATGCGTGTCGTTGACGAGGAGAACCGTTGAGCAGCACGCGAGTTGCTGCAATCGATTGTGGTACCAACTCAATTCGACTGTTGATCGCTGATGTGGATCCCGTCGCGGGTTCTTTGATAGACGTCGATCGTCGAATGGAAATCGTTCGTCTCGGTGAAGGGGTCGATCGAACCGGGCGGCTCTCCAGCGAGGCGCTCGCTCGCACTTTTGTCGCGTGTGATCAGTACGCGTCCGTGATTGGCGACCGGTCAGTGGCGAGCGTTCGTTTTGTCGCGACGTCCGCGTCGAGGGATGCGTCGAACCGAGAGGAATTCGAAGCCGGTGTCTTGGCCCGCCTTGGTGTCGTGCCCGAAATTATCTCAGGCAACGAAGAAGCCGCATTGTCGTTCCGTGGCGCAACTCGCGAGTTGGTTCAGCCGTCTGCTGACGACAGGGGCGTTGGTTCGGCGGCATCGGCACGTCGCGCTCCGTACCTCGTGGTTGATATCGGCGGCGGATCAACGGAATTCGTCTTGGGGACTGCTGCTCCCGAGGCCTCGGTCAGTGTTGATATCGGATGCGTGCGCATGACCGAGCGCCACCTTCGCGACGACCCGCCCACAGTCTCGCAAATCCAAACCGCAACTGCGGACATCGATGACGCCATCGCCTCCGCGGGTCGGGTCGTGAGTTTTGCAACGCCGTCCACGCTGGTGGGACTTGCCGGATCCGTCACAACAGTTGCGGCGCTTTCGTTAGGACTGAAGACGTACGACTCGTCCAAGATCCATCGAAGCGTGATTTCGGCTGACGAAGTACGCCGAGTATCCGACGAGTTGCTAGGGATGACCCGAGCCCAGCGTGCTGCGCTCCCGGTGATGCATCCCGGTCGCGTGGACGTCATCGGGGCGGGCGCGTTGGTCTTGCGTCGAATCATGGAAGCCACTGGTGCCAAGGAGGTTCTTGTGTCCGAGCACGACATCCTCGACGGCATCGCGTGGAGTCAGGTCGAGCGAGGTTAGGGTGGCGCGCATGGGCGACATGGTGACGTTCGCGAGCAACGGTGGCGCGTGTTCGGGTTACCTCGCCATTCCAGAGTCCGGCCATGGACCTGCGGTGATCGTGATTCAGGAATGGTGGGGCTTGGTCCCGCACATCGAACGCACCGCCGATCGATTCGCTGCGGCCGGTTTCGTCGCGCTCGCACCCGATCATTACCGAGGTGCGCGCACCACTGAGCCCGACGAAGCCCAGAAGTTGATGATGGGTTTGAAGATCGATCAAGTAGTTCGCGACATCGCTGGTGCTGCGGCGTACCTGGTGTCTCGCGCCGATGTGACAAGCGACAAAGTCGGGACGGTCGGCTTCTGCATGGGCGGTGGGCTTGCGTTACTTGCCGGGACAGCAAGCGAACACGTCGTCGCGACCAGTGATTTCTACCCCGCGACACCGTGGCCGGACTATCACCCGGACTGGACCAAGTATTCGGGCAAGTTCGCGATGATCCACAAAGCAGAGTCCGACGAGGGTCAGGCCGGACCGATGATCGAGAAATTGTCCACGGTGATTCGCGACTCCGGCGGCGACGTGGAGATCTTCGAGTACCCCGGCAGCCAACACGCGTTCTTCAACGACGATCGTGCCGAGGTCTATGACGCGGCGTACGCCGATCTCGCCTTCGATCGCACGGTCGAACTTTTCAGTCATACGTTGAGTTAATGCCGGTTCGGCCCGCTGCGCGTGAACCGGTCAGACCCGGCACTGGATGGCCCGGCGACCCTTCGGACGCCGGGACGCCCGTTGCTCGTGATCCCGACGATGTGGTGGCTCTCGCCGCGAAGAGTGCTGACCTTGCCAGTCTGGATGCCTGCGTCGCGGTCTGTCGCGCTTGTCCGCGTTTGGTGCAGTGGCGCGAGGATGTTGCAAGGGATCGGCGTAAGTCCTTCGAAACTGAGCAGTACTGGGGCAGACCGATTGCTGGCTGGGGCCCTCCGCAGCCGCGTGTGCTCGTGGTTGGACTGGCTCCCGCGGCGCATGGTGGGAATAGAACTGGTCGCATTTTCACCGGGGACCGAAGCGGAGATTGGTTGTTCGCGGCGCTGCACCGGGCAGGACTCGCGTCTCAGCCGTCCTCGACGGATGCGAGCGATGGACAACAACTCATCGATACTCGCTTGGTTGCCGCCGTGCGCTGCGCGCCACCGGACAACAAGCCGACCACTCTCGAGCGCGACGTGTGTGCCGCCTGGTTGCGCCGCGAGATCGACATCGTGTCGCCGACGTTGCGCGTTTGCGTGGCCCTGGGTTCCTTTGCCTGGTCCTCGTTGCTCACTGCGGTGACGACTCTTGGGTGGGCCGTACCAAAACCGCGTCCGCGTTTTGGTCATGGCGTGGAAGTACGACTGTCGCGAGGGAAGACCGAGATGGTCGCGATCGCGTCGTACCACCCGAGCCAACAGAACACGTTCACCGGCAAGCTCACCGAGCCGATGCTGGATGAGGTTTTCGCCCGCGTCACCGAGATTGCGCGCTCAAGATCGTAGTTTGAGGTACGAACCTGCAGTTCAACTCAGGGTCCGTACCCTTAAGTCAATTGGCTGCGGGTAGTTTCGAAGCATGAACCCCTCCGACCCACGGACAGCAAGTGATGCGCCAGCCTCACCATCGCCGTCACCAAGCGCGCCAGCAGCTCCCCCACGAATTGTGATCGTGGGTGGTGGCTACGTGGGTCTCTTCACCGCGATGAAGTTGCGCAAGTTGCTTCGACGGGGCGAAGCGACGTTGACGATCATCGACCCTCGGTCGTACATGACCTATCAACCGTTTCTGCCGGAGGCCGCGGCCGGATCAATTCAACCTCGACACACTGTTGTCCCGCTTCGCCCGACTCTGAAGAACGCCGAAGTCATCACGGGTTGGGTGCGCCGAGTACGCCACGCGGACAAAGTTGTCGTTGTCGAACCTCTCGAGGGTGATGCCTACGAACTCCCCTACGACATTGTGGTGATGGCGGTTGGTTCCATCTCGCGGACGTTGCCGATCCCCGGTCTGGCCGAGTGGGGCACGGGATTCAAGAACGTGGAGGAGGCGATTCAACTTCGCAATCGGGTGATCGAGTGCCTTGACATTGCTGAATCAACGCGCGATGAAGCAATCCGCCAGCGGAATTTGACGTTTGTGGGGGTGGGTGCGGGTTTCGCCGGCGTTGAGGCCTTGGCCGAACTCGAGGACATGTCCCGTTACGCCACGCGCTTCTACCGTCACATTGACGCCAGAGACTTGCGGTGGGTGCTCGTCGAGGCCAGCGATCACATCCTTCCTGAGGTCGGCCCCAAATTGGGCGTCTATGTGTTGGACCAGTTGCGTAGTCGAGGCATTGATGTGCGACTCAATACTCGATTGGTCTCGTGCGTCGGCGGACGCATCGTGCTCAGTGACGGCACGGAATTCGATTCGGACACCTTGATGTGGACCGCCGGAGTGAAAGCGCATCCCATGTTGGGAAGTACGGACCTTCCCATCGATGAGCAAGGCCGGTTGCGCTGCCGGACGGACCTTCGCGTCGAAGGTGTCGACAGTGCCTGGGGTGCCGGCGATGCGTGTGCCGTACCGGACCTAACCCAGCCAGGAGAGTATTGCCTCCCGACCGCTCAGCACGCGGTACGCCAAGCCACTGTGCTCGCGAAGAACATCGTGAAGTCGTTGCGCGGCAAAGAAACAAAGGAGTACCGACACAAGAACGCGGGTTCGGTGGCGGCTTTGGGTTTGCACAAGGGTGCCGCCCAGGTGTTTGGCTTTCGACTTCGTGGCTTTCCGGCGTGGTTCATGCATCGCACTTATCACATGAGCCGGGTACCGACACTGCAACGCAAAGTCGCGGTCGTGACGGACTGGACACTTGCCTTTTTCTTCAGTCGCGACATCACCTCGCTGTGGGGAATGCACGAACCTTTCCGTGCGTTTGAGTCGGCCGCGCGCGGCGATGAGGAAGTCGCGTCCTAGGCTCGGATCATGAGTGTGTTGGCGCTTACCGTCCTTGGCCATGACCGTCCCGGCATCATCGCCGAGGTAACGGGCGCCCTGGCGGACCTTGGCGGGAACCTCGAGGACTCGTCAATGACGCTCTTGCGCGGTCACTTCGCCTGGACTCTGATCGTCGATACGGAGACGTCTGCCGAAGACATCGAGTCACGTGTCGCTTCGCTTCGAGATGAGGGTCTTGTCGTCTCGGTGCTGCCAGTGCCGGAGCGGCAACCCGATGGCGCCCCGGGACAGTCATTTCTTCTGTCGGTGCACGGCGCCGACCGCCCGGGCATTGTGTCGGCCGTGACACGTGTCGTCGCCGATCACGGCGGCAACGTGACAGACCTGACAACAAGGCTCGGGACGAATCTGTACCTGCTGACCGCAGAAGTCGAATTCCCTGCCGATGCGGATCTGGACTCTCTCAACACGCACCTGCACTCGACTGCTGACGCGATCGGGGTCGACGCACACCTCTTTCGCGTCGAGCCGGATGTGTTGTGAGCCGGTTCGTCTCGACTGTCATTGCGGAGATTGAGCAGTGAGTCGAGTCGTCGACGGTCGGGTGGTCATGCCCGAGCTGCCCGTGGGCCGCGTCCTTCCTGTGCTCGTCGCGCCGCACGCGAAATTGTCGACGCCGTGCGTCGACGTCGATTCCTCCGACCCCGCGGTCGTACAACTGGCGGCGGACCTCATCGCCACTCAGCGCGTATCGCCCGGTTGCGTGGGACTAGCGGCAAACCAAGTTGGGGTGAGTTGGCGTTTGTTCTCGTTAGACGTGTCGGCCCACCCCAAAGCGCGTACGTCACATGGTGAGTTCGTGTTGATCAACCCTTACGTCGTGAGCTCGTCTCGAAACGAAAAGGGTCGCGAGGGTTGCATGTCAGTGCCGGACTTCACCGGTGACGTCAAACGCGCGGCCAAACTCGTTGTGCGCGGCTTTTTGCCCGCAACGGCTGAGGAGGTCGAAATCGAGACCGACGCATTTGAGGCGCGAGCACTTCAGCACGAACTCGATCACCTCGATGGGGCCCTCTTTCTCGATCGCGTGGCCGGAGCACACGCTGTCTACCCGCGAAAGACCTACCTGTAGGCGCGGTCGGTGCGTGCCGAGCGAGACCGCCGCGCGATACTTACCGGAGCCCCTCCACTGGGGCTGAGACCGGCCCGGATGGTGGAATCGGCAGACACAGGGCGCTTAAACCGCCCGGCCTCACGGCGTGCGGGTTCAAATCCCGCTCCGGGCACACTTCACGAGTTTGCTCTGCGCGAAATTGACGTGATCACCGGATCGCGATGTGTCGGGGCACCGATTTTGGGTTAGCGTGGATATGTATTTGGGTAGATCTGACAAGTATCAATACGCAAGTTCCGCTGAAAAAGGAGTGACATGCAGACCAAGAATCCCGTGTTGTCCAAGATCGGCCAACCGCAGGGTTCAGGCTTCGCCTACGACGAGGGCCGCTCGGCCTACGCGTCTGCGGGCACCGCAGGAGCGGCAGCCACCGATCAAATGACGGCCGCGCAACTGCAAGAGATGTACAACGGTCCCTCTGCTGTAACTGGCCGGATGACTCTCGATGACGTCGTGATCAAGACCGGTATCTGCCTGACGATCACGATCGCGATGGCAATTGTGGGTTGGAACATCACGCCCAACGCGCCATGGATCATGTGGGTCGCCATGATCGTCGGCCTCGGCTTAGGTTTCGCCAACGCTCTGATGCGCAAGGTCAACCCGCCGCTCGTGCTGGCGTACGCCGCCGTCGAAGGTCTCTTCCTCGGTGGAATCTCGTACTTCTACAACACCCTCGCTGTTGCGAACAACTACGAAGGCTTGGTGCAGCAGGCAATCCTCGGAACGTTGGTTGCCTTCGCCGTCATGTTGGCGCTCTACCAAACGAAGATCATCAAGGTCAACGCGACTTTCGTCAAGGCCATGATCGTCGCGATGGTGTCGTACGGCGCGATCGCGTTGATCAGTTTCGTGTCCGCTCTGTTTGGCGTCGGTGGCGGCTGGGGCTTCTACGGAGTTGGTGGCCTCGGCATCTTGTTGTGCGTCGTCGGTGTCGGCCTTGCCGCGTTTTCGCTGGCATTGGACTTCGAGATGGTCAAACAAGGCATCGCGCAGGGTCTGCCCGAGCGTGAATCGTGGCGGATGGCGTTTGGCCTACTCGTGACATTGATTTGGTTGTACCTAGAGCTTCTGCGGCTTTTGGCGATCTTGTCCTCAAACCGCTAGCCCTGACATACGCAAGGCCCGCACTCATTGGGTGCGGGCCTTGCGTATGTCCCGATTTGGGGGTGTTTCGGACAAACGCTGCGGCACGCGGGTTGCGCGCACCGACAGCGCGCGTGCGTTGTGGGAGGTGACCGCTGTGATGCGATGCGGGCAACTAGCCCGTACGCCTCGCAGCTTTGACCATGTCTGCTTCGTGCACTATCGCAGTGGCCTGGCCATGTGAGAGATCAAATTCGTCGCGGAGCCAGTTGACCTTGTCTTCAAAGCGGGAGAACGCCGGTCCGTCCTCCAGGGTTTGAAACCACTCCGATAGCTCGCGACCGGTCGAAGCCGGAATCCGCTCGACGAGCTGACGGTGGGTTTCTTCGGAGTGGTGCAATGTCATGCGCATCTCCAAGTCATGAGAGGGCCGCAGGGGACGCTGTGCCCCGCGGACTTGACCTCCGCGGGGTGCCGTCACGGTAGTCCGGTTTGACCGCCCGGTCACCCCCCTTCCCCCCATCCGCCCCTCGGCCCACAGAATCGCCTTAGAGGTACAAACCCGCAGTTAAACTTCAGGTTTGTACCTCAAACAATGATCTTGGACGTCGTACGAAGGCATTCTCGGTCCCGGTACGCCGCACCCGACCTAGGCTGCGACCGTGTCAGATTCCACCGATTCCACCGATTCCACCGATTCCACCGATTCCATCGATTCCACCGATTCCATCGATTCCACCGATTCCGCTGACTCTGCTGACTCCGGCTTCGGCGGTGACCCGACCGTCGCACTGGTGGCCGAGATCCGTCGCCTGGGGGATCGGCTGAGGTCGATGTCGCTGGACTCGCTCGGTGCGGCTCGAGAAGGGGGCGCCTCAGCGGCGAAGTTGGCTCACGAGTTGGCCCAAGGACTCGCCGATGCCGCGCATGGCCTCGCGGACCCGAGCGCGGCGGACTTGAACGGAGGGACGACGACGCACCGTCGAAGGGTCGTGCCGTACTTGGGCGAAGTGTACGCCGGAGATCAGGTCGTCGTTCTTGGCCGCGAACTGCTCACAACGTGCGAAGCGGCGCGTCAGTCCGGAGTCGACGAGGCTGCGATCACCGCGACCCTCATCGACGCGGTGCGTCAATGTCGCGAGTTGCGATTGCGGCTATGAACTCGGGGTGACTTACGAACTCGGGGTGACTTACGGAATCAGGCTCGCGTGATCAGAGGGGGAGCCGGTATCGGGCGGGGCAACCGCCGCGGCTTCGTCGGTTTGAGGTCTACGCCGCGCGCGCCACCGAAGTCGTGCACGGATGGGGCGACCATCCGAGCGTTCCGATGTAACAGCGCTGATTTCCAATCCCGGGGTGTCCGAGGCTTCGACAGCGGCCAGCGCCAATTCCATCGGCGCGCCGCCGGGATCGTCGCTCGGTGAGTGCCCGTCGGTCGCGATCCCCAGCGCTGCGAATACCGACGGTGCGAGGGCCTCAGCGGCGGCGGCGTACCCCTCGTCGGAGGGGTGGAATCGATCCTCGCTGAACATCTCGTCGGGGCGCTTGTCGAATTCGGGGCCGAGAATATCGCCGAGAATGACCGCCCGCCCGCCACCCTCGACGACCGCAATCGCCTGTGCTGCAGCCAATCGACGCGACAAGCGACGTCCGGTCCAGCGGAGCGGCTGAGGCAGCGGACGTACAGTGCCAAGGTCGGGGCAGGTCGCGACGACGACCTCACATCCTGCGTCTTGAAGCGCCGTAACGGCGTCGCGCAGCAGCCGTACCGAGGTTGTGACACGCACGCGGTGGGTCACGTCGTTGGCCCCGATCATCACGACCGCGAGGTGTGGCCGCAGTTGCATGGCGCGTTCGACTTGCGCGGCGAGGTCGCGTGAATCGGCACCGACCTCGGCGACATTGGTCAGGTTCACGGGGCGGCCGGAGACCTCGGCTAGCCACAAGGCGAGCAAGGCTCCAGATGTACGGCCGGGGTCGGTTGCGCCCAAACCGGCTGCGCTTGAATCTCCGACGAGAACAAGTCGCAAAGAGGTGCCGCGGGTGCTTCCGTAGCGACCGTCGGCGTACGGCGTTGCAGTGCGACGCGGTCCCACTCGCCGCTTCGCGACGCGTACTTGAGCGGCCAAAACCCCGAACGCCAGGGCGCCGAGCCCGACCAATCCACCACCGCCAACACCAGCCGCCGCCGCGGCTCGACGGGCGTTGCTGGCGCGGCTCATTGCTCCATGATGACCCAAGAGCGAGACCCAACCCAATTCTTTCCACCGAAACGCACCGATCCGGGCGTGGTTTGGGCGGGTGCGACGATGCGAGTTCGACGACACGCGAGTTCGAGGATGCGGGCGGGGAACGCGGCTTCGACGGCCGGTAGGTGAAACGTGTCGCTAGCGGCGGGAAGCGAGAAACTTCAACATCGCGGCCTTGCCCTCGCTCCGAATTTCCGGACCGTGGGTAAACGCAACCCCGTCGTAGTCCAACTCGGCGAAGCGTTGTGCGCTCAACTCGTTGAGGGCGATGTCGTTGCACCAAAACTTGATGCCGATTCGGATTCGTCCGCGCCAGAAGTGCACGGCATCGCCGGTGATCAGTACGCCGCTCGGTTCGTGCAAGTACGACGTGTGACCCGGCGTGTGGCCGGGAGTGTGAACCGCGCGAATCCCACCGGCAATGTCCAACAACGCGCCGTCGGTGAATGTCTCGGCGACATCAACGGCGGGGAATTTGCCCCAGCGACGCAACAACGGTCGCAATTTGATTCGCGCGTCGATCGGCGGTGTCTGGCCTAGTCGGATCCAATTGGCGTCATCGATGTGCGATATGACCGGTGCTCCGCTTGCCTTGGCAACGCGCGCGACCCCGCCGACGTGATCGTTGTGGGCGTGCGTAACCAAGATCTGGGTGACCTCGGAGGTGTCGCTGCCGAGGTACTTCAAGCCGGCGTCGATCTTCTTTCCGGCGTACGGCAAACCCGCGTCCATCAGTGAGACCTGACCGTCGTCGGCGACGAAGGCGAATGCGTTGATGGCGTCGTCGGCCGCGATCGGGATTCGCCACACTCCAGGCGCAATGTCGTACGCGGGGCGCCGAGTCACGACGGCGACCTTAGATCATGGCCGCCGCGAGTGGGTAGGCTCGCGAACCGTGCAGATCCATGACTCGGTCACTGACCTCATCGGCAACACCCCACTCGTACGCCTCCATCGCGTGAGCGCGGGAATTGCTGCGCAGGTTGTTGCCAAGGTGGAGTACGTCAACCCCGGCGGGTCGGTGAAGGATCGCATCGCGATGCGGATGATCGATGACGCCGAGGCAGCGGGATTGCTGAAGCCCGGCGGCACGATCGTCGAGCCAACCAGCGGAAACACGGGCATCGGTCTCGCTTTGATCGCCCAACAGCGCGGCTATCACTGCGTATTCGTCTGCCCGGACAAAGTGGCGCAAGACAAGATCAACACGCTTCGGGCGTACGGCGCTGAAGTCGTGGTCTGTCCCACCGCTGTGGATCCCGAGGACGAACGGTCGTACTACAAAGTCAGCGATCGACTTGCGCGCGAACGCCCGGGTGGCTGGAAGCCGGACCAGTACGCCAACCCAGCCAATCCACGTTCGCACTACGAGACGACAGGGCCTGAGTTGTGGGCGCAGACTGAGGGACGCATCACGCACTTCGTCGCTGGCGTAGGTACGGGCGGGACGATTAGTGGGACGGGTCGGTATCTCAAAGAAGTCAGCAAGGGGACAGTCCGCATCATTGGCGCCGATCCCGAGGGCTCCGTCTATTCCGGTGGGACGGGACGGCCGTACCTCGTCGAGGGCGTCGGTGAAGATTTTTGGCCCGAGTGCTTCGACCCTGACGTGACCGACGAAATCATCGCGGTGTCGGACAAGGATTCTTTTGAGATGACTCGCCGATTGGCGCGTGAAGAGGGATTGCTCGTTGGTGGGTCGTGCGGAATGGCGGTGGTTGCTGCTCTTCGCGTCGCGGAGCGAGCGGGTCCGGACGATCTCGTCGTCGTGTTGCTGCCCGACGGGGGGCGCGGGTATTTGTCTAAGGTTTTCAATGACGACTGGATGGCCGACTTCGGTTTCTTGACAACGTCGCGCGATCGGACCGTCGGAGATGTGTTGCGCGGCAAGAGCGGCGAGATGCCGACGCTCGTACACACTCATCCGCACGAAACAATTCGCGAAGCGATCGACATCCTGCGGGAGTACGGAATTTCGCAGATGCCGGTCGTACGGGCCGAACCCCCCGTGATGGCCGCCGAAGTTGTTGGTTCGGTGGTGGAACGGGACTTACTCGATGCGTTGTTCGGTGGCCGTGCTGCGTTGGCCGACGCGATTGAAGGACACATGTCAGCGCCGCTTCCAATGGTCGGTGCGGGGGAGCCGGTCGATGCGGCGATCGCTGCGATGCATTCCGCCGATGCCGCCGTCGTTGTCGAAGACGGCAAACCCACCGGAGTAATCACCCGCCAAGACCTTCTTGGCTACCTCAGTCACTAACGCCCGCCCCCAGCCCCACCCCTTCACCCCCTTTCGCCGAGTCGTGCGTTTTTTGGGACCCGGGGGCCCCGCGGGGGCCCAAAACTGTCGACTAGGCGGGGGGGGGTGGTGGGCCCAGGT
>JBBRTC010000026.1:0-26006 GCA_038244765.1 Candidatus Nanopelagicales bacterium | reverse complement strand
TGGATGAGGAGTACACCTGTTCGGTCGCCTGAGTGTTGGAACGGTTCTGCGCCGGGCAGCAAAGCCACAAGGACCTCCGAGGGTCATCGATGTCGTCCGGCCTTTTTGCTCGGCCAGCGTCGGGCCTGACGATCGTCGCACGCTGAGGACCTGAAACGCGAGGAAGGACCCCGTCGCCGCACGGCAGCCATGCTCAGCGATGACCGTTTGGGTGGTCAGGGCACTCGTGGAGCCTCTGGGATGGCTATCGTTGCCGGGTCCCCACGGATGACGAGGCGGAACGGAGGTGGGACGCGGTGCTCTATTGGATCCTCAAGTGGATCCTGCTTGGACCATTGCTCCGGCTCCTGTTCCGGCCAAGTGTCGAGGGTCTTGAGCACATTCCCGCGGATGGCCCGGCCATCTTGGCGAGCAATCACCTCTCTTTTTCGGACTCCATCTTCCTACCGCTGGTGATGAAGCGACGCCTGACGTTCCTGGCCAAGAATGACTACTTCACCGGCAAGGGATTCAAAGGCTGGTTGGTCCGAGTCATGATGACCGGCCTGGGCCAGGTTCCTGTCGATCGCACCGGCGGCCGCGCGTCCGAAGCGGCCATCAGCACTGGCTGCCGGATTCTGGCTACCGGTGCATTGCTAGGTATTTATCCCGAGGGAACGAGATCACCGGATGGTCGCCTCTATCGCGGGAAGACCGGTATCGCGCGGATGGCCCTCGAGGCTGGTGTCCCGGTCATCCCCGTTGCCATGATCGACACCGACAAGATTCAACCTATTGGCAAGCGAATCCCGCGGATCATGAAGGTCCGCATCAGGATCGGCGCCCCGCTAGATTTTTCGCGCTATGACGGCATGGCCAACGATCGCTTCGTCCTGCGGTCGATGACCGACGAATTGATGTATGAGTTGATGGAGCTCTCAGGCCAGGAGTACGCCGACATGTACGCGCAACGAGCCAAACTGATTATCGCCGACAGCGCACGGGCGTTGGCTGCGGGCGAATCGGGAGTCAACGACCCTGTCGGAGATGCGCTGGTCACTGCCGCGGTCGGCTCCTCGGGAGAAGAACCGGACAACTCGCCCCAAGCGGAAGCGTCCTAGCGGCCCTGGCCCAAGCGCTTAGTCGCTGGCCCATCCGCGTGAACGCTGCACCGCCGACTTCCACGCCCGCCGCGCTTGAGAGCGAGATTCATCGCTGGATTGCGTGGGCGAACCGGGCACAAAGATGCGATCTACTGTTCGGATCGCCTCCAAGTCGTCCGTCGATGACCACACTTTCATTCCCAGGCCAGCGAGGAATGCCGCTCCAAGCCCCGTGCTTTCGAGGTTTACCGGGCGATTGACTGGAATCTGTAATTGATCGGCTTGAAGTTGGCAGAGCAGATTGTTTTTGGCAGCGCCCCCATCGACGGCCAACTCCGGGACAGGCAATTGTGCGGCTTCAACGAACAAGTCCACGACGTCAGAAACTTGGAACGCAATTGCGTCCAAGGTCGCGCGCACGATGTGCGCCTTCGTAGTCCCGCGTGAGATACCGACGATCGTTCCTCGTGCGAAGGGGTCCCACTCAGGTGCCCCTAATCCGGTCAGAGCTGGCACGAAGACAACCCCGCCACTGTCTGGAACTGACGACGCAATCGCCTCTGCCTCAGCGGAATTGGTGATGATCCCCAGTCCATCGCGAAGCCACTGGACAGCGGCTCCCGCCACGAACACTGAGCCCTCGAGTGCGTAGTCAACGCGACCATCGGGATGCCCCCACGCCACGGTGGTGAGCAGACTGGACTCTGAGTGGACTGGCTTGTCGCCTGTGTTGGCCAAGACGAATGCACCGGTTCCGTAGGTGCACTTGCTCCCGCCGGGATCGAATCTGCCCTGACCGAATAACGCAGCCTGTTGATCGCCAGCGATGCCTGAGATTGGCAGGTCCATTCCAAGAAACGTCCGTCCGTCGGTGATTCCGACTGGGCCGTACGACGACACAATTTCCGGCAGCGCGTCCACTGGCACGTGAAACAGATCGCAGAGTTCAGGACTCCACGCATTCGTCGTCAGGTCGTAGAGCAACGTGCGACTCGCGTTGGAGTGATCGGTGATGTGAAACAGGCCACGACTCATTCGGGCGATCAAATACGAGTCGACAGTTCCGAGTGCGACGCGGCCGCTCGTAACTTGGGCCCACACATGTGGTTCGTTGTCGGCGATCCATCTCAACTTTGTTGCTGTGAAGTACGGATCGAGTCGCAGTCCGGTCGCCGCGCGGATTCGAGGTTCGTGTCCAGCTTCGCGAAGTCGTTCGCACAGTGCCGACGTACGTCGGTCCTGCCACACGATTGCTCGCCGTGGGGAACCCAGGGTTTCCCGGTCCCACAAGACCGCGGTCTCACGTTGGTTGGTAATACCGACGGCCTTCGGAGTTTCGTTCGTTCCCTCCATGGCGAGTCGAGTCGCGGTTAGAGTTGCCGACCAAATCTCGGCCGGATCGTGTTCGACCCATCCGTCTTGTGGAAAATGTTGCGGGAACTCTTGATATCCACGAGACACGATCCTGCCATCTGTGGCGACGACTAGCGCCGTGACACCGGTCGTACCAGCATCGATCGCGAGAATGGTCATGAGGGCTGAGCCCGGGCGGCCAACTCGGCTAAGTGCTTGTAGACAAGGGGATCGATTCGGCCTGGGACGAGTCGCTCCTCGAGGTTCTCGATTCCAGCGAATGAACTAAGCGCATGTTCGGTGTGCGGATCGTCGAATCCGAGTGACTCAAGGAGAACGCGGACGTCGTCCAGCGTGTCGTTGATGAGCGGCACGCATTCGTCGGGATCGGTACGGCCAAAGAGCAAGTCGCGAATATCGAGCAATCGAACGAGTTCAGCAACGGGATTGGGATGGTCGTCGACTCGCAAATCGACGGCGACGTCACTTCCGCCGCCGTACCCGCCCCCTGGAGTCACGACCAAAATTGCCGCACTCTGCCGCCCGCGCGAATCACCGCCGGCATGGTCACCCGCGATGAGTGCGACCAGCATTCGCCGCGACAGCGGCCACGCTGGATCCGAGTCCAACCATGCGCGTTCCATGTCCTCAACCACGTTGGCGCCTGTGAGGATGTTTCCTTGGATCGCATAGCCCAGCCCCGATCGTCCACCCGCCCATGGGAGGCACTCAGAGCCGGTGTAACTGGCCGAACCACCTCGGGCATCGACGACTCCAGCCTGCCGCTCGCCGCGTTGGTCATCGTCGGCGGTTAGTCGATCCAGAGTTTCCTGCGCCGAACGCCCAGCGTAGAGAAGCGCCAAACCGTCGGCGCGATAACGCAAGTTCGCCAGCGATTGGGTCGCAATCGCACCCACGTCTGCCAGCGCGGCCGGAACAATCGCCCCGACCGCCAAGAACTTTGAAGCCACGGCGACGCCGTACTCGGCAACCCCCTCGTCGGTTCCGTGAATGCTGCGAGCGACGATCGAAAACGTCATGTTGCGCAGAGTACGGCGCCGAGGGGCCCGGGCCGCTAGCGTCACCCATGTCTTGAGCAACGATTTAGGGAGCGACGATGCGGCTAGGCGTCTTGACCGGTGGTGGGGATTGCCCGGGGCTGAATGCGGTGATTCGCGCCGTCGTGCGGCGCGGAGTGCAGGAGTACGACTCCGACTTTGTGGGATTTCGCGATGGTTGGCGCGGCCCTCTCGAGGGGCTCACGATGACGTTGGGTGTCCCCGAAGTACGAGGCATCTTGCCCCGTGGCGGGACGATCCTTGGTTCTTCACGGACGAACCCCATCGGCATGGATGGCGGAGTCGAACGGATCATCACGACGCTGGATGACCTTGGCGTCGGTGCGTTGATCGCAATCGGCGGCGAAGACACACTTGGTGTTGCGACCGCGCTGCACGAGCGCGGAGTCAATGTTGTTGGTGTGCCGAAAACAATAGACAACGACTTATCCGCGACGGACTACACGTTTGGTTTCGACACCGCGGTTGGCATCGCAAGCGAGGCGATGGACCGGTTGCACACCACCGCGGAGTCACATCATCGAGTGCTCGTCATCGAGGTGATGGGTCGTCACGCGGGTTGGATTGCGTTGCACACGGGCATGTCCGGCGGCGCCAACGTTATCTTGATTCCCGAATTTCCCTTCGACCTTGACCAGGTTTGTAGATGGGTGGAGTCGCGATTCGAGTCGCACTATGCACCGGTCGTGTGCGTTGCTGAGGGAGCTTTGCCGATCGGTGGTCGAGAGGTCGCGGATGCAGAAAAGCTCGACTCCTTCGGCCATGTACGGCTTGGGGGAATTGGCGAATGGTTGGCCGATCAGATCGAAACGCGAACTGGCAAGGAAGCGCGTACGACAGTGTTGGGACACATCCAACGCGGCGGTACACCATCGGCTTTCGATCGCGTGTTGGCAACTCGGTTCGGCCTTGCCGCGATCGAAGCAGCGCACGACGGTGCGTGGGGTCAGATGGTCGCCTTGCGTGGCACCGACATCGTCCGGGTGCCGCTCGTCGATGCGACCGGAACACTCAAGACCGTTCCCTGGGCACGCTACGAAGAAGCAATGTCTTTCTTCGGATAGTCGCTGTGGAGGATTATTTGGTGTTCCGTACGCTGAGCGCGTGTCCGATCTCCTGAGTTGGCCTGATCTACCCGTCCTGCAACAGCCGCAATGGCCCGATGCCGATGAGCTAGTCGCGGCGACTTCGCGGCTGAGTTCTTTGCCGCCACTCGTCTTCGCCGGCGAATGCGATCAACTCACGAGTCGGCTCGCGAGTGCGTCGCGTGGCGAGGCTTTTGTGTTGATGGGCGGCGACTGCGCTGAGACGTTCGAAGCCAACACGGCCGACTCAATTCGCGCGCGACTCAAGACCGTCTTGCAGATGGCCATCGTCTTGACGTACGGCGCGTCATTGCCGGTGGTGAAGATTGGTCGTCTCGCGGGTCAGTACGGCAAACCGCGAAGCGCCGATTTCGAAACCATTGACGGCGTGACGTTGCCGTCGTACCGCGGCGACGCAGTCAACGGTCTGGCCTTCACCGAGAAGTCGCGTACGCCCGATCCGAGCCGGCTCGTTGACGCGTATCACGCATCGAGTTCAGCACTCAATCTTGTCCGCGCATTCACTCAGGGTGGCTACGCCGATCTGCGTCAAGTTCATGCGTGGAACCAAGACTTTGTCCGTGAAAGCGGGGCAGGTCAGCGGTACGACCAGATGGCGGCGGACATTGATCGTGCGCTGATGTTCATGCACGCATGCGGCGCGGACCCGGAAGAGTTCCGTCGGGTAGAGTTTTTCGCTGGGCATGAGGCGTTGCTGCTCGACTACGAACGTGCGATGACTCGAATCGATTCGCGTACGGACACGCCGTACGACGTGTCAGGTCACTTCTTGTGGATCGGCGAGCGGACACGCGACCCGCGTGGCGCCCATGTGCATTTCGCGTCGGTCATCAACAATCCGATTGGGGTGAAAGTCGGACCAACGGCAACTGCAGACGATCTGTTGTCGATGTTGGACACGTTGAATCCCCATCGCATCGCCGGGCGGATCACATTGATTACGCGCATGGGCGCAGGGCAGGTACGAGACGTACTGCCGGGGCTCGTCGCCAAAGTGGAGGCGAGTGATCATCCTGTTGTGTGGGTGTGCGACCCAATGCACGGAAACACACGCGCAGCTGCGTCGGGACACAAGACGCGATCATTTGACGACGTCATCGACGAGGTTCAGGGATTCTTTGACGTGCATCGTGTCCAGGGGAGTCATCCCGGCGGGTTGCATGTCGAACTCACCGGTGATGACGTCACCGAATGCACGGGTGGCACTGAGGGCGTACTTGAGGAGCATCTGGGAGCCCGTTACGAAACGGCATGTGATCCTCGGCTGAACCGGATCCAGTCCCTCGAACTAGCTTTCATGGTGGCGGAAACGCTCAGCACGAACGAGCGCCGGTAGCGCCCATCACTCCAGCCCGGGCGCTTCCTACGGCGAGGTCCGAAAGCCGCTAGTTGGCAGGCCGCCGGTAAGGCAGACTCGGTAGGTGCCCGCATCCCTCACACCCTCGACGCCCGCCGCACGAGTGGTCTCCGCGGCTGACTCCACACGACCCGCTGGTCTTGCCGACGACGCGGCGTACCGAGCCTTGCAGAGTCGCGACGTACGCTTCGATGGTCGGGTGTGGTTCGGAGTCACGACGACGGGGATTTATTGTCGCCCGGTTTGCCCGGCCCAAACACCGAAGCGTACGAACGTTCGCTTCTTCGCGTCGCCGGCTGCCGCGGTTGCTTCCGGTTTCCGCGCCTGCCGCCGATGCCGCCCCGACTCAGCACCGGGTACTCGCGAATGGGATCACCGCGGCGATCTTGTCTCGCGAGCCTTGCGCGGGATCGCTGATGGGGCGGTCGATGAGGACGGCGTCAGCGGACTCGCACAGCGGCTGCACGTCAGTGATCGACACCTCCATCGCTGCCTGATCGCGGCGGTAGGGGCCGGTCCGTTGCAATTGGCCACGAGTCGGCGCGCACAGACGGCGCGACTCCTCATTGACCAAACTGGCCTACCTCTTACGGACATCGCGTACGCCGCCGGGTTCTCATCCATCCGCCAGTTCAACGACGTGATGCTCCGGCAGTTCGGCATCGCGCCATCTCAACTTAGGCGTACGGAACAACCGCAACTCGCCGCGGACAGCCCCGACTTGGTGCTTCGGCTGAACTATAGAGAGCCGTACGACACCGAATCGGTGGGTAGGTTCTTGGCGGCTCGGATGCTACCTGGCGTCGAGGTGCACGTCGCCCGCGAAGGTACCAAGAACTCGTGGTTACACCGGCGGGCGCTCAGGCTTCGCCACGGCGTCGTCGATGTCGCGGTGGCTCCAGTCTCTGGGAAGAGTCAGTACGGCGTACGGGTTCGCGATATCGACCTTCGCGACATTGCCGAACTCGTCGCGCGGGTGCGTCGGTGGCTCGATCTAGACGCCGATCCTGCGTCGATCAATTCCGTGCTGGCGGAAGACCCATCGCTACGTCCACTGGTGGAGTTGCGACCGGGCTTGCGAGTTTGCCAAACCCCGGACTCCTTCGAAGGCATCGTCCGCACGATCGTGGGACAACAGATCTCAGTTGGCGCCGCGCTCACCCGCCTAGCTCGAGTCGTTTCGGCAGCGAATTCGAGATCGGGGAACGGATCCGCCGAATCCGCCGAAGAGACGGTGCGGGTGAGGCCATTTCCGCGCGCCGAGGAACTCGCCACCTACGACATCGCTGCGTGGCGAGCGTGTGGTTTCACTGGATCGCGCGCCCAGACCCTGAAGACGCTTTGCGACGTCGTGGCTGCCGGCGATATCGATCTTGAAGGAGACACAGATCGCGACGACATCTGCCAACGCCTCAGCGGGATCAAAGGCGTGGGCCCCTGGACGATCGCTTATGTCAGGTTGCGAGTCTTGACCGACCCCGACGCATTTCCCGCCACGGATCTCGTCGTACGCCGAAACGCCGAGGCCGTCGGTATCCGCGGATTGGAACTCGGAGAACACGCGTTGCGCTGGCAACCATGGCGTGCATATGCCGCCACCCAACTGTGGAACTACGACTCCGCGACAACCCCTTCGAACGGGAGAAGCCAATGACTAGCATGCCGACATCGACCCCGCTCATCGCGAGCCAAATCGACACGGTCGCGGGGATCTTGACGCTGATCGTGGATCCGTCACTTGTGGGCGACCGAGGCGAGACGGCGTACGGCTCAGTGATTGCGAGCGGCTTCTCATCGGTGGAAGACACTGCAGAAAGGCTTGCACCAGAACAGATTGGACGCCTCACCAAACAATCCGCTCCACATCCGGACTTGGCCAAAATAGTTAGGGCCTACAACGACGGGGATCTGGATGCCTTAGACGCAGTGTCGGTCTCACAGCCCGGCGGACCATTCATGCAGCAGGCGTGGGGTGCCCTTCGTGGAGTCAAACCAGGCGAGACCGACAGCTACACCGGCCTCGCAACCCGCGCGGGTCGACCTCAGGCAGTACGCGCCGCCGGTGCGGCATGCGCTAAGAACATGGTCGCGCCATTCGTGCCTTGTCATCGCATTGTGCGCAGCGACGGTTCGCTCGGTGGTTACTACTACGGGCTCCCCGTCAAACAAGCCCTCTTGACACATGAGGCTGCCCAACTACGTTCCGTCTAACTGGATCACAGGTGAACGGACCGTACGGCGTTAGAGTCGCCGCATGGTTGGTCCCACCGCCCAGGGCGCTCCCACGAAACCTGATGGCAATGCGAGTTTCGTGGACTTGCGAAGCGACACGGTCACCCGCCCGACGCGGCCGATGCGACACGCGATGGCGAGCGCCTCTGTCGGAGATGACGTCTACGGCGACGATCCCACGGTCAATGCGCTGGAGAAGCGGGTCGCGGACCTTCTCGGGCACGAAGCCGGCCTGTTCACTCCCACTGGCTCCTTGGCAAACCAACTCGGCGTACGCCTTCTCGTCGGACCCGGCAAGGAACTGGTATGCGATGACCAGGCGCACGTCGTACGAGCCGAGTTAGGCGCTGCCGCGACGTTCACGGGGATCACCACCCGAACGTGGGCCTCCGATCGCGGTCAACTCGACGTTGATCGAGTTGCCGCGTTGATTCGCCCGGATGCGGGGCCGTACCTCGTCTCGACGGCGGCAATTTCGGTGGAGAACACCCACAACTTCGGCGGCGGCACCATCCAGCCGCTCGACGCCTTGCAGGCCCTTCGAACTCTTGCTGACGCTCATGGACTCGCCATCCATCTCGACGGTGCGCGGCTATGGAACGCGCACGTTGCGACAGGTGTCCCGCTCGCGGAGTACGGACGAACCGCGGACACGGTGAGCGTCTGCTTTTCCAAGGGCCTCGGTGCGCCCGTCGGGTCGATCCTCGTCTCGTCGTCGGCGCGAATTGCCGAGGCGCGAGTGTGGCGCAAGCGGTACGGCGGCGGAATGCGACAGGTGGGGATTCTCGCGGCGGCTTGCGACTATGCGCTCGATCACCACTTGGCAGATCTCGCACTCGACCATGCGCATGCGAAACAACTCGCCGAATCGATTCACCGAGCAAGCGAATCGGTGGTCAACCCCGCGCACGTCCAGACCAACATTGTCGGACTCGATCTCGCGAAAACGTCGTGGACCGCCGCGGACTTTGCCGCTGCCGCAAAGTCCGACGGCGTCCTCGTCTCTGCGCTTGGGCCTCACTATGTACGCCTCATCACTCATCGAGACCTCGATGGCGCGGCTATCGATCAAGCTGACCAGACTCTGACGCTCCTGCTCAGAAGTTAGCCACCAACCGGCACCGCGGGTTGGCGACCAAAGATGGGCGGCAACTGGCGTACGGCTTGAGCCAACGCGCGCAGGTCACCGTCTACCAAGGCTTGCGGTCCATCGCACAACGCAGTGTCCGGATGTGGATGAACATCGACGATGATTCCGTCGGCGCCGGCGGCAATCGCGGCGCGGGACAATGGGACCACGAGGTCGCGTCGACCACCCGAGTGCGAGGGGTCGACGACGATGGGCAGATGAGACAGCCCGTGCACGACGGGGACTGCGGCGATGTCCAACGTGTTGCGAGTGGCTGTTTCGAAGGTACGAATACCTCGCTCGCACAGGACAATGTCGAGGTTGCCTCGTTGCGCGATGTACTCCGCGGCCATCAACCACTCCTCGATGGTTGACGACATTCCACGTTTGAGCATGACTGGCTTCCCGACTGATCCCACCGCTTGCAACAGTGCGAAGTTGGCCATGTTGCGGGTGCCCACCTGCAACATGTCAGCGTAGGACGCAACCAATTCGACATCGTCCGCGTCGACAACTTCGGTGACTACCGGCATGCCAGTTTCGGCGCGTACATCGGCAAGTATCGCGAGTCCCTTTTCGCCAAGGCCTTGGAAGGCGTACGGCGATGTCCGCGGCTTGTACGCACCACCGCGAAGCAATGTCGCGCCCGCACCCTGGGCCATCTGTGCTGCCGCGAGGGTTTGTTCTGGCGTCTCGACTGCGCACGGGCCGGCGATCAGGGTGAAGGTGTCCGGCCCAATCGGGACCCGTTGGGCGCCGGTGCCGACAAACACCGTAGACATATCCGGGTGATGTTCGCGAGCGACCAACTTGTACGGCGATGAGACACGTACGACCTCGGCGACACCGGGAAGTGCACGCAGGTTCAGCCCATGAAAGTGCTCGATGTCACCGATCAATCCGATGATCACTCGCGTTTCGCCGCGACTGACGAATGCCTCACCACCAGCGTCAACGACCCGCGACACAACGGTGTCGACCTGTTCGTCGCTGGCGCTTGGGCTCATGACGATGACCACGTGACCTCCTGGGGAAGGGCTCCAGCGTACGGAACGCCTCAACTCGCTGTCGTCAGGGTTCTTTCGGAACCGCGCTTCGAGCTCTGGTCGAGGTCGTCAGGGTTCAAGATGGGCGACCATTGCGTCGGCCCCTGCTCGTGGACCCAATTCAGCGAGGTACATGGCTACGAGGATGCAGACCGCCCCAGCCACGATGCGCCCGGTCAAGACCTCGCCGCCGATCACGACACCGGTAAACCCAGCGAAAACTGGTTCCATCGTGAGGACAATCGCGGCGCGAGTGGCGGCGATGTGCGCCTGCGCCCAAGTCTGCACAATGAATGCCGCCGCGGTCGCCACCAACGCCAGAAACAGAATGGCCACCCACGTCGACGTTGACGGTGGAATGCCCGGCCCGCCTCCTGGAAGGCTCGCCAGCAAGGTCAGCGCAGCGACCGTGCCCAACTGGAGCACGGTGAGGGCGTACGCCTTGTCCGGGGTCGACCACATACCCAACCCGACGATCTGAACGGCAAAGAGAAAGGCACATCCCAGCGTCAGCAGTTCACCAAGTCCAATAGACAAGCCGTGGAGCGACAACAACGCGAGGCCGATTGTTGCCAGCGCCACGGCGACCCACGCGACGGGGCTAATACGCGTTCGTAACACGACGGCAGAGATGAGTGGGGTGAAAACAACGAACATCCCAGTAATGAATCCCGACACGGTCGCTGAGGTCGATTGCAGACCGATTGTCTGGAGAATGTAGCCGGTGCCAAGCGCGGCGCCGAGGATGATTCCCTGGTTGCGCACGGATGCTGGCAGCGCTCTCAACGCTCGAGGACGAATCGCCATCAGCACGAGTGTGGCAATGCCAAAACGCCATGCGAGGAATGCGTTCACCGGCATTACTTTGACGACGTCTTGCACAATCAGGAAAGTTGAGCCCCAGATCGCGGTGATGCCGACAAGTGCGCCAACCGCGACGAGTTCAATCCGCGGCATACGTGATGTGGCTGTGGGTCGATTGTTCACGACACAGGAGTGCTCAGACCAAGGTGATGGTCACGGTGTCGCCCTTACGGACGACGGTTCCATCACCCGGATACTGCGAGTACACAGTGTTCAAGACGATCGTCGGCCCCAGTTTCGCGATTCGTACTTTGAGACCGAGTGCGGTGAGTCTCGCCACGGCCGCATCTCGCGACAGCCCGACGACGCGCGGGATCGTCACTGGCGGCGGACCTTTTGAGACCACCAAATTCACCGTGTCGTTCTTATTCAGTTTCGTGCCAGCCTTGGGCGACACCGAGATCACGAGCCCAGAATTCACAGTGTCCGAGAAGGCTTCGCTGCTGGTCACGGTAAATCCGCGTGACCTGAGGATTTGTGTTGCTGCGGCGTTGGTGGCGCCGACGACGTTGGGGACCGGGATGGGTTCGGGTCCCTTCGACAGCACGAGAGTGACCGCAGTGTTCGGACGCAGCGGCGTTCCGACCTTCGGGTCGGTACGAACGACAAAGCCGGTAGCGATCTTCTCGTCATAGACCGAACGACCGGTCACCGCCCGAAGTCCCGCGTTGGTCAGATCCGTTTTCGCGTCAGCCTCCAACTTGTTGACGACGTCGGGCACTTGGTAGCGCTCTGCTCCCTTGGAGACGGTGAGCTTGACGCTGGATCCGGAACGCACTTCATTTCCCGCAGTTGGGTCGGTCGAGATAACGCGTCCGACCTCCACGGTTTCGCTAAATTGCTCTGCCGCTGAATCGCCAGTCAACCCGGCGGCTTGCAGGGTTGTGGTCGCCTCGTCAAGGGTCGCGCCAATCACGCCAGGGACCGCAACGCTCTTACCGATCCCGAACCAGTAGGCACCGCCACCCACGAGCAGGGCGGCACCGATCAGAATTGCCAACGCAATGGGACCGCGTCGTCGCCGGGACCTAGGTCGCGCGCCGGACTTACCCCCGCCCGATCTCTTCGATGTCTTGGCTGCGCTTGCAGCCGAAATACCTTCGAGGTCCTCGGTCGACAGGACACCCGTGTGTCGCAGATCAACGTCGCTGGATCCGGCCTCGGCGTACCGCACTGAGCCGGGCGCCGCGATGACCACCGTTTCCTGATTTGTCTGCGACGAGACGGAAAGTGGTTGTGGCGCAGGCAATGTACGGCGTACGACCCTCAATGCTTCGAGGAATTTACCCGCGTCGGAGAACCGTCGGTCCGGTTCGCGGCGGGTGGCACGAGCGACGAGTTCGTCGACTGCGGGGCCAAGGTCGGGGCGCAGCCGCGACGGCGGCGGGACGTCCTTGTTGACGTGCTGGTAGACGACCGAGAGGGGGGTCTCGCCAGTAAATGGGACGGAACCGGTGAGCATTTCGTAGAGCAGTACCCCTGCGCTGTAAACGTCGGAGCGGGCGTCGGCAAGTCCGTGCTCAGCTTGCTCGGGTGCCAAGTACGCCACGGTGCCGATGAGTACGCCCTGAGTCGCGGTCGAATTGGTACTCGCGGTGATAGCGCGGGCGAGTCCGAAGTCAGCAACCTTGACCCGGCCGTCGTCGGAAATCAGAACGTTTTCCGGTTTCACGTCGCGATGAACCAGCCCGGCGCGATGTGCGGCGGCGAGCGCCTGAAGGACGGGCTCAAGAATCGCGAGTCCTTGGGACGGGTTCAGTGCGCCATGTTCGTGTAAAACCGCGCGAACGGTTCGACCCGGGACGTACTCCATCACCAGGTAAACCAGGCCCTCGTCGCTGCCTTGGTCGAAGACGCTCACGACGTGGGGATCGGTGAGACGAGCCGCGGACTTCGCCTCGCGGACGAATCGGGAAACAAACCCGGCATCGTCGGCGAGGCTCGCGTGCATGATTTTCAGCGCGACGACGCGATCAAGCCGCTCATCATGGGCGGTGTAGACAGTGGCCATGCCGCCACGCTCGAGGAGTCCGAGCACGCGGTAGCGCCCGTCAACTACTCGTCCGACGATGCCGTCACGCACAGAGGTCTCCACAACCTTCAAGTCTAGGTCGAGACATTGACCATCACGCGTACGACGCACCGGCGCGTCGAAACGATCCCGCAACGATCGAAAGGGAAGTGAGGGTCGTCGAGGCTAGGTCGGTCGAGGCGATTGTTATGTCGATTGTCATCGTCGTGGAGGACTCGATGCGTGCGCGCCAAAACGAGGGGCAATGCGGCCGGCCTGAGACGCCTCACGACCGGCCATCACCGCGCGCCGCATCGCTGAGGCCATCAACGGCGGATCCACGGCGCGGGTTACCGCCGACGCCAGCAGCACCGCGTCGCAGCCAAGTTCCATGGCGTACGCCGCTTCGCTCGCCGTACCGATACCCGCGTCGAGAATGATCGGGACGTTAGCGGCCTCGACGATTGCCGCGATGTTGCGTGGATTGCTGATCCCCAGACCAGAGCCGATGGGTGAGCCCAACGGCATCACAGCGGCACAGCCAAGGTGTTCGAGTCGTCGAGCCACGATGGGATCGTCATTGGTGTAAGGCAACACGATGAACCCGTCGTCGACGAGTTGTTCGGCGGCGGCGAGGAGTTCGACTGGGTCAGGGAGCAAGGTGTTGTCGTCAGCGATGACTTCCAACTTCACCCAATTGGTGTCGAGCGCTTCACGAGCCATTTTCGCCGTGAGTACGGCGTCACGTGCGGTGAAGCACCCTGCGGTGTTCGGTAAGACCGCGATATCGAGTTCGAAAAGTACATCAAGGATGCTGCCCGGCGCGGACGGATCGACACGCCGCATGGCCACCGTTGTGAGCTGAGTACCCGAAGCGACAAGGGCGTCGCGCAACAGCGCGAGATTTGCGGCACCGCCCGTACCCATGATGAGACGCGACGAAAACGCCTGTCCCGCAATCACTAGCGGATCGTCATGGTGGGCGCTGGGGATGTCGTCGCTCTCGCGGGCGTGGTTATCTAGATCGCGGTTATCGAGATCGTGGTTTCCGATGGTGGTTGCCACGTCAGCCGCCCTGCACTGCGACAAGAACTTCTATCCGCGCTCCGTCGTGCAGCCCCGTTGAGTCCCAAAGGTGTCGAGGGATAACGCTGTCGTCGAGCGCGACGGCAACACCGGCCGAGGATTGCACCAATGGCGCGATAGCGGCCGCAAGGGTTGCGTTGGCGTCGATGACATTCGCGTCACCGTTCACCACGACCGAGATCACAGTCACGGCGACTCTCCGACCGTGGCAAGTTGAGGCGTTGCTGGCGGGGCTGATTCCGACACCGAGGTCACGTTGAAGCGGCGGGGATCCCAGGTCGCGCCGTGGCCCGGCGCATCACCATCAAGTAGCGACGCGATGTGGTGCGCCGTCAGCGGTGCCAACAGGATCCCATTGCGGTGGTGTCCAGTGGCCATCAACAAACCCTCAACTTCGGTGATTCCCACGACTGGAATGTTGTCCGGCGTACCCGGGCGTAAGCCAGCGCGGGCCTCGACGAAAGTCATCTCATTGAGTGCAGGCAACAGCGACCGCGCGTCATTGAGCAAGTCCCAGACAGCTCCGGCGTCCACGTGGGTTTCGTAACCGACCTCATCGCTCGTTGCCCCGACCACGACTTCACCGCCATCACGCGGTACGACGTAGATGTGGCGACCCGAGACGAGACCTCGAACGGTGGTACGCGGCATAGGAGCCGGAGGAAGGCCGCCTCGGGACCGATTCAGCCGAAGAATCTGTCCGCGAACGGGACGAACAGGCGGCGTAGCGTGGCGCGGAATACCGCCGAGGTGAGCTGACCAGACGCCGTTTGCGACGACGACGACGTCGGCGCGAATCGTTGTGCCATCTTCGAACGTCACCCCGGTTGCACGGCCTTTGTCCATTGATAGCCCGATGGCACGTTGCCGGACGAGAGTCACGCCTAGCGAAGCGATGGCCACGTGCAATGCGTCGAGAAGACGCCGGTTGTCGACGCTGTGATCGTCGGGTGCCCAGAGGCCTCCTCGCACATCGGAGGCGAGTAGCGGCTCGCGTTCGCGGACCTCTCCGGACGTGAGCGACTCCATGCCGACGCCAAGACTGGCCGCGAATTCTCTTAGTCGCTCAAGTTCGCGTCGGTCGTCGAGATCTCGTGCAACAACGACGGTTCCCGTTCTGCGGTAGCCGATGTCGTGCCCGCTGTCCTCGATGAGTGAGTCGACAAACTCTGGCCACATGGATGCAGCCGCAAGGTTGAGGTCGAGGAGTCTGGCTTCCCCGAAATGGAACTCGGTGACCGGCGCAAGCATCCCCGCTGCGGCGTAACTCGATCCACTCGCGGGGGAGGCATCGATCAACGTGACGATGCGACCGCTACGGGCCAACGACCACGCAACGCTCAGGCCGATGACGCCGGCACCCACCACGGCGACGTCAGTTCCCGGCGTCGTGGGTTGCGAGCCGAGATTCATGGGTTGCACTCCCTTCGCCGGCATGATCCGGATCAGGTTCGACGGTCGGAGGCTTTGAGCCTCCCTCTCAGCCCGATGGCACCGGGCTCCCGTGGTGTGGCCAGCGTACGCCGTGGTGCGAGGTGAGTCGTACCGCTGCTGGTTTCACCTCAGGGCAGGGCTATCGCGCCGTCCCGGTCAGCGCCCGGGGGTCCACTGATCCATGATTGCCTCATGTCGCGTGCGGAGGAACTTCGTCAACGGCTTGATCTCGCGAAGTTGTATTTGTGTACGGACTCGCGGAGTGACCGCGGGGACCTCGCCGATTTTCTCGACGCCGTCTGTGTCGGTGGAGTCGACATTGTCCAGTTGCGAGACAAAGCCCTTGAGGCACGTGACCAGTTGGCTGCCCTCGAAGTGATTCGCGGGATCTGTGATCGGCACGGCGTATTGGTCGCCGTCAATGATCGAGCCGATATCGCTGAGGCCGTACACGCGGATGTGTTGCATCTGGGACAAGGGGATCTTCCTGTGCTCGCGGCCCGCGAGATCGTGGGTTCGGACATGCTGATTGGACGATCGAGTCACTCGGAGTTGGAGTCGGCTGCGGCTGCTGTTGAGGGCGCTGTCGACTACTACGCAGTCGGACCCTGCTGGCCTACCCCCACGAAACCCGGGCGGGCCGCACCCGGACTTGACTTGGTCCGCCATGTCTCGACAGAAGTGGCGTCACACCCTGGTGCGTTGCCGTGGTTTGCAATCGGCGGCGTCGACCTCCTCAATCTCGATGAGGTACTCGACGCGGGCGCATCGCGCGTCGTGGTCGTGCGGGCTTTGACTCAGGCCCCGTCGCTAGACGCGGCCCACGATGCCGCCTTGACGTTTGCGACCCGGCTGGCGGCGGCCGCTGCGACTCAGGGAGTTGCGGGTTGAGATGCGGCATCTGACCTACGTGGGTGTGCTCTTGTTTTGTCTGTTTGGTTCGGTGTGGTTGGAGTACGGGCTTCGCACGCGCGTGTTTCGCCGCTGGTTGCGGTTGCTGCTCACGGTGACTCCGATCGCTCTGGTGTTTTCGATATGGGATCTTTACGCAATCGCGCAAGGTCATTGGTCCTTCGACGCTGACCAAACGACGGGTCTGACTCTCGGAGGTGGTCTGCCGCTCGACGAGTTAATCTTCTTCCTCGTGGTGCCGCTCGCGTCGGTGCTGGCATTTGAAGCCGTACGTTCTGCTCAGGGTTGGCCTGCAGGAGATGAGGTCGCTGATGAGCAGCCCGTTGCGAATGATGCGGCCTCGGCTAAAAATGCGGTCGAACCTGGGGCGGGCACGCCGTGACGTACACGCAGTTGGCGTTGACCGGCGTTGTCGTTGTCGTTCTGCTCGACCTGGTGGTTCTGCGGACCTGGCTGCTGCGTCGACGTGTTTTCTGGGCATCGTACGCGATCATTGTTGTGTTTCAGTTGCTGACGAACGCGGCACTCACTGGGCTTCGCGTCGTGCGCTACAACGGCGATGCGATCATTGGTGACTCAACAGGTGATGTAACACCGGCGTTTCTCGGCAACGGGCGCATCGCATTCGCACCTGTCGAGGATCTCGCTTTTGGATTTGCCCTCGTGTTGGGAACCCTTGCCCTGTGGGTGTTTTGGGGCCGCGCGGGAATCCAACGAACTCCCGCGGCCGGCCCCCCGCGCCGCCGGTCCGATAACTTGTCGCCATGACTGTGCGCATCGTGATTCTTGGGGCGGGATTTGGTGGACTTGAATTGACGACGTTGGTCGCCGATGCGTGCGGTGAGAACGTGGAAATCGTTCTGATCGACAAGAGTCCAGGTTTCGTATTTGGTTTCTCAAAGTTGGACGTCATGTTTGGTCGAATGACCGCCAAGCACGCGATGCATCGTTACGTCGACGTGGTGAAGCCTGGCGTGACGTTCGTTGCCGCGACGATTACCTCGATCGATCCAATCTCCAAGCGTGTCGAGACCGAGGCCGGGACGTACGACGCGGAAATCCTCGTCGTCGCTCTCGGCGCAGATCTTCATCCTGATGCGACGCCGGGGTTGCTCGCTGGCGGGCACGAGTTCTACACGGTTCCTGGCTCGTTCGCTCTTCGCGAGGTGATCGATGCATTCCCCGGTGGCAAGGTGATCGTTGGAGTGACTTCCTCTCCATTCAAGTGCCCTCCCGCCCCCAGCGAGATGGCATTGCTGATGCACGATCACCTCGTCTCGAGGGGGATCCGCGAGTCGTCCGAGATCTCGTTGGTGATGCCACTGGGCGTCCCGATCCCGCCGTCGCCGGCAGCGTCCGCCGCTCTGCTAGACGCCTTTCGCGAACGTGGGATCGGGTGGCATCCCGAACGCCTTGTCCGCGGGCTCGATGCCGAACGAAAAGTGGCGCTGCTCAGCGACGGCGAGGAATTGCCGTACGACCTCTTCCTGGGTGTTCCGGTGCACCGGGTGCCCGATGTCGTTGAGCAATCCGGTCTGACGGTCGACGGATGGATCCAGGTCAACCCGCTAACTCTCGAGACGGACTTTGCCCATGTCTACGCCGTTGGCGATGTGGCGAGCGTCGGGACGCCGAAGGCGGGGGTCTTCGCGGAAGGCCAAGCCGCGGTGGTGGCCGCACGCATCATCGCGATGGTCGGAGGCCAGCCCGCTTCATCGGAGTACGACGGGCACGGGATGTGTTATCTGGAATTCGGCCACAAGATGGTGGCCAAGGTCGATGTCACATTCCAAGCCGGACAACGACCGAAGGGCGATCTCGAAGGGCCGTCGGCGTTGCTCGCCGCTGACAAGGACGACTTCGGATCATCGCGAATCCAGCGATGGTTCGGTCGCGAGTGGAGCGCATCGAATTGAGGTACAAACCTGAGCAGGTGGAGGGCGGAGATGGATAGTGCCGTCCGGGTTTGGCGATCAGCCGGTGTTTTCCTGGGCAAGACTGGGCGGATGCGCTCAAGATCATTGTTAGAGGTACGAAACTGAAGTTTAACTTCAGGTTCGTACCTCTAAGGCAAGAAAGTTAAGGGTGGCGGGCGGCGCGGCGGGCGTGGAAGTAGGCGGGTCCGGCGACGGTGAGACGTCGGCGAAGCGACACCGTGGCGCGATGGTCAAACACCTGGTAGTCAATGGATTCCACCGCATCCACGATGCCGCAGTAGAGCACCCTCGCTGCATTGATGCAGGGCCGTGATGAAGGGGCGAGAGCCTCAATACCGGGGCGCGCTTGGGCTTCAAGTCGGCGTACGCGATCGATCTCGTACGCCAACAATTGACGGATTTGTGGGGTCACAACTCTGCGTTCAAGATCGGCCCGTGTGACGCCGAAAAGGCTCATGTCTGCCTGAGGCAAGTAAACCCGGCCGCGCTCCAAGTCCTCGCCCACGTCGCGAATGAAGTTGGCCAGTTGAAACGCGACTCCTAGGTCGGTCGCGGCCGGGTAGGCACTGTCGTTGAGTGGCTCAAGAATCGGAACCATCTGCAAGCCGATCACCGCGGCGGAGCCATAGACGTACTCGTAGAGGTCTTCGTATGTCTCGTATGACGTGATGCTGAGATCCATCTCCATCGACTGCAGAAACGCGACGAAGTGTTCGCGTTTGATATCCCAGCGCGACGCGGTGTCGACCACGGCACGACAAACCGGGTCCTCAGATCTGCCACGGCCAAGATCGCGCAGGAAGTCATCACCGAAGATTCGGAGGGCCGTGCGCTTCTCCTCCACGGTTGCCGTCGACGACAGATCGTCGACGATTTCATCGGCGTACCGCGCGAAACCATAGAGGGCGTGGACGTAGGGGCGTTTCCAACGCGGGAGCAGCAACGTGGCGAGGTAGTAGGTCTTGCCATGCGCGGCGTTGAGTTCGCGGCACCGTTGGTAGGAGGCACGTAACTCCTCACCATCGATGCCGGCGGCGGCGAGATCACGAGTACCCATGTGTAAATCTTCGAAGTTCGTGACTAGGCGGGAGCGCGTACGACGACTTGGGCGGCGCGAGCGCGCGAGGGGGCGTCTTCGGGGACGATGCCGTGGCCGAACTGGCTTCCCAACACCAGATTGCGCTCTCGAGGGCTGGCGAGAACTACCACGACGATCGTGGCGGCTGCCGCAAACATGGTCAGCGCATCAGACCAATCAACGAACCAGTCCGCGCTAGCACTGAATTCCCATAACCCGTAGAGCACGAAACCGACGGTGCCGATGATGATTGCGCGCAGGTGCCACGGTTTTCGCAAGCCGGTGACTGCAAGCAGCGGCAGTGGCCAAATGAGATACCAGGCTTGGATTACGGGTCCGAGCAGCACGATCGCGACAAGCGCGAGAGCTGCTCCCCGTACAGGCGAACGACCTTCGGGCTTGAGTAGCAGGCGCAAGACAATAACGACAGCGATGAGCATGCCAATGCCGCGTGTGATCGTGACGGCGGGATCGTAGATGTCACCGAGGTGCAAGTAGCCAGCCAAGTTACCGATCCCGAGTCCGATGCCCGTCGCTGGCGAGAGCCAGGTCTTGACCGTGCCCGGAGTCGAGAGTGCACGTACCCAACCAAAGCCAACTCCGATCGCGGCGCCCATGGCCACGATCGTGGCGAGCGAGATAGCGGCAGTCGCCAACCAGATACCAATGCGTCGTCGCCACGACGCATGTGTTCCAGCCCAGAAAAGTGCGGCGAAGGGCAGCACCACAAGCCCGATCGGTTTGACCGCCCCACCTAATGTGACGAGCAAAATGCCGGTGATGGGTTTGCCCTCGGCCGCCATGGTGAGGCCCGCGATGATGAGCCCGACCATGAGCGCATCGTTGTGTGCCCCGGCGACAAAGTGCATGAGTACAAGGGGATTGAGCACCCCAAGCCAGAGCGCTTTGGAAGGGTCGATGCCGTGCAAGAACGCGAGGCGCGGCACGTACACCGCCATCAGCACGATGCCCGCGATCGATGCCAATCGAAGGACGAGCATTCCTAAAATGGGATTGGGTCCACAGAGCGTTGCGACCGCGCGTTCGATCATCAGGAAGAAGGGGCCGTACGGCGTGGGTGTTTCACCCCAGAGTGGGTCGACCCCATCGCGGAACCAGCCCGGCAAAACGGAAACGCCATTGGCGTACGGGTCGAAGCCCGCCGCGATGAGTCGGCCCTGTGCGAAGTACGAGTAGACGTCGCGGCTGAAGAGCGGTCCCGCGATCATCAGGGGCGCGACCCACGCGGCCAGCGTGATCCACATCTTGCGTACGTCGCGAAGGCGGTGGTGTAACACGTCGTACCCGAGGACTAGCCACGCCTGGAGCAACAACGCGGTACCGAGGATCAGCAACGCGCGCGCCAGGCCTAGGCCGACCGCTGTGTGTCTGAGCGCGTCGAAGGGTTGTAGATCGACGAGGGTTGTGGTGGGTGGTGGCAAACTGACGCCCCACGAGCCGATGGTGATCATCAGGGAGCCGATGAGTCCGGGTGCGACTGTCCGGCGGATAAATCGGCGCCGGTCATTGTTGGTCGACTGACCCCCAGCCGCCGGGTCTGCGGCCGGACGTTCGGGAAATTCCGGCGGCGGCGAGTACATCGCGCCTACCTTACCCCGGGGGCCAGGGGGGTTGGGGCGGATGTTTGGGGGCTAGCGGTAGGCGCGGGAGCGGTAGGCGGGGTCGGGGCCGAGGATTCGTTCGGCCGCGAGGCGCCCCGAGATCAACACCATCGGTACGCCGACGCCGGGCTGAGTGCCCGAGCCTGCGAAGACGACGTTGGCCCCCCAGCGGTTACCCGGGCGGAACGGCCCGGTTTGGGTAAAAGAGTGGGCGCTGGCGAATGGTGCGCCAGCTTCCATGCCACGAGCCTGCCAATCCAGGGGCGTGATGGACGACTCGACCTCGATGGCGTCACCGAAACCGACGTACCCGCGTTCCTCCAGGACGCGTACCACCTCGTCGCGGTACCTCGGCCCGACCTCGATCCAATCGATGTCCGCGGAGAGATTCGGGGTAGGGGCGAGTACGTAGTAGGTCTGACGACCGTCCGGGGCGAGCGATGGATCAGTGTGCGTGGGGTTTGTGACCAAGATGCTGGGGTCGCTCATCAAACGTTTTTCATCGATGAGTTCGCGGAACACTTGATCCCACGCGTGACCGAAGTGAATGTTGTGGTGCACCGTCTTGGTGTAAGCCGCCGAAGAGCCGGCCAAGAGCAGGAAGCACGACGGCGAGTACGTCAACCGCGTGACCGAACGAGGCTCGAGTCCCAACAGGTCGCGATACGCGACAGGCAGGTCCGGGGTCAGAACCACGACGTCCGCGGCGATTCGTTCGCCTGTCGACGTGATCACGGCCGTTGCTCGATCACCGACCGTTTCGACGCGCGCAACATCGGTCCCATATCGAATGTCGACCCCATGCTTGGCGGCGACGTCGGCCATTGCCCGCGGTACGGCGTTCATACCGCCGCGTGGAAAGAAGACTCCCGAGACTGAGTCCATGTAGGAAATGACGGCATACAACGCGAGTGCGTCTTGGGGGGCGAGTCCGGCGTACATCGCTTGAAAGGAGAAAAGTCGTTGCGTGCGTGGGTCTTTGAGGTACTGCTCCACTTTCGGCGCGAGTCTGCGGAAGCCCCCAATTGCGGCCAATCGAGCCAAGTCGGGCCGTACGAGGGATAGGGGCGAGTCGATGTTGCGGTCGATGAAGGTGCGCATCTCCTGTTGGTACAGAGTTGCCACGAAATCTACGTAGCGTCGGTAGCCCGCCGCCTCGTCGGCGCCGCAGACCGTTTCGATTTCGGTGGCCATCGCGTCGACATTGCAATGCACATCGAGAGTCGAGCCGTCGGGGTAGAACGCGCGATAAGCGGGATCGAGAGGCAGCAGATCGAGCCAGTCGGTCATCTCTTCGCCCACACAGTCGAAGGCGTCGGCGATCAGGTCGGGCATGGTCAACACCGTGGGGCCGTTGTCGATGCGGTATCCGTCCCGCTCCCAAACCCCCGCGCGACCACCGGGAATTTCCTCGCGCTCAAGCAACGTGACTTGTCGTCCCGCGCCGACGAGTCGAAGCGCGGCTGACAAGCCACTGAGACCGGCACCCACGATCACGACGTGATCTGTCGGTCCGCGTACGGATTTTCGGCTCATCGTGGGGGCAACGTAGGTGTCATGGCTGTTGTCATGGATTCGCTCGCTTCGTTTGCGCTACACCGAGCGCGATGTCGCTGCGACGGCCAGACCGGACAAGACGTTCGAGGCCACCGAGTCGATGGTCATGGTTCCTAGTGACCGAAGCGATTCATCGAGACGCGATGCGATCAGGTCTTCGGCGTACCCCAGTGCGCCCGTATCGCCGATGATCTCGCGCAAGGTGGCGACACCGTCAGCCCTCAAAGCGGGGTCGCCGAGGTAGCGGCGAATCGTCGCCTCTTGAACCGGCGTTGCGCGTTCGACCGCGATCGCGATCAACACCGTGCGTTTACCTTCGCGGAGATCGTCACCCGCGGGCTTGCCAGTTTCGGACGGGTCGCCAAAGACACCAAGGACATCATCGCGGAGTTGAAAGGCTTCGCCGAGCGGTAGCCCGTACGCCGAGAGCGCGGCTAGCGTTGTAGCGTCGGCGCCCGCCAATGTGGCACCCAGGTGAAGTGGGCGTTCGATCGTGTACTTCGCGGATTTGTAGCGCACGACTTGCAGTGCGCGGTCAACGGATCCCCCGCCGCGCGCTTGTTCGAGCAGGTCGAGGTATTGGCCGGCCATCAACTCGGTGCGCATGTCGTCGTAAACGGGCTTAGCCCGCGCAAGAGCTTCAGGGGGAAGGCCACTGCTGAGCAGGAGTTCGTCGGCCCAGGACAAACAGAGATCGCCCAGCAGGATTGCCGACCCGAGGCCGAAGGCTTCGGCTGATCCGTGCCACTCGTTTTCACGGTGCAGGGTCGCGAAGCGGCGATGGGCGGCGGGCATTCCACGTCGCGTGTCGCTGGCATCCATGACGTCGTCGTGAATGAGGGCACACGCCTGCAGGAACTCCAGCGAAGCAGCGGCTGCCATCGCCTTGTCGTCGTCGGGTCCGCCAGCCGCGCGCCAAGCCCAGTAGGCGAATGCCGGACGCAGCCGCTTGCCCCCGGTGAGCAACGCGGTGATCGCATCGGTGAGCGGAGCCAAGTCCGGGCTAATGCGGTCGAGCGTCGGAGCGTGGCTCGTCAAGAACTCGTCGAGGACCTTCTGAACTCGAGCCCTCAGGTCTTCGGTATCTAGGGGGGAGCGCACCGGTTCGGCGTACGACATGCTGATCAGCGTATTGCCGAATCAGCTCCCGAGCATGCCGAGTCCGCCGGACTGCACCGCCTCACCGATCAACGCAACGAGTGCCGCCGTACTGGCTCACCGGTGGACACGGCGCGTTCAGTAGCCTGACGCTGTGACAACCCGTGGGTCTGACGAGGAATCGGTTCGGACGATTGCCGAAGTCTTGGCGCAGAGTGGTCGATCCTTTTCGTTCGAATTCTTTCCGCCCAAGACCGATGAGGGCGAGATCGCGCTGTGGAACGCCATCCGCGACCTTGAGCCGTTGAACCCCACGTTTGCGTCGGTGACCTACGGAGCCGGTGGATCGACGCGTGCCCGCACGATGCGTTTGACCAGCCGCATACAGAGCGAGACGTCGATCATGCCGATGGCCCACCTGACGTGCGTAGGTGCGGCCGTCGGGGAACTGGAAATCACGATCGAGGCATACGAAGCGTTCGGCGTACGGAACTTGCTGGCCTTGCGGGGTGATCCGCCGACCGGCGTAGGTACCGAATGGGTCGCGCCCGCAGGTGGGCTAGCGCATGCAGACGATTTAGTGCGCCTGGTCACGGCGAACAGTGACATTTGCGTGGGTGTGGCGGCTTTCCCGGAGGGCCACCCGGAGGCGCCGTCACTCGATCACGATGCGAAGGTGCTGGCCGCCAAACAAGACGCGGGCGCACAATTCGCGATCACGCAATTCTTCTTCCGCGCGGAGGACTACTTCACTCTGATCGAACGCGCGACACGCAACGGCGTCGACATGCCGATCATTCCCGGACTCATGCCCGTGACCAGCCTTGCTCAGATCGAGCGTTTTGCGGTCCTGTCCGGTGCCGCCTTTCCGCGCGAACTCGCTGCCCGGTTCGAAGAACTCGGGGACGATGCCGACGGTGTTCGGGCACTGGGTGTTGAACTTGGTACCCAGTTGGCGACCGATCTGCTCGCGGGCGGGGCGCCGGGACTGCACTTCTACACGCTGAACCGATCGACGGCCACTCGCGATATCTACGTCGGCTTGGGACTTGGCCCACAACCGCCCGCAAGTGCTGGCGAGTCGATGGCGTGACGCGCGTGATCCTGTCGCGTCAGGACTACCTCAATCGTTGGTCGACCCTTCACGGCGGCTATGAGCCTGCGCATTCGCGTTGGGTGAGTGGCTGGCTCGCGACGTCGTACACCGCGGCCACCCCCTTCGTACGTTTGAGCATCCCACCGGATGTAGTCACCGTGATCGGTGGACTCCTTGCAGCACTGGCGATCTGGCCGGCATCCCGCGGTGGGCATTGGCTGATAGCGGCGGCGGTCCTTTTCGGCGTGAGCGGACTTTTCGACGGCCTCGATGGCGCGGTGGCCGTCATCAGCGATCGCGTCACGCTCTGGGGCGCGATGCTCGATTCGGTGGTTGATCGGCTTGGCGAGGTGGCGATGCTGATCGCAGTGTGGATCGCAGGGGCGCCGGCCTGGGTGTGCATCGCCGCCGGCGTCGCGTCGTGGACGTTGGAATACGCACGAGCGCGCGCGGCCGCGGTGGGTCTGGGTGATGGCGCGGTCATCACGATCGGCGAACGGCCAACCCGGATCGCGATCGCGGCGATGTTTTTACTCGCCGCAGGCGTCTATCTCGAATCGGGGTCGACGTGGCTCGCGGTAGGGGCATACGCCTGGCTCGTGACAGCCGCGATCGGTTTGATGCAAATTCTGCGGGTCTTTCGACGAAGCTCCACGGGCTCCAATCGCGGTGGGCCGTAGATCGCACCGGGTTCAGCTACGGGCCGGGTCCTGGTGGTGAGTTGTTGTAGGTGTGGCCGGTGGGGCTGGTCCAGGTGGCCGATCCGTTGGGGTGGGGTTGCAGGGTCCACAGTCCGAGGGTTTTGAGTCGGTGGTGTCGTCGGCATAGTGATCCGCAGTTCGCCGCACTGGTCGCACCGCCTTGTTCGCCCTGGGTTTTGGGGTAGGGCTGGGCGTGGTCGATGTCGTTACGTCGCGCGGGTTGGCG
>JBBRTC010000025.1:0-26108 GCA_038244765.1 Candidatus Nanopelagicales bacterium | reverse complement strand
TCTCTGCGGGGAGCCATCGTGGAAGAACCTGGTGACGAAGCGATCAACCGGGGCTACGGCGGAGGTTGGACGCTCTCCCGGGGGTCGCTAATTTGCGTCGGATTGGCTCTGTTGACGGCGACCGTCGTCGCGTACCTCATCTTTTCCCCGCTTGAGCTGTTAAACCGGGACAGTTTCAATGTCGGTTGCGGATCTGCCGCTCTGCCGACTGCAGATTCACTTGCGAAGACGGCATGCGGCGACTGGGCACTCCAACGGCGATGGCAGGCAGGATCGGTCGCCGTCGGGGGAGTGGTGGTTCTGATAACTGGCCTAGCCGCATTTGGAAGATCAAGACAGTCCCGGGACTAGTCCATTTATTCACGCTGGCTGGCAGTGTCGGCGCTACGACGTAGCGTGGACCCATGCGCCCCGTTTCCGACATCGTTCGCACCGATGCGCTGTTCACCGTCAAGGCTGATTTTGAGCCATCTGGCGATCAGCCCGCCGCCATCGAGGAACTTGCAAAACGGATCGAGGGTGGCGCCACCGACGTCGTGCTCCTCGGAGCTACCGGAACCGGTAAGTCAGCGACCACGGCGTGGTTGGTCGAAAGGCTTCAACGTCCGACGTTGGTGATGGCGCCCAACAAGACACTCGCAGCCCAGTTAGCAAACGAATTCCGCGAACTGCTCCCCGACGCTGCAGTCGAATACTTTGTCTCCTACTACGACTACTACCAGCCCGAGGCGTACATCGCCCAGACGGACACATACATCGAAAAGGATTCGTCGATAAACGAAGAAGTCGAGCGGCTCCGCCACTCGGCAACCAATTCGTTGCTGACCCGACGTGACGTCATCGTCGTAGCCAGTGTGTCGTGCATCTATGGACTCGGTACGCCGCAGGAATACGTCGATCGCATGGTGCGACTCAGCGTTGGAGAAACCCGTGAACGCGATCAACTGTTGCGGCAGCTAGTCCAGAATCAATACACCCGCAATGACTTGGCATTCACGCGCGGGACTTTCCGCGTCCGTGGAGACACGATCGAAATCTTCCCAGTCTACGAACAGCATCCGTTGCGGGTGGAAATGTTTGGCGACGACATCGAGCGCTTGATGACGCTGCATCCAGTGACGGGCGAGGTGCTCAGTGAAGACGAGCACGTGTACATCTTCCCGGCGACCCACTACGTCGCCGGCCCCGAGCGCATGGAACGCGCGATTGGCTCGATCGAGAGTGAACTCGAGGATCGGCTCAGCGAATTCGAGCGACAGGGCAAGTTGTTGGAGGCGCAGCGACTTCGGATGCGGACGTCTTATGACATCGAGATGATGCGTCAGGTCGGTTTCTGTTCGGGAATTGAGAACTACTCACGACACATCGACGGTCGTGGTTCGGGTACGCCACCGCACTGCCTGCTCGATTACTTCCCCGAAGACTTCCTCTTGGTCATCGACGAATCGCACGTCACCGTGCCGCAGATCGGGGGGATGTACGAGGGGGACATGAGTCGCAAGCGCCAACTCGTCGATCACGGTTTCCGGCTTCCCAGTGCGATGGACAACAGGCCGCTTCGCTGGGAGGAATTCCTTGAACGGATCGGCCAGACCGTCTACTTGTCGGCGACGCCTGGGCCGTATGAATTGGCCAAAGTCGGCGGAGACGTCGTCGAGCAAGTCATCCGGCCGACGGGACTCGTAGATCCCGAGATTGTGGTGAAGCCAACCCGCGGCCAAATTGACGACCTGATCAGCGAAATCCGGTTGCGTACCGATATCAACGAACGAGTCCTGGTGACGACGTTGACCAAGAAGATGGCCGAGGACCTCACCGACTATTTGCTGGAACAAGGGATTCGCGTTCGCTACCTACATTCTGAGGTCGACACCTTGCGGCGCATCGAGTTGCTGCGCGAACTCAGGATGGGGGAGTACGACGTCCTGGTGGGGATCAACCTCCTACGCGAGGGTCTGGACCTTCCGGAAGTGTCACTCGTGTCCATTCTCGATGCGGACAAAGAGGGATTCCTGCGCTCTCAGCGATCTCTCATCCAGACAATCGGTCGCGCCGCACGCAACGTGTCCGGCCAAGTGCACATGTACGCCGACACCATCACGGATTCCATGAGTGCCGCGATTGATGAGACTCGCCGGCGCCGAGACAAGCAGATCGAATACAACCGGGAGCGAGGTGTCGACCCGCAACCCCTGCGTAAGCGCATTGCGGATATCACTGATCTGATTGCGCGAGAGGATGCCGACACCGAAGAGCTTTTGGGTGGCTCCGGACGGTCTCGTTCTCGCGGGAAGTCCCCGGTACGTGGAATGGGCTCGCGTTCCGACGCTGGCGCGCACTCACGCGAACTCGTGGGGATTCCGGCCCGCGATCTTGCCGACTTGATCGAGTCTCTGACCGAGCAAATGCACGCGGCCGCAGCGGAGTTGCAATTCGAAATCGCGGCCCGCATTCGCGACGAGCTAGGCGACCTCAAACGTGAGTTGCGCGACATGCAGACGGCCGGTCACGCGTAGTCATCTGCGGCCCCCGGGCTGACGTGACAAGATCGGAGGCAACGTCGCTGGCTGATCGCCGACGTACTCACTGTTTCGATCACTAGCTGGCCCACTGAAATCGGAAGGACCTGTCGTGGATGTGCCCGGCTGGCTCTGGGCTGCGACGATCGCGGGCATAATCCTGGTCGTCGTGTGCGATCTGCTCTTGGTGGACACCAGGGAGCATGCGTTCACTACCAAAGAAGCGACCGCCTGGGTGCTCTTCTACCTGGCGGCCGCCGGAGCCTTTGCTGTTTTTATCGGGGTGCACTTTGGGTCGACGTACGCCGGCCAATTCGTGGCGGGGTATCTCACTGAGTACAGCTTGAGCGTCGACAACTTGTTCATCTTCCTCGTCATCATGTCGTCATTCGCCGTACCGGAGATTTACCGACACCGTGTGCTGCTCGTCGGCGTCGTTATTGCCCTGATTCTGCGGGGGATTCTGATTGCTGTCGGGGCTGCAGCTATTCAGCGCTTCGCGGTGACCTTCTTCGCATTCGGCGCCTTTCTCCTCTGGACGGCATGGAGCGTCGCGCGGTCAGGTGGTGAGCATGAAGATGTCGGCAACAACATGGTCGTGCGCCTGGCCGAACGTTTCCTTCCCACGACACGGGAGTACCACGGACACAAGTTGACGATTCGCATCGACGGTCAACGGCTGGTGACGCCAATGGCGTTGGTGATGTTGTCAATCGGTACGACTGACCTGCTATTCGCCTTGGATTCGATCCCCGCCGTTTACGGACTTACCCGGGAGCCGTACCTCGTCTTTGCAGCGAACGCATTCGCGTTGATGGGGTTGCGGCAACTGTTCTTCCTGCTCCACGGGCTGATGGGTCGATTGATATACTTGTCTCAGGGACTCGCATTGATCCTGGCGTTCATCGGAATCAAATTGATTCTGGAGGCGCTGGGGGAGACAACCGACCTTGATGTTCCCTACATCTCGATTGCTCTGTCGTTGGGCATCATCCTTGGAATCTTGGCGTTGACGGCGATCATCAGTTTGGCTGCCGTACGCCGCAATCCAGAATTGGCGCGAACGAGCCCGGAAGCACGAGCCGAAACCCGAGCCGCTGAGAAGGCCGCCGCAGAACTCGCCCTCCTCCGCGACCTAGAACACAACCAACCCCACAACCGTGAGCCTCCGCCCTAACCCCTTCAGGGCCATAGTTGTCCTCATTGTTCCCGCGCTGAAAGTTGTTGGGACACAACGGGAATTAGTTGTGGATTGGGCTTGAAAGTGTCACCGCTGACCCTTATCGTCTTACTAGTTACTCGAACACATGTTCGAGTAACGTGGAGGCCGGCAGGAGGATTTGCGGGTGGGGGACAGTGTCAGATTCACACGAGCAAGAGTCGGTGGACGTTGCCCGCGCCCGCGTTTTGATGGAGTCACTCGACGACGTTCTCACTGAACTACAGCAGCTCGACATGGATTCATTGCCTGGTGGTGTGGTCAAAGACCTGGTTCGGCGTTCCCACACGATCCGAGCCGGCTGGACTCGATCATCTGTGTCTCACGAACAGCTTCGCACGCGGAGATTCGTGGCGTTGCGATGGTGCGGTGACGGCGGGGTCGTGGCTGCGTAACCATGTGCATCTGACCGCGGGTCAGGTTCGGGAACGTACGCAGGTGGCCCGGGTTGTTGACGGCGATGCCGCACATGGCCCACGCGTTGGCGGAGGGGAAGACCGGGTTCGGTCAAGTGAAAGCCGTCGCGATGGGGGCGGTGAGTCCGCCAGGTGTTGTCGTCACCGAGAACGAGCTCCACGACCAACGTGACGCCTGCACCGCGACCACCCTGGGCGGTGCGGTCGACATTCGGGCGCTACTGGCCCCGGAAGGTGGTGCGATCGTGATCGCCGCCCTGGATGCCCGCGTTGCCTCGGCCACCTGGTCGGGGTCGGACCGCTCAGTGCCGAATCAGCCCGCCGGGCCACCTGTGACGGGGCTGCCGCTTCCCCGGCTGTGACCGTAGCCACACATGCTGACGCCCACCACATCGCGCACTGGCCCACGGCGGCGACACATCCCTGACAAATTTGGTCCTGCTGTGCCGACACCACCAAAGATCAGTCCACGAAGGCGGCTACGGCATCCACGGCAACCCGAGCGCCCCGACTACCGACATGTCGTTCACCAAACCCAACGCAACCCAGTTGCACGACCCACTACCCATCCCACGCGGTTCCGGGGCCGTACCCTCGTGACATGACCGTTCATCGGGTAATGGGGATAGAAACCGAGTACGGGATCTCCGTGCCTAACCATCCCCACGTCAACGCGATGCTGGCGAGCTCGCAGGTCGTGAATGCGTACGCCTCGGTGGCGCTAGGGGATCGAGCCCGGTCATTGCGTTGGGACTATGACGAAGAGACACCACTTCGCGATGCACGCGGATTCGATCTCACCCGCGCTGAGGCCGATCCGAGCCAACTCACCGATGAAGATCTCGGTTTGGCGAATCTGGTGCTCACCAACGGAGCGCGGCTCTACGTCGATCACGCGCACCCGGAGTACTCCAGCCCCGAGGTCACCAACCCACGCGACGCGGTCCTCTACGACAAAGCCGGCGAACACATCATGGCGATCGCCGGTCGACTGGCATCGGCAGCGCCGGGTGCCCAGCCGATCAACCTCTACAAGAACAACACTGACAACAAGGGTGCGTCGTACGGCACGCACGAGAACTATCTGATGAAACGCGAAACGCCATTCCGCGACATCGTGACGCATTTGATTCCGTTCTTCGTATCGCGTCAAGTGATGACTGGAGCCGGACGTGTCGGTATCGGTCAGGACGGACGTACGCATGGTTTCCAAATCACCCAGCGAGCTGATTTCTTCGAAGTTGAAGTCGGTCTGGAAACGACGCTGAAGCGTCCCATCATCAATACCCGTGACGAGCCGCACGCTGACCCCGAGCGCTATCGCCGACTCCACGTCATCGTCGGCGATGCGAATCTGTCCGAGATATCGACCTACCTGAAGCTCGGTACCACCGCCCTGGTCCTGTCAATGATCGAAGACAACGCGATCGATCTTGACCTGGTGATGACGAAGCCCGTCGACGAGATGCACAAGGTGTCGCACGATCCAACGCTGAAGCACCTCATCACTCTGCTCAGCGGGCGAACGCTCACGGCTGTGCAGATGCAAATGGAGTACTTCGCACAGGCGCGCAAGTACGTCGAGGACCGGTACGGCAACGACGTCGATCAAATGACTGCCGACGTACTCGACCGTTGGGAGAGCGTGCTGGACCGGCTCGAGACCGAACCCATGTCGTTGAGCCGCGAACTGGATTGGGTGGCGAAGCTG
Source organism: Candidatus Nanopelagicales bacterium (assembly GCA_038244765.1). Taxonomy (GTDB): domain Bacteria; phylum Actinomycetota; class Actinomycetes; order S36-B12; family JBBRLC01; genus JBBRLC01. The sequence goes on along the minus strand of JBBRTC010000025.1, from coordinate 20,243 downwards.
AGTTTGTTAGAGGGTTATCGGACTCGAGACGCCCTCGATTGGGAGGCACCGCGGCTGCATTTGGTCGATTTGCAGTACGCCGATGTACGTCCCGAGAAGGGGATTGCCCAAAAACTCCAGGCTCGTGGGAGTTTGCTCAGGCTCACTACCGATGTCGAGGTCGAGCGGGCGATGACACACGCGCCCGAGGACACTCGCGCTTACTTCCGCGGTGAATGCCTACGTCGATATCCGCGCAGCGTTGCAGCCGCTTCGTGGGATTCAGTCATCTTCGACCTGCCAGGGCATGAAGCTCTTGTACGCATCCCGACGCTTGAACCGTTGCGTGGAACAAGGGCTCACGTGGAGTCCCTACTGGATTCATGCAAGGAAGCCAGCCAACTGGTCGAGGCGATCACGTCCGACTGAGGTGCGCGTGCGACGTGAGCTTCAACGCCATTGCAGGACAGGCGGTTCGGGCACGTTCGGCGATGGCTTCAAGTCCGCGAGGGACTGGGTTCGCCACAACGGGATAGCCCCAGTCGTCAAGTGTCACCAGTTCCGGCGCAATCTCCGCACACAAGCCGTGACCGGAGCATCGGATCCAATCAACTCGCAACTCCATCTGGGTAAATTCGCGCTGGGTCATCACACGACCTCGCATGTATTGACCAGATGAGCCTCAACATCGGTCGCGAATGTCTCAAGCGCGGATCGTACGGTCATCACCACACCATCGGGATGGGCACAGGCGCCACGACGTTCGGCCATTCCGCACCATCGTCGCAACGAATCCATCGTCATCTGGTTGGCCCGGTATTCGACAAGGTCGGTCAAACCAGCCGCGATCGCTGGGAGACCATTGAGACACGGTCCACATTGTCGTGCACTCTGCGACGCCATCCAGGTAACGATGCGCATCGTCTCGCGGAGCCCGCAGCTCCCTTCGGGCAATACCGACACGATTCCCGCACCCAGCGAAGCCCCGAGCGAGCGCGCTGACGAGTCTGACCAAGCCAGCGATGTTGCTGTCTGAGGAGAGAGCCACGTTCCGGCGTACCCACCAGTGAGAACCGCTCGCACTGGTGTGGAGGCTTGAAACATCCACGGCAGCGGCGCACCGTACGGAACTTCAATGACCCCAGGCGTTGTCACCGCTCCGGAGAGTGTGACCAGAGTGCTCCCCGGTTGCTCCTCGGTTCCCACTGATCGAAACCAGGTGGGCCCATGGCGCGCTATCAGTGCCACGTGCGCATAGGTCTCTGCATTGCTGACCAACGTGGGGCGTCCACCAATTCCATTGTGTGATAGATGAGGAGGTGTCGTCGTCGGTGTCGCTGGTCCGCCGTTGAGGAAATGGACGAGCGCGCTCGCTTGTCCGGCGACGTACCCCTCGGGAATCGTGACCACTCGGGTAGGAATCTGGTCCCGATCGACGCGCTCATCGATCGCAGCTCGGATCGATTTCTCCACGGCCAGGCGATCAGGGTGTATGCAAACGATGATCTCTGTGGCGTGCGAATCTGTTCCGAGCGCTTGCGCGCCGTCAAGAACTAGGTGCGGACATCGCGCCAACAATGTGGCGTCTTTGGAGCTGAGCGGCTCACCCTCACACGCATTGACCACCACGATCGGACGACGTCGCCCCTGCTGCACGGCTGACAACTTGCGGGCAACGGGGAAGCCTGCGCCACCGCGGCCGCGTAGCGAGGCTGCGTCAAGTAACGCCACCATTGTTCCTTTCCCCTGTTTGCGCGCGGCGAGGGGAAGCGGACCGTGAATCGCTAGATGCCAGCTCAAGTCGAGGCGGGTCACGCGTTGGCCGTCACTGACACCAGCAAGTAGCCGTGGCCGGAAACTAACGCGGTCCTGTCGGCGTGAGCCGTCCACCGGAGAAGCGTCGACCGTCGGTCTGGGCGAAAGGCCGACTGTCGTTGTGTGGGTGGTCACTTCGATCCCTGAGCTTTCGGCGGCGGCGGTGTCCCGGCTTTGTCCGACCAGCCGGATGCCAGCGGTCCGACGCTCAACCAGATTGCTACCCCTGCTGTCATAACAACTGTCGTCGTGATGCCCGCGACTCGAAGACTTGAATCAAGCGCGTCCGCAGTCGTCAATCGCCACACGACGCCAGCAACGACGAGGCCGATACACAAGGCGTTGAGGGCCAGCACCACCGGGGAGCGAGTGTCCGTACCGACCCCAAGGCCATGCATCAGAGCCAACGGCCACATCAGGTAACTCAAGGCGTGCACAAAGCGCCACGCGCGCTCTGACACACGACTACGTAGAGCCGTGCTGATGAGTACGGCGATCAAGAGATCGGTGGCGAGTGTCCCCAGAGCCATCCAGAAGGGTCGGTAGGGCGTGAGAAAGGGGACAAACGCGTCCAGTACATCGATGTCAACGAAGGAATCGGCGACGGCGGTGAAGATGTGTACCACGAGAAAGCTCAGCGATAGGACAGAGATCCTTCGGTGTAGTTCGTTGCCGAGAAATATCGGCCACCACGACGGAAGGCGGCGCGAACTCGCAAGCACCCCCAACACCAGTGACAGCGTGAACAGTGCAAGTAGCACCAGGCCGGTGGCTCGGTTGAGAAACCAGATCCCCTGGGCGTCACTCGCTGCCAGCGCGGTGATTGTTGATGACGTCACATCGGCCAACCGTTGAGGCGCACGACGTTTCCGCGTCGATCGACAAGTCGGGCGGGCAACCCCAGGTCGCGCAGCCACGTGATTGCGCCTTCGCCGCGAATGATGGCAGCAGTCGTCGCAGTGTTCGCCTCGACGCAGGTGGCGGCGGCCACGGTCACCGTGCGCCAGTGATGTACGGCCGGACGCGCCGTTCGAGGATCGACGATGTGGGCGAGTTCCATACCGGGTTGCGAGCGCGCACACGTCGAGGACGTCGCCACGCCTCCATCTACGACGTTGATGGCCTCACCGGTGAGGTCATCGGCCCGCTCGAGTACGACGACAGGCCAACCCAATGTGTCCGGTGAGTCACCCGCAGCGGCGATGTCGCCGCCCAAGCCCACCAATGCTGCCGTGCCGAGGGCGAAGTGGATGCTTTCGGCGATGAGGTCCGCCGCGTACGCCTTGCCCGTCGCACCGAGATCAAGTTGGACACCGAGAGGGAGCCGAACCCGCCCTAGCACCGGATCGACTTCAACACTTCGCCAATCACTTCGTACCACTCGAGTCAGCCCGGTGCTGATCGACGAACTGACCGTGAGGGGACTGATGAGATGTCCGATCGTGGGATCGACAAGTCCTTCGCTCTGAGCGGCCGCACGCAGGGCAATGGTGACCATGTCCAACAGCAGGTCACTGACCGGGTGCCAGTTGCCCTCAGCTCGGTTGAGTTGAGAAAGCTCGCTGTCGGGTTCGAACTTGCTTGCCGCGGCAGTGACGTCCTCCAAGAGCGCATCAGCGATTACTCGTGCCGCGGACAGACTTTGCGCATCGGCAACGCTCAGATCCGCACGACACGCCCAGACATCCCAAGTGTCATGAATGCGAGCGGTTTCGACTCGTGGTGACGACACGAGGGATCACGGCTTCGACGGTGAAGTTGGCGTCGGGGTCGGTGGTGGGGGGGGTGGTGACGTCTGATGAGGGGAAGGGGCGAGGCTAGTGCTCGGATGTGGGGTGGCATGTGGCGTGCCATGCGGGGAGACAAGTGGCGTGACATGTGGAGTTGCACGCGGCGTCGGAGCATGTGACGAACCCGGCCCGGCCGCGGATGACTGACCTACCTGCGGTGACGACCCGTTGTCTGCGGTGGCTCCGCTGGCCGAAGGTCTGGCAGCCGCACTGGACCTACCGGTCGGGGGAGTAGTGGGCGGGCGAAGGGCGGGGACGGTCGGACCTGCGGTAGTTGCCAACTTCATCGGCGCGGCGCGCGGAGAAATTGATTTGGCCTTATCGGCCGAAGTGACAGCAGCCGCTGCGGAGGCAAGCGAATTGGCTATCGCCGCAGTCGCGACCAGGGCGGCACCAGCCACGCCAGCGGTGACACCGCGCACGAGGCGGATGGCTCGATCGCGCCGCCGAATGGCTGAGCGAGTCATTCCGTGGGCCTCCATCTCCAGGGCGCGAAAATGTCATGCGCGAAAATTGCTGGAAAACGCGCGCACTGCACCTCTGGAGGTGCTTCGGCAGGCCGGTTGGCTAACTCGACTCGCCGACCGGGTGACCTCACCCGTACGGCCCAATTTGGTGCGGCGCGACTAGGGTCACGCTGTTACTCACTAACGCTTCTGAGGAAGGCGGCCTTTCCCATGGCTACCCGTGACACCGGCGATCAGCAACATCGTTCAAAGAGCACATCCGACGAGGTCCACGACGAGGTCCACGAAGAGACCGCGACTGACTTGGCCGAGCGCAAGGAGGCCCTCGACGAGGACGTGGATTCGCTCCTCGACGAGATCGATGATGTGCTGGAAGAAAACGCCGAGGCGTTCGTGCGGGGCTTTGTGCAGAAGGGCGGACAGTGAGTACTTCCTCACGAGACCGCGGTCGACTCCCGGCCGCGTTTATGACGACGGGTACGACGTCGTTTTCTGAGTTCCTCGCTGCGCACGACCCGACGCTTTTGCCTGGGGCGCGCTTCGCCGACAAGGCCGCCGGCAGTTCAGGCATTGGCGGGCACGTAACGTCGGATGCACCTCACGGGACCACGATCGTGGCCGCGACGTACGCAGGCGGCGTGGTGATGGCGGGGGATCGTCGCGCGACGATGGGCAACATCATCGCCCAGCGCGACATCGAGAAGGTCTTTCCCGCCGACGAGTATTCGTGTGTTGGCATCGCGGGTACGGCGGGCCTCGCGGTCGAGTTGGTGAGACTGTTCCAAGTCGAACTCGAACACTACGAAAAAATCGAAGGCATGACCTTGTCCATTGAGGGCAAGGCAAACCGCCTTTCGACGATGATTCGCGGCAACCTGTCCCTTGCGATGCAGGGTTTAGCCGTCGTACCGCTCTTCGCAGGTTACGACCGCGACACCGAAAAGGGTCGAATTTTTTCCTACGACGTGACCGGCGGTCGCTACGAGGAGCATCAGTTCCACTCGGTCGGATCGGGTTCGCTCTTCGCGCGAGGTGCGATGAAGAAGTTGTACCGCGAGGAGATGGATCCGGAAGGGGTCGTTCGGGTGTGCATCGAGGCGCTCTACGACGCCGCCGATGATGACTCGGCCACCGGCGGTCCGGATCTGGCTCGGGGGATTTACCCGGTCGTTTTCGTTGTTGGGGCTGATGGCTTTCGACGCATCAGCGACGCTGAACTCGCGCCGGTGATGTCGTCGGTCGTCGATGCGCGTCGCATCAATCCTGACGGTCCGCGCGCTGCGCTGCCGCAGAGCTGACTAGGAGGGATTCTCATGAGCGTGCCGTTTTATGTCTCTCCTGAACAGATCATGAAGGACAAGGCTGACTATGCGCGCAAAGGAATTGCACGGGGGCGCAGTGTCGTGGTGCTGCAGTACGACGAAGGTATCTTGTTCGTCGCGGAAAACCCGTCGCGCGCGTTGCACAAGATCTCCGAAATCTACGACCGCATCGCCTTCGCGGCGGTGGGCAAGTACAACGAGTTCGAAAACTTGCGGGTGGCTGGCGTACGCCTCGCCGATCTGCGCGGCTATTCCTACGCGAGAACCGATGTCACCGTCCGATCACTGGCCAACGCGTACGCGCAGACCCTCGGGACGATCTTCACCGAGACGCCGAAGCCTTACGAAGTGGAACTCGTCGTAGCCGAAGTCGGCGCAACCTACGCCGGGGATCAGTTGTATCGACTGACTTTTGACGGTTCAGTCGGCGATGAACACGGATACGTCGCGATGGGTGGTTCCGCGGACGCGATTTCGGCCGGGCTCGAAGAGCGTTGGCGCGATCACATGACCCTGGCCGAAGGACTTGATCTGGCGGTGGATCTTCTCGCACGCCACGGCAGCCCGGGGGGATCGAAGAGCGCCAACTCAACAGACAAAGCGGACGCCACCGACGAGGTACGCGACCTGCCAGCCGAACAACTTGAGGTGGCTGTACTCGAACGCGCACGCGCGACTCGCGCATTTCGACGGCTCACGGGGGTCCGCTTGGCCGATTTGCTCGGTTCGAAGTAGACGTGGACCGTCGCATCTTCGGTATCGAGACTGAGTACGGCGTCACCTGCACTTTCCATGGCCAACGTCGGCTTTCCCCCGATGAAGTCGCTCGGTACCTGTTCCGCCGTGTGGTGTCGTGGGGCCGCAGCAGCAATGTCTTTCTTCGTAACGGGGCTCGGCTTTACCTCGATGTCGGAAGTCATCCGGAATACGCGACCCCGGAGTGCGATGACCTGGTGCAACTTGTTACCCACGATCGCGCGGGGGAGCGCATCCTTGAGGGCCTTCTCGTTGATGCGCAGCGGCGCTTGCATGAAGAGGGCATTTCGGGCGACGTCTACTTGTTCAAGAACAACACCGACTCGGCGGGCAACTCCTACGGCTGCCACGAAAATTTCTTGATTGGGCGACACGGCGAATTTAGTAAAGTGGCCGACACTCTCATTCCGTTCTTGGTGTCACGTCAGCTGATTGCCGGTGCGGGGAAGGTGTTGACGACTCCGCGAGGTGCTGTGTTTTGCCTGAGTCAACGCGCTGAACACATCTGGGAGGGTGTATCCAGCGCGACCACGCGGTCGCGACCCATCATCAACACTCGCGATGAACCACACGCGGATGCGGAGCGATACCGTCGGCTTCACGTAATCGTCGGCGACTCCAACATGAGCGAGACAACGACGTTCCTCAAAGTCGGCACGACCGACCTGGTGCTGCGGATGGTTGAGGCAGGCGTCGTGCTGCGGGATCTGTCGCTTGAGAATCCGATTCGAGCCATCCGGGAAATCAGCCACGACCTCGAAGGTCGCAAGACCGTACGACTTGCCAATGGCCGGGAATTGACCGCGCTTCAAATCCAAAGCGAGTACTACGAGAAGGCACGCGACTTCTGCGAACGACGCGGCCTCCTTGAGGACCCGAAGTCCACGACGGCTCGCATTGTCGAACTGTGGGGTCGCGTTATCCACGCGGTGCGCGAACAGGATCTGTCTTTGATCGACCGAGACATCGACTGGGCTATCAAGCACCGCCTGCTTCAGCGCTACATGGAGAAGCACGACCTCGGGCTCGGAAGTTCCAGGATTGCCCAACTGGATTTGGCGTACCACGACATCACCCGCGATCGAGGTCTGTTTCATCTGCTCGAACGCAGAGGGCAGGCAACTCGCATCAGCAAAGATCTCGATGTGTTCGAGGCGAAGTCCGTTCCTCCACAGACGACGCGGGCGAAACTGCGAGGAGAATTCATTCGGCGAGCCCAAGACCGGCGTCGTGATTTCACGGTCGACTGGGTGCATCTCAAACTCAACGACCAAGCGCAGCGGACCGTCCTGTGCAAGGACCCTTTCCGGTCCGTTGATGAACGCGTGGAGAAACTCATCGCCTCTATGTGATCGAGCCGTGCGTTTAGCCGGGGGGGTCATTGGTTAGGGTTCCCCGGTGACTTCGCTTCCCCGCCGCGTGACGGCCGCCTCGGTATCAGTGCTCGCCCTCGTCACTTTGACGGCCTGTGGGTCTAAGTCAGGCGATTCGGCAGCGTCAACCCCGACCGGCAGTTCGTCGGTGAGTTCCCCAACCCCGTCTGACTCGAGTCAAATCGTCGGGGTCACGGTTACCGGCGACAAAAGCAAGGAGCCGACCATCACGGTGAGTCCGGGGGCGCCGAAGCCCGCTGGCCTACAGATCAAGGATCTCTACGTCGGTGACGGCGCGGAAGTCAAGCTCAGCGACACGGTCACAGCGCATTATGTCGGCGTCGATCTCGCCACCGGACAGATCTTCGACTCGTCGTGGAAGCGTGGACAACCCGCTCAGTTCCCGTTGTCCAACGTGATTGCCGGCTGGCAACAGGGCGTACCAAGTATGAAGGTGGGTGGGCGACGGCTCCTCGTTATCCCGGCCGACCTTGCATACGGGGATAACCCCCAGGGAGGCGCTCCGGCGGGCCCGCTCGTATTCGTCGTCGACGTCGTGAGCGTCCCGTAATGGACTTCGATGCCACGTACAACCTGGCGAGGCCTGAGCCGGACTTTCCCGGGGTGGATTCCCCGGTCGCTCTCGTCGTCACCGACCTAGTTGTCGGCGATGGCGCCGAGGCGCTCCCCGGTGCCACCGTCTTGGTCCACTACCTAGGCACCGAGTTCGACACGGGCGACGAATTCGACGCGTCCTGGAATCGCGGGGAGCCCATTGAGTTTCCGTTGCGCGGCCTCATCCAAGGCTGGCAGGACGGCATCCCGGGGATGAAAGTGGGAGGTCGGCGGCAATTGGTCGTGCCCCCGGCGCAGGCGTACGGCGAATCGGGAGGCCACCGATTGGCGGGCAAGACCCTCGTGTTCGTTATCGATCTGCTCGCCGTTCGGTGAGTCGACGACAACCCCATTAGTACCGTGCGGCAGTCTTCGACTATGTCGGCGCAGCGCACGGAACGCCTGCTCAATGTGGTTCAGGTGCTGCTCTCCCAACAGCAACCGCTGACCAAGGCGCGTTTTCACGAAGTCATCGAGGACTATCGCAATAGTCCCTCCGATACAGCCTTTGAGCGCATGTTTGAACGCGACAAGGAATCGCTGCGAGACCTCGGGATCAATATCGAGACGGTCGCGATGGACGCGTGGCACGAAGACGAATTCGGCTATCGGCTCGACCATCGCAGCGCCCGACTCGCGCCGATGGATCTCAGCGCGGACGAGATTGCGGTCCTGAACATCGCCGCGCGCGTCTGGGACCAGGCGGCCCTTGGACCGGCGGCGCGAACGGCCCTGCACAAACTCGAGGCGATTGCGCCGGAGGGCGTGGGGGAGCGCCACCTTCCGCGTCTCATCGAACCTCGACTTGACACTTCTGACGACGCGTTCCCCGCCATGGTGCGTGCGACGACGGAGCGCCGCGGAATCAGCTTCAACTACCGCAAGCCGGGGCAGGCCGAAATCGGTGAGCGCCACATCGAACCGTGGCGGGTGGTTCTGCGCCGAGGGCACTGGTACGTCATCGGGTTAGATCGGGACCGCGACGAGGCGCGGGTATTTCGACTGTCGCGGGTAGTCGGAGACGTCGTCCAGGACGACGTACCAGGGAGCTACGTAATTCCCGCTGACCTCGACGTCAGTTCGGTATCTCCAGACCCGGATTCCAGGCCGGAGCAGGACGCGTTGATAAAAGTCCGGGCAAATACGTGCCACCGCTTGCGTCGCGATGCGCGCGTCGAATCGCGCCAGGATCCCGCCCCGGTTGATAAGGACGGCGTCGCCTGGGATTTGCTGAGGGTGCCGTTTCGCGGAGTAGATTCGTTTGCGTCTGTGATCGCCGGCTGCGGAGCGGATGCGATTGTCGAATTCCCCGTAGAGCTTCGCGATCGTGTTGTGGCGTTGCTGAGCGCGGCGGCGGGGACGTCCTGATGGCGCCTTCAAATCAGCTCTCTCGTGTGATGGCCTTACTGCCATGGCTGGTGGCTCACCCGGACGCGACGATCGCGGGCACGGCCACACATTTCGGCATTTCCCCCGATCAGGTTGTCGCCGATCTGAACCTGCTCACGATGACCGGGCCGAGTTGGGAGGGTGGGCAGCTCGTCGACATCGATGTCGATGAGGATGGCTACATCCGCGTGCTCGAAGCCCATGGACTCTCAAGGCCCCTGGCCTTCACCAGTGATGAGGCGACGGCCCTGATAGTCGGACTCAGCATGCTTGAACAGATTCCTGGCTCGCATGACCTGGACGTACTTACCGGGTTGTCGGAACGGCTTCGGCAAGCAGCCGGTAGGGCGGCCCAGGCTGGAACATCGGTATCTGTGGTTCCGGAGCCTGATCCCGAGGGCGGTTCTCCGGATGCCGCGATTGTCAGTGTCATCAACGAGGCGATCGCCTCCCAGCAACGGATTCATCTGCGCTATCTCAGCGGTACTCGCGACGAGGTAACCGAACGCGACGTAGACCCGATGGGTATGTTCAACGCCCACGGACACAACTACCTCCGCGGATGGTGCTACCGGGTCGACGCCGTACGCACGTTCCGAGTCGATCGAATTGAGTCTGCCGAGCCGCTGGACGTTGAGGCCAATCCGCCAGTGGATCTCGCTCCGTTGGAATTGGGTGCCGGCGTCCTCCGCCCCGATGGTGATCCAGTCAGGCTTGAGCTTGACCCGAGCGCCTCCTGGGTTGCGGAGGCGTACCCGGTCACGTCAGTCGAACTCGGGCCGGAGGGAACGACGACCGTCGTGCTAAAGATCGCGGACCGGGAATGGGCCATTCGGATGATTTTGGGGCTCGGGGGTGCCGCGAGGGTGTTGGATTCGCCCGCTCTGGCAGCGGCGATTGCCAGCCGCGCGCGCGCAGCTCTCGCGTCCTACCGCTAGGACGCCCGCTCAGGGGGATTCTCAAGATCTGCGCGGTCAGTGCCGATCCACTCCCTCGATGAGCAAGCCAGCGGAAAGCGCCAGGGTTGGAGGTGTCGGCATGACCACGATTAAGGCTACGTGCCCCGAGTGCGGTGACGTCGATCTCACTCCCGACGACTTGGTGGTAACGGTGATGATCTTGCCGTCCGCTTCTCCGACCTGCGCCCCCGCTGAGCAGGCCACTTATGGCTTCGTCTGCCCGGAGTGCGAAGAAGTCGTCGAGAAGGAAGCGGTGCCAGAGGTCGTCCGGCTCTTGTCCGGTGCAGGAGTCCTCGTCGAGAGGGTCCAAGTACCGGCAGAGGCCCTTGAACCCCACCCCGAACGGCCGCTGACGTACGACGATTTGCTTGATTTCGCCCTCTGGCTTGAGCGTCACGACACGCTCGCAGCCGATTTGCGACCCCTCGCGTCCGGCTAGGCCGCCACGCGCGGCGTATCCTCAGACCACACCCGGGGCATCTGCTCGACGACTGATTAGAGGATGACGCAGCCATGAGGCAATTATTCGACAGCCCGCTTGCTCTCATTCTCATTCTCTTGTTGATTCTCCTTTTCGGAGCCAAGCGCCTTCCTGACGCGGCGCGTGGGCTCGGCCGGTCTCTGCGGATCCTCAAGGCTGAGACCAAGGGTCTCCATGACGATGACGATGCGGCTCCGAAGGAGCCGTCAACTGGAGAGACGCGCGCCGACGACGCGCCTAAGTAACTCGGCCCTCGAACTCAGCACACAGAAGGCGTCTGGCCCAGCGTGACTGATACGGCCTCAGCGGGTAAGAGTCGGCGGCGTACCCGACCTAAGCGAGACACCAGCGGATCAATGTCGCTGATCGATCATCTTCGCGAACTACGAGCCCGGTTGTTCAAATCTGCGGCGGCAATTCTTGTTGGCACCGTTGTCTCGTGGATCTACTACGAGCAGATCTTCGCCGTTGTACGCCGCCCGTACGACCAGCTGCTCATCCAGGCGAGGTCTGAGGGCAAGACGGTGATCCTGGCGATCACGGGCGTTTCAGACGCCTTTAGTCTGCAATTGAAGATCTCAGTCTTCGGCGGTCTACTCCTGACGTCGCCGATTTGGCTTTTCCAGTTGTGGCGGTTCTTGGCGCCGGGGTTGTCGCGTCAAGAGAAGAAATGGTCCTACGGCTTCGCCATTGTCGCAACGCCGCTGTTCCTCAGCGGATGTGCGCTCGGATATTTCGTCTTGCCGAAGAGTCTCGCGCTCTTCTTCGGATTCACACCGGCGAACACGACGAACATCTACTCGGTCGACACGTACCTGAGTTTTGTTCTGCAATTCGTGGTGTTCTTCGGGATTGGTTTCCTCATTCCGCTGATCTTTGTGATGTTAAATTTCGCCGGAATCCTGTCCGGACGCCGCTTGCTCGGCTGGTGGCGGGGGCTCATCTTCGGCACCTTCGTTTTTGCCGCGGTTGCGACTCCTTCCGGCGATGGTGTCGCGATGTTGCTTCTCGCTGTACCGCTCCTTTCACTGGTCGGATTGGCCTTGGGCATCTCGCTGCTCAACGACCGGCGGCGTCGTCGTCGACGTGAGCGCCTGGGGCCAATGTGGGATGACGACGAATTGTCGCCGCTCTGATGGCGGCTGGTCGAGTCGTTGTTCTGGTGAACCCGACTGCGGGCGGTGGCAAGGGTGCGACCAACGCCCCGGTCGTACTCGAGGAACTCAGAACTAGTGGATGTGATGTCGTCGAGGTGCGCGGAGTCGACGCAGCGGACGCGATCAACTCATTGCGCCAAGCCGTCGTCTCTGACTTTACCGACAGCGATGACCCCCGCAGTGGGGTAAGGGCGATTGTTGCCTGTGGTGGGGATGGGACCGTTCACATAGCGCTACAAGTCGCGGTCGAGCGGGCGCTTCCGCTGGGAATTGTTCCCACCGGTACCGGAGATGACAATGCGCGAATGCTTGATCTGCCACGCGGCGATGCCCGCGCGGCGGCGAAACGCATTGCGGCGGCGTTGGACGGGGATGTGACCACGGCCGTTGACGTGGCTGAAGTTGAGACTGCGGATGGAGTGCACCGCTGGTTCCTGGCGGTTTTGTCCTCGGGATTTGACTCAGCGGTCAACGAGCGCGCTAACCAGATGAAGTGGCCCAAAGGACAAGCCAAATATGTCGGCGCGATTTTGGCTGAGCTGCGGTCTTTTAAGCCCGTCCCGTATGTCATGACCGTCGACGGCGAGACGTTGCACAGCGAGGGGATGCTCGTCGCGGTCGGCAACGGAAAATCCTACGGCGGCGGGATGCTGGTGTGCCCCGGGGCGTCGATTCATGACGGACTGCTGTCCGTCACATTTCTTGCCCGAGTCTCCAAGCCAACCTTTCTGCGGGTGTTTCCCCGGGTTTTCAAGGGAACCCACCTGAGTCATCCGGCGGTCACGACGTACGAGGGCCACGAGGTTATTTTGGCCGGACCGGGTCAAGTGGCATATGCCGACGGCGAGCGAGTTGGACCGTTGCCCTGCACCGTTCGCGTGGTAGCGGCGGGGTTGCGGGTTCTGGTCTGAGCCGCCCTGCTCTGAGTGGCAGCGCGACCCTCGTTGCGTAGGGTGTCGGCATGCCTTCCGCGACATCACCCGCGGAGAGGTACGCGGCGGCAAAAGCGAGAGACGCCGAAACGCGTACCGCCCTGTTCGAGTTTCGCGGCCTCTACGAGTTCGGTTTGGACGACTTCCAGTTGGCTGCCTGCAAATCAGTAGAGGCGGGGCGGGGGGTACTTGTCGCAGCTCCCACCGGTGCCGGGAAAACCGTCGTCGGCGAGTTTGCCGTACACATGGCGCTGCGCGATGGTCGCAAGTGCTTCTACACCACCCCCATCAAGGCCTTGTCCAACCAGAAGTTCCATGATCTCGTCGCCCGCTACGGCGTCGACAAGATTGGGCTCCTCACCGGGGACAACAGCATCAACTCCGAAGCGCCCATCGTCGTCATGACCACCGAAGTCCTTCGCAACATGATTTACGCCGGATCGCAGACACTCGATGGCCTGTCGTACGTCGTCATGGACGAAGTCCATTACCTCGCCGATCGATTCCGCGGGGCCGTATGGGAAGAGGTGATCATTCATCTTCCCGAACATGTCTCGGTGATCGCCTTGTCCGCGACCGTGAGCAATGCGGAGGAATTCGGCGACTGGCTCGACCAAGTACGCGGCGAGACAGACGTCGTGGTGTCGGAGCATCGCCCGGTGCCACTGTGGCAACACGTCATCGCCGGTTCGAAGCTCTATGACCTCTTCGTTGACGACGACCAGCAACACGTCAATCCTGACTTGCTGCGCCTCGCGCGCGAGGAGCAACGGGTCGAAAGATCTCGTATGACTCGACCACAACGCGGGCAGCGCCGACCCCGTTCATACAACACGCCCCGGCGTGAAGACGTCGTGGAGCGGCTCGACCGCGCCGATCTTCTCCCCGTCATCACCTTCATCTTTAGTCGAGCTGGCTGCGATGCCGCGGTCGAACAATGCCTTCGATCAGGCATCCGACTCACCACTCCAGATGAGCGCACCGAGATTCGCCGTATCGTCGAAGAGCGATGCATCGACTTACCGCCCGAGGATGCACTCGTCCTTGACTACAGCGGCTGGTCCGATGCGTTGGAGCGAGGAATTGCGGCCCATCACGCGGGGATGATCCCGACTTTCAAGGAAGTCGTCGAAGAGCTCTTCCAACGGGGGCTGATCAAAGCGATCTTTGCCACCGAGACGCTGGCTCTCGGTATCAACATGCCGGCGAGATCAGTGGTGCTCGAAAAGTTGGTCAAGTGGAACGGTGAAACGCACGCCGATATCACCCCCGGGGAATACACCCAGCTCACTGGCCGGGCCGGACGTCGCGGCCTCGATATCGAAGGACACGCCGTCGTGGTTTGGCACCCCGGCATTGATCCACGCTCCGTAGCTGGGCTCGCGTCGACTCGGACATTCCCACTGCGTTCATCGTTTCGCCCGTCGTACAACATGGCCGTCAACCTGGTGGCGCAAGTGGGGCGCCATGCTGCCCGGGAATTGTTAGAAACCTCGTTTGCGCAATTTCAGGCAGATCGCGCCGTTGTCGGTTTGGCTCGGCAACTTCGCAAGCAAGAAGAAGGTCTCGAGGGATACCGAGCATCGATGACGTGCCACCTTGGGGACTTCGATGAGTACGCCGAGTTGCGCGCATCGCTGTCGAACCGCGAAAAGAACCTCGCGCGGGGGACTGCGGCAGGTCACCGTCGCGAGGCGACGGAGTCCCTCACCAAGTTGCGACCCGGCGACGTCATATTCGTGCCGGCTGGACGGCGTTCCGGGGGAGCGGTCGTTCTGGACGTCGGTCTGCGCAGTCCCGGAGATGAACCCAGACCGTACGTCCTCACGGTCGATAAGCAGGTACGCCGACTCTCGGTAGTGGATTTTCCTGTCGCAGTGGAACCGGTGGCGCATGTCAAGATCCCGAAGACATTCAACTCCCGGTCGCCTCACTCACGGCGCGATCTGGCCAATTTGTTGCGGGAGAAGCTCGCCGAAATCACTGCGCCCAAAGGTCGCAAACGAACCTCGCTGGCGACTGACGACGCTGAAATCATTTCGTTGCGCAAACAATTACGCGCACATCCAGGTCATGGCTGTGACGAGCGCGAGGACCATGCACGCTGGGCGGAGCGCTATCACCGGCTACGACGTGAAACCGAACAGCTCGCGGGACGCATCGAAGGACGCACCAACTCCATCGCCAGAGAATTCGATCGAGTATGTGAAGTATTGGCCGAACTCGGATATCTGACAGCGCCTGACGACTCGGCGAAAGTCACCGACGCAGGTCAGGCACTTGCTCGCATCTACGCCGAACTAGACCTGCTGGTTGCGCAGTGTCTTCGGGACAACATCTGGGACGGGCTGACGCCAGCGGAACTCGCGTGCTGCGCGGCCGCGCTGGTCTACGAGTCCCGCCGCGACGATGACGCTGAAACGCCGCGTTTGCCTCAGGGTGCGGTGCAAACGGCGCTGGCTCGAATGGTGCGCACCTGGGGCGAGGTGGTCGAACTAGAAAACGATCATCATCTGTCCTACCAGCGTCAGCCTGACCTTGGCTTTTCTTGGGCCGCCTTCCGCTGGGCCAGTGGCCATCGTCTGGACGCGGTGCTGCGCGAGGTCGATATGGCAGCCGGCGACTTTGTCAGGTGGTGCAAGCAACTCATCGACCTTCTCGATCAGATCGCCGAAGCAGCGATCGACGGAAGCACGCAAGGTGAGGTGCTGTCGCGCACAGCCCGAACCGCAGTGTCGTCGGTACGTCGTGGCGTCGTGGCGTTCTCCTCGGTCAACTAGATGCCTGGACGAACGCGGCCTGAACTCGCTTGATCGAGGACGTCAACCCCCATCGCTCCGCGAGGAACTGCAGGGCGTCGTCGTTGGCCGCCGATGAGGGAAGCGTCATGTCAACGTGGGGCAGTGGGGCATCGGGGGCCACTTGCACGACACGAGGTGCGACATCGAGGTAGTCCGACGACGCAACCAGCTTGGCGCGTATCGCCGACTTCAGGTCTGAGGTCGGGTCAAGGGTCGCGGCCCGTACGGCGGCCAGCGAACCGTAGGTCGTAATCAGAGCGGCAGCGGTCTTGTCTCCGATGCCGACGACGCCGGGCAGCCCGTCGGAGGGATCACCGCGAAGAGTCGCGAAGTCCGCGTAGGCACGACCTGGAATCGCGTACTTTGCACTCACCCAGGCTTCGTCAACGAGGTCGCGGCGGCCTACCCCGCGAGCGGTGTAGAGGACAACAACGGGACGTGAATCGTCGACCAACTGAAACAGGTCCCGGTCACCGGTCACCACATCCACCGGACCGTGACTCTGGGCGGTCAGGGTTCCGATGACGTCGTCGGCTTCGTAGCCAGGTGATCCGACTCTCGCGATTCCCAGCGCTGCAAGAACGTCGACGATGATCGGAATTTGTGGTGCCAACGTGTCCGGAATCTCTTCGGCATCACTGCCCGTGTCGTTGCCAGAGTCGATGGAGGGCTCGACTCGATGAGCTTTGTACGACGGAATCGCGGCGACCCGGAATTCGGGCCGCCAGTCGTCGTCCCAACAGGCGACTAGTTCAGTCGGCGGGCGATCGAGGGTGAGCCGGGCAATGAAGTCCAGGAGCCCACGCACCGCGTTGACGGGGGTTCCATCCGGCGCGGTCATCGAATCCGGTACCCCATAGAACGCACGAAAGTAAAGCGAGGCGGTGTCAAGGAGCATCAACCGATCCGGGGGCTCGAACTGGGTCAAGGTCACCGGCTAAGGATGCCTGCTTTCATGTGCTGACGGACGTACGGTAGGGAAGTGACCTCGACTTCGCTAGACCTGGCTGACCTGCACGGACGGCTGGCTCGCGCTCGCGACGAGTCAGCCCGGGCCGGTCTGGATGCCCTGGTTATCAGCCCCGGGCCCGATCTGAGTTATCTCACCGGGTATAACGCCATCGCCTTAGAGCGGCTCACTGCCCTTGTCCTTCCGACGGCGGGAGAGGCGTGCGTGATCGTTCCCACCCTGGAGGCTCCAGCAGCGAAGGCGAGCCCGATCGGTGATTTGGGACTGCCGATTCTCACGTGGGACGAAACCGATGATCCCTACCAGTTGGTCGCGGACTCGATTGCCGGGTCGATCGGCGCGTCGACGTCCCCACGTGGCCCGGTCGTGGCTGTGGACAACCACATGTGGGCCGAGAAGGTGCTGCGATTGCGCAATGCCATGCCCGATACGGACCAACGTCTCGCTGGCGTCGTCCTCAATCCCATGCGAATGCGAAAGACGAGTTCGGAGATTGACTCGCTACGCCGAGCAGGCGCTGCGATTGATCGAGTGCACGCCCAGGTCTCGGGGTTTCTACGGGCAGGACGAACCGAACGTGAAGTCGGTCGCGACATTGCCGACGCGATCATCCGAGAGGGCCACAGCCGAGTCGACTTCGTCATTGTGGCAAGCGGCCCCAATGGTTCGAGTCCACACGCAGAGGTGTCCGATCGTGTTATCAACGAAGGAGAGCCGGTCGTCGTCGACATTGGCGGAACGATGCCTGATCATTATTGCTCGGACTCGACGCGGAACTACTGCATCGGCACGCCACCCCTGGAGTACGTCGAATATTTTGACGTACTCCAGGCAGCGCAAGCGGCGGCGGTCAACCACGTGCGGCCTGGGGTCACATGCGAGAGCGTGGATGAAGCGGGTCGAGCGGTGCTGCGTGCGGCCGGGCTCGGGGACCATTTCATTCATCGCATCGGACACGGAATTGGTCTGGAGACCCACGAGGATCCGTACATGGTGGCGGGCAACACCACGTTGGTCGAGCCTGGATTCGCGTTCAGTGTCGAACCGGGTGTCTATTTCAGCGGTCGCCATGGCGCCCGGATTGAGGACATTGTGGTGTGTACGGACACTGGAGTCGATTCGATGAACTGCCGTCCGCACGAACTAGTGATCTGCTGAGCGAGAGGCCGCCATGATCGAACGTCGTATGCCGTCGCAGGAGGCTCAAGACCTCATCGATCTGGTGCGCGATGTGTCGGCCAGTGAATTGTCGACCAGAGTCGACGAGTACGAACGCGAGTCCCGGTTTCCGCGAGAAGTCTTCGCAACCCTTGGGAAGACAGGACTTCTGTCGCTGCCGTTTTCCGAAGAGTTCGGTGGTGGAGCGCAGCCGTACGTCGTCTACCTGCAGGCACTGGAGGAGTTGGCGAGCGCATGGCTTTCTGTTGGCATCGGCGTCAGTGTGCACACGTTGAGTTGCTTCGCCTTAGCCGAGTACGGAACGCAGACACAAAAGCAGGCCTGGTTAGCCGACCTCATCGGTGGCGACTTGCTGGGCGCGTATTGCTTGTCCGAGGCTCAATCCGGATCGGATGCCGCAGCGTTGTCGACTCGAGCCGTTCTCGATGGTGACTCATACGTCATCAACGGAACGAAGGCTTGGATCACGCACGGTGGAGTCGCTGACTTTTATAGCGCAATGGTTCGCACGTCCGACGACGGCGCTCGCGGCATCACGTGTTTGTTGGTGCCAGCAGAGACTGACGGAGTGAGTGCGCCAACGGCTGAACGCAAGATGGGTGCCAACGCGTCTCGTACGGCGTCGGTTATCTTCGATGACGCGCGCGTCGACGTGGGCCGACGTATTGGTGCCGAAGGGGAGGGTTTCCGGATTGCACTAGCGGCCCTCGATTCAGGAAGACTGGGGATCGCGGCCTGCGCAGTGGGGTTGGCCCAGGCGGCGCTGGAATGCGCGACCGACTACGCGCACGAGCGCCGACAATTCGGCAAGGCGATCGGTGATTTCCAAGGGCTTCAGTTCATGCTCGCGGACATGGCGACGGCGGTGGCAGCCGCGCGCGCGCTCTACCTTGAGGCGGCGGGGCGTAAGGACGCTGGCCTGCAGTTCGGCCCACAGGCGGCGATGGCCAAACTCTTTGCCAGCGACACGGCGATGTGGGTCACCACCGACGCTGTGCAAATCCTGGGAGGCTCGGGATATGTGGCTGACTTCCCGGTTGAGCGCTATTTCCGCGAGGCCAAGGTTCTTCAGATCGTGGAAGGAACAAACCAGATCCAACGAATGGTCATCGGTCGCCACTTGATGGGGGGCTGAGTCGAGTACGGTTCGCGCGTGGAAGAAATCGACCGGGCGATAGTAGATCTACTGGCTCGCGACGGCCGGATGTCCTACACCGACCTGGGGAAAGCAACTGGATTGTCCACGTCGGCCGTCCACCAGCGTGTTCGTCGGCTCGAACAGAAGGGAGTGATTCGGGGTTATGCGGCCTTGGTCGCCCCCGACGCCTTGGGATTGCCGTTGGCGGCATTTGTGTCCATCACGCCGATAGATCCCGCCGCTCCTGACGATGCCCCTCTGCACCTGGCCGGCATCGACGCGATCGAAGCGTGCCACTCGGTTGCTGGCGACGAGTCCTACATTCTCAAGGTACGAGTCAGCACACCATTGGCGCTGGAGTCCCTGCTCGCCGAAATCAGAGCGAAGGCAAACGTCTCGACACGCACGACCATCGTGTTGTCCACTCCGTACGAACACCGCTGGGCAAATCCGATTGCTCCGACCGATCTGACCGAAGTCTAGATAGTTCACGGGTTAGTCCGTCGGCGACTTGGTTACTCGTCGAATTGGCTAGTCGTCCAGTTGGGCAGTCGCCGCGGCACGACTCGCTGCAGCCGACGCATCAGCGGATTCGTGCCCGCTCACATAGTCGGCCGCATGCGTCGCCCACCACTGACGGCCGGCATCAGGCAACGTGTGGATTGGGTCGTAGTACTCATAGCGGCGTGACAGCGCTTCGGCATCGCCCAGTTCGATGCCCGTGCGGTAGTTCTTTGTCCAGTACGAGATGCCGCGCTCGTGGTCGTATTCGGAAACTTGATGCACCCAGCGCTTACCGACGTAAGGAACGTCACAGACGATGCGCGGTGTGGCAAAGCCGGGGAGGTAACCCATGATCCCGTGCTGGAGTTGTTGGGCCTCCCAAAGCGCGACTCGCCAATGCTCACTGAACGGAATCATGTCGCACATGTAGAAGTAGTACGGCATTATCCCCGCGCCATCGAGGAGGGCAAAACACAGGTCCAGCAGGTCGTCAGTTGTCGCGTTGACCCCGCGCATGAGGACGCCTTGGTTACGAACGTCGCGGATGCCCGCGTACAACATCGCCATCGTCGCTTCGCGAACGAGTGGTGTGACGGTATTGGCGTTGTTGACATGA
>JBBRTC010000024.1:0-26520 GCA_038244765.1 Candidatus Nanopelagicales bacterium | reverse complement strand
GGTCGTCGGCGGTGGTGATCTCGCCGTACCGGTAGGACCGGATGACGTTCCAGAGGAACGGCAACGTCGAGGCGCCCAGCACGAACGCACCGATCGTGGAGAAGGTGTTGAACATGGTGAAACCGTCGGTCGGCAGGTAGTCCGGGTAACGCCGCGGCATGCCGATGTTGCCGAGCCAGTGCTGGATCAGGAACGTCAGGTGGAAGCCGATGAAGGTCGCCCAGAAATGCAACCGACCGAGGCGCTCGTCGAGGAAGCGACCCGTCATCTTCGGAAACCAGAAGTAGAAGCCGGCGAACATCGCGAAAACGACGGTTCCGAAGACGACGTAGTGGAAGTGAGCCACGACGAAGTACGAGTCCGAGACGTGGAAATCCAGCGGAGGCGCGGCCAGGATGACCCCGGTCAACCCACCAAAGAGGAACGTGACAAGGAAACCGAGCGCCCACAACATGGGCGTCTCGAAGGACACCGAACCGCCCCAGATGGTCCCTATCCAGTTGAAGAACTTCACCCCGGTCGGCACGGCGATCAACATCGTCATAAAGGCGAAGAACGGCAAAAGAACAGACCCGGTGACGTACATGTGGTGCGCCCACACAGCGACTGAAAGTCCTGCGATACCAACGGTTGCGAAGACCAGGCCTTTGTATCCGAAGACTGGCTTTCGACTGAATACCGGGAAGATCTCGCTCACGATTCCGAAGAACGGCAGGGCGATGATGTAGACCTCGGGATGGCCAAAGAACCAGAACAGGTGTTGCCACAGCAGCGCTCCGCCGTTGCCGGTATCGAATACGTGGGCACCAAACTTTCGGTCCGTTTCGAGTACGAGCAAGGCCGCGGCGAGCAGCGGGAAGACCATCACTGCGAGGACGCTGGTCATCAAGATGTTCCACGTGAAAATCGGCATCCGGAACATCGTCATTCCAGGGGCCCGCATGCACAAAATTGTGGTGATGAAATTGACCGAGCCCAGGATCGTGCCAAGTCCTGAAATAGCCAGTCCCATGATCCAAAGGTCCGCGCCCACGTTGGGACTGTTGATCACGTCGTTGAGTGGGGCGTACGCGAACCAGCCAAAGGCCGCTGCTCCACCAGGGGTGAAGAACCCGAGCAAGGTGGTCAGACTGCCGAAGAGGTACAACCAGTAACTCACCATGTTGAGTCGCGGGAAAGCGACGTCAGGCGCGCCGATCTGCAGCGGCATGATCAGGTTTGCGAATCCGACGAACAATGGTGTCGCGAACATCAGCAGCATCAGCGTGCCGTGCATGGTGAACAATTGGTTGTACTGCTCATTGCTGACGAACTGCAGGCCGGGTTCGGCGAGTTCGGCGCGCATGATCAACGCCATCACGCCAGCGACGAGGAAAAAGGCAAACGACGTCAACAGGTACAAGTGCGCGATGACCTTGTGGTCGGTGCTTGTGATCCACCTGACGACGATCCGACCGAGTCGCTCGGAACGCGCTGGTCGATCCGGAGCTGTCGCAACCCGGGCCAGCGGGTCGGTAATCGCGGTCATGACGCGCCACCTGCCGTCACGTTGGTCCTCACGTTGATGCGTCCAGTCTTGAGTTCCCCCGTCTGACCCCGCGCGCGCAGGGCCGCGACGTGTGCGTCGTACTCGACCTGGGTCACTACCCTCACGTTGAATAGCATCCGCGAGTGGTCGACGCCGCACAACTCGGCACACTCGCCAATAAATGTGCCGGTGCGGTTCGGGGTGAGTTCAAACTGATTCAGGCGACCAGGGATGACGTCCATCTTGAAGAGGAAATTGGGCACCCAGAAGGAATGGATGACATCGGGTGAGGTGAGCTTGAAGCGGGTCCGTTCGCCGATCGGTAGCCACAGAGTCGGCTTCGAGTTGGGCGTACCCACGTCGTAGACCTGGTCCTCCAGGTAGTTAAAGCCCCAACTCCAGCGGAACCCCACGACGTTGACACTGTTGGTGTAGGTGTCGGTGAGCTCGGTGAGGTTCGCTTCGCTGCGCGCGACCGGAACGAAGAGCGCCATCACCATGATGAGTGGCGCGAGCGTGTAAAGCACCTCTATGGGGACGTTGTACTTGACCTGCTTGGGCAAGCCGTGACTGTGACGGCGGCGGTAGACCACGATCGCCCACAAGATCAGTCCCCAGACGAGAACACCGACGGCGAGCGCAGCAATCCATGAACCGATCCAGAGGTTCTGAATGGAGGCCGACTGCTCGGTAGCACCTTCCGGGAGGCCACCCCGCGACCATTCACTCTTCGTCTGCTCAGAGCATCCAGATACGAATAATGCAACGAGCCCAAGCGTCGATCCCAGAACGAGATTTGCTCTACGACGCGTGGCCACCAGTCGCCTTTCCCTGAGTACGGCCCTCACGCGCGAGCAGTGCCCTGCCGACGCGGGGGCGGTGCGGTCGTACGCGGGGAGAATAGCCCATGGGCGACTCAGGATTGGGTCCGGGGCGGACTACCGTTTGCCCATGTCCGAGGCCGAAAGATCGCCAACGAGCGAGGGAAGTCTCAGGCCCGACGCGACTCCCCCTGCGGCTCGGGTCTTTCTGGATTCGGCGTCTGGTCAACCACTGCATCCGGCGGCTTTGGCAGCGCTCACCACTGCGTACGCCGACGGGTGGGCAGACCCACGAGGGTTGCCTTACCAAAATCGCCGTGCCGCGATCTTGTTGGACGCCGCTCGCGAGTCCATCGCGGTGATTCTTGGTGTGCGGGCCGATGAAGTTTCGTTCGTTTCCTCCGGTACGGCAGCCGTTCATCTTGGGGTGGCCGGCTTCGTCCCGAGGCCACAATCGACGGTGGTGACAAGCGCGGTCGAACACTCGAGCGTTCTCGCCGCGAGCCGTCTCTACGCGGCGAATCATCCCGGCTCGACTGCAACACTTGTGCCCGTCGATTCGGTGGGTCGCGTTGCTCGCGATGAGTTTGACCTGGCCGTGAGCGGTCAGGGGGTCGTCGGGGCTTGCCTTCAGTCGGCCAACCACGAAGTGGGAACGGTTCAACCCACCGACGCCGCTGCCGAATCGTGCGCGCAGGCGGGCGTACCGCTTCTTGTCGACGCATCAGCCAGCATCGGTTCGCTGGAACCTCCTCGGCAGTGGTCAATCCTCACGGCCAGCGCACACAAGTGGGGCGGACCCGCCGGTGTTGGCGTGTTGGCCGTACGACGCGGAAGCAAGTGGCGAGCGAGCACGCCGGACGACGAACGCGAGAGCGGTCGGGTACCCGGCTTCCCCAACGTTCCCGCCATCGTGGCCGCGGCCTCGAGCCTTGAAGCAGTCGTGCAGGAAATGGTCGCGAGGAGTGCCCGGCTCTCGGCGTTGGTCGACGTCATCCGACGGCGCGTGCCGGAACTGGTCCCCGATGTCCAGATTCTTGGCGACCCGGTCGATCGAGTCCCCCACATCGTCACATTCTCGTGTCTCTACGTGGACGGTGAGGCCTTGCTCCTCGAATTGGATCGATTGGGCGTCGCGGTGTCGAGTGGATCGGCGTGTACTGCGTCCGCCCAAACACCGAGTCACGTGCTCGCAGCGATGGGCGCCTTGACTCACGGCAACGTTCGGGTTTCGTTGCCATTTACGTGCAAGCAGGTTGACATCGATCGGTTCTTGGCTGTCCTTCCCGGTGCCGTGGCGACCGTTCGGGATCACCTCGGAGCGCGCGCATGGTGACGCCCGAGTCGGGGGCATCCGAAACGTCGGGCGTCGACATCGAACTGGATGAACGCGGAAAGCTCTGTCCCCTGCCGATCATCGCGTTGGGGAAGGCAGCGGCGTCGGCGCCGGGTGGCACGGTCATCGGCGTACTCAGCAATGACGCGGCCGCTCGTTACGACGTGCCTGCGTGGTGTTCGATGTGCGCGGCCACTTTTCTCGGGTCGACCGACCACGAGGACTACGTCGAGTACCGCATCCGTACGGCGGGAGGGAATCGCACCGATGACTGAGCCCTCTCAGACTCCGGGTCGCGTGCACGGGATCAATCACATCGGCATCAGTGTGCGCGATCTCGCAGTGTCACGGGCGTTTTGGTGCGACGCAGTGGGCTTCGTCGAGTTCGGAGAGTTTTCCTGGCCAGCGGGAACGATTCCCGCCGATGAGGCCCTCGGGCTCAACGAAAGTGCCGCGCATGTGTCGCTCCTACGCGCCGGTAACGTCCATCTCGAACTCTTCGAATTCACCGCCCCCATCGGGAAACCGCAGGCATCTACGTCCGTCACCGATCCCATCGGGCGGGATCGGGCGGGAATCGCCTACATCGCCATCGACTCGCGCGACGTTCGCGCCACGCTGGCGCGTTTTGAGGAGCTGAACATCAATGTCGTCGGCGGATCCGACGACGGATGGCTGTGGGTGCGGGACCCGGATGGCAACGCAGTGGCGATCTTGTCCGGTCCGACTCGTTCGGGCCGATTCGTTGATGCCAACCCCCCGCGCGACTCGTCATCGCCCGATCCAACGATGCCCATAAACCACGACATCGTCGGGATCGATCACGTGGGGATCGGGCTCCTTGGATCGGCTGGTGGCGTCAGCGACGGCGTACGCCGATGGTCATCAATAGTGGGATCGCGCTCAACTGACGAATTCGCTCACGGTCAGCCGTGGGTGGTCGAGATGAGCAATGTCGATCTGGCTTTTCGCAAGACGAGCGCGAAGTTGACTGATCCTGCGGCTCGACGCGCCTGTGATCTCGGCTACAACCACGTGTGCCTCGATGTGTCCGGTGTCGAGTCCCTCCACGGGTACCTCGCTGACGAGGGCCTCGCCTGGAACCACTCAATCACCGAATCGTCGGGCGGGAAGGCGGCGGTCGTGTACGGGCGCACCGCGGACGGCGTCTTGGTCGAATTGTTGGAGAACCGCACTCCCGACACGTTCATGTGGTGCGGCCACCTTTCCTGCCGCTGATCGGCAGGACCAGCGGTTCTTACGAAGTACGGACGTGACGGCGGAAATGCGTCGCAAGGCAATCCAGAAGCCATTTAGTGGCGTACAACTCATAGTCGGAGGATCACCGGACCTCCTCTCACGTTTGAGGTGACCGTGCTCGGACTTCTTGTCATTGGCTTCGTCGGCGGATTGATCACCGGCCTTTCGCCGTGCATCTTGCCGGTGTTGCCGGTGGTGTTCGCTGCCACTGCTGGGAAAGTAACGACGGTCCCACCCGATGAAGATCTCCAAGTTGAGGATGGCGGCGGTTCAACCGCCGTCCTCATTGCGACCCCGCAGAAGGTACGGATCAGCCCACGCCCGTTTCTCATCATCGCCGGGCTCATTGTCAGTTTCACCTTTTTCACACTCGCCGGCACCGCATTGCTCACGGCCTTGCATCTGCCGCAGGACTTTCTCCGTATCACTGGATTGGTAATCCTCTTCGCTGTCGGCTTGGGGATGTTGATCCCGAAGCTGGGTGAACTCCTCGAACGACCCTTTGCTCGACTTCCGAAACGATCGGTGAACCGCGAAGGCAGCGCGTTCGTGTTGGGACTGGGCCTCGGTCTTCTATTCGTAC
The DNA here is from genome assembly GCA_038244765.1 of Candidatus Nanopelagicales bacterium. Taxonomy (GTDB): domain Bacteria; phylum Actinomycetota; class Actinomycetes; order S36-B12; family JBBRLC01; genus JBBRLC01. The sequence goes on along the minus strand of JBBRTC010000024.1, from coordinate 20,992 downwards.
CGTGCGCTGGCCCAGTATTGACCGCGATCACTGTGGTGAGCGCCAGCGGTCAAATCGGTTGGCCCGTCGTGATCCTCACCCTCGCGTTTGCCACTGGCGCGGCACTCCCGCTGCTTGCCTTCGCCCTGGCAGGTGAGCAAGTGAGTCAACGTGTGCGCTCCTTCCGCGGCCACGCAAATCGAGTACGCCAAATCAGTGGGGTCGTCTTGATCGTCATGGCGATCCTCTTGGCTTTCAACGTCACGGACAGACTGCAACGCGCCCTTCCCGGCTACACCGAATCGCTGTCGGCGTCGCTGGAAGGTAACAGGGGCGTCAGGGAACAACTTCGTTCGCTCACCCAACCCGATGTTGTCGCCGCCAACCCCGGAGAACTCACGAATTGCTCCGATGGCGCAACGCAACTGCAGAGTTGCGGCCCCGCACCTGAAATCAACGGCATCGCGCAGTGGCTCAATACCTCAGGCGGCGACGCAATGCCACTCGCGAGCCTCAAGGGCAAAGTCGTGCTCATCGACTTCTGGACGTACTCGTGCATCAACTGTCAACGCACGATTCCGCACTTGCAAGCATGGAACGCGGCGTACAACAAGGACGGTTTCGTCACGATCGGCGTCCACACTCCGGAGTTCTCATTCGAACGCGTCCCATCGAACGTCGAGAAGGGCGCGGCCGACTTGGGCGTCACGTGGCCGATTGCAATCGACAACGACTTCAAGACGTGGAATGCGTACAACAATCAGTTTTGGCCGGCGGAGTACCTCATCGACGCGACCGGAACAGTCCGGCACATTCATTTCGGTGAGGGTGGGTACGCCGAAACCGAAGGCTTCATTCGCGAGCTCCTCACCGCTGCGAAGTCCACGGCCGCACTAGGCAGCGCCACGGCGGTGAAAGATCAGACACCTCAGAACCGTGCGCAAACACCCGAGAGCTACCTGGGCTACCAGCGGATGGGCAATAGCGCGAACGACGCGATCCGTCGGGATGCGCCCAATGACTACACCTTGCCTGATCAACTTCCGAGTGACTCGTTCGCGTTTGGAGGGAATTGGACCGTCAGCGAACAATCCGCGCGCGCGGGAGACAAAGCCAAACTCGCGCTGCGCTTCGGAGCGGCCAAGGTGTTCTTGGTTTTGGGTGGTACCGGAACCATCAAGGTCTCCATCAACGGCGGACAACCACGCACGATCGCCGTCGGCGGCGTCCCAAAGCTCTACACATTGGTCAACGAATCCGCGGCCGCTCCCGGAAATCTCATGCTGGAAGTCTCCCCCGGCGTCGATGCGTACGACTTCACGTTCGGATAGTCGCGACACCGTGCAGCGCCGCTGGGAGATTGCCTCAGAAATTGACCAATCGTTGACCGTGGCCGCCACAAGACCTCGTGGATCACCAATGAATATGGCCCGACCCCGCGCCGGACCGCGGTCGTACTCACTCTGGGCGCTCGGGCTCGTGGCAACCGCCTGGGGATCAAATACAAACGACGGCGCATCCACACCAACAGCATCGGACTCCGCTACCCAATCGACGACCCTCGGAGCCGGATGTGCGGGCTTTCCTGCAACCGGGGCCAGGAGCTTCGATGCGATGGCCGCCGCACCCGTTGCGGTGGCGGCCGAAGAGAACCCCATCGCGACCACGCTGGCCGGTTCAATCAAAGACGCCGGGCTGTTCGATACGTTGGAAAACACCATGGTCGACTTGCCAATCGCCTACACCGCTTGACCGTATTCGCGATTTGTTGGCTTCACGGCACAATGCTCGGGTGACCACGGCTCTGCGAATGCCCCGCGTGGAGTCACTCACGGGCTTGCGCTGGTTTGCAGCTTTCTTCGTCTTTCTTCACCATGTCGTGAACCTCGCGCCTCTGCCCGCCTTGTACTCCTGGTCGTGGCTCGGCGTTAGCGGAGTCACGTTCTTCTTCGTGCTTTCTGGCTTCGTGCTCACCTGGTCGTGGACACCGCGCGACACCGCGCCACGTTTCTATCGACGACGCTTTGCGCGCATCTACCCGCTCCTGTTCGTCAGCACAGTGCTCGCAATTCCCGTGTTCTATGGATCGTCTCAACCGTGGCAGAAGCCCTTTGAGTTCGTACCGATCCTGTTGTCACTACTTCTCATCCAAGCCTGGTTCGTCCCTAACTCAATCTTCTTCGCGGGCAACCCCGCCTCGTAGTCGTTGTCCGAAGAAGCGTTCTTCTACGCACTATTTCCATTCAGCATTCGTCGAATGATGTCGGCACATCTGCGGGTGATTTTCGGAATGGCAATTGCCGCTGGACTCATCACCTGGGTGGTCTTTGCATGGACGCGCTGGGCGGACATCTCCAACGAGTTAGCCACATTCGTGTTGCGCGCGCCCCCCTACCGGGCGATGGAGTTCCTCCTCGGTATGTGCCTGGGCGTGGCGATCAGACGCGGGTGGAGAAGCCCGGTGGGATTGCTCCCCGCCATTGTCATCTTCGGAGTGCTTGCGACCGCGCTTGGCGTTTGGGCACATCGACCAGACACCGAAGCTCTGTTCCACGCGACCACGATGATGGATCAAGTCCTGGCACCGGCGTACGCCTTGATCATCGCGGCCGCCGCTCAACGCGACCTGGATGGTCGCCGCTCGGTGTTGCGCAGTTCGCGGCTCGTCGCACTGGGGCAATGGTCGTACTCCTTTTACCTCATCCACGCGACCGTCATCTACGCACTACGGCTGGCACACGGAGGTGTGGTTGTCGGAGTCGGTGCGCAACTGGCCTCCATCGCGTTGGCGTTGGGATTGTCCGTGCTCGCCGCGTGGCTGCTCTACCGATTTATTGAGCATCCCCTCGAACGTCGACTTCGTGGCGCGCCATTGCCCGTCGTCAATGACTCATCTCGTCGCGTCGAGCAGGAACCCTACGAGGCAGCGACGGCCGGCGCGTGACAACACGCATCGTCTTGGTCCGCGGAATCAATGTGGGCGGTCACAACAGATTGCCCATGGCGGATCTGCGAGATGTGCTCACCGAACTCGGTTGTCGTGACGTGCAAACGTATCTGCAGAGCGGCAATGCTGTCGTCACCGCAGGACCAAGGAACGTGGGGCCTCGCATCGAAGACGCCCTGCGACAACGGCTCGACCTCGATGTGCGGGTCATCGTCGTTACGGTGGCGGAACTGCGGGCGATTGCGCAGGCCAATCCGTTCCCAGACGGCGAATCGACCCCGAAGAAGTTGCACGTGGCCTTCTTCGATGTGCCGTTGGATGCCGCGAAGATCAAGGAGGTGGGTACGACCCATGGCAACGACCAGTTAGCCATCGGAGGGCGCGTGCTTTATCTGTCGTACTCCGACATGTCGCACAACTCGCCGCTCATCGCAGCGCTTCGCCGCATTGGTGGCGTGTCAACGGCCCGCAACTGGACCACGATCACCAAACTCATCGAACTCGCCGACGCGACCGGCTAGGTGCCGCTCTCGGTGGAGAATCTGTTCTGGCGCGGGCCAGATCGAAGCCTCGATACGCTGCCTCGGTGGCAGATTCGCTCCCGAGTCGATACGACCCGATCCGCCATTGGGACGAGGCCTATGTCCGGAGCGGGACCGGCGGGGTCAGTTGGTTCCAGGAGTCGCCGCAGCTCTCATTGGAACTAATCCGCGAACTAGGGGTACCCGCTAACGTACCCGTCGTTGATATCGGAGCTGGCGCATCAACGGTGGTCGACTCGCTGATCGTGCTCGGCTATAGAGACGTCACGGTGTTGGACGTTTCATCCACGGCGCTCGCGAGCGCGCGTGATCGCGTCGGCCCAACCCAGGCAGTGACCTGGCTGGAGGAAGACCTACTGACCTGGTGCCCCGCTCAGAAGTACATGCTCTGGCATGACCGGGCGGTGTTCCACTTCTTCGTCGATACGGCTGATCGAACGGCGTATCTCGATACTTTGCGGAACGCAACCGCGCCGGGTGCTGCGATAATCATCGCCACGTTCGCGCCCGAGGGGCCGAAATCTTGTTCGGGGTTACCGGTGGCTCGATACAGCGCCTCTGAGTTGTTCGCCATCCTCGGAGACGGGTTCGAGCCCGTCATCCACCGGCAGGAGTTGCACACCACCCCCAGTGGTGGAACGCAGCCATTTACTTGGGTCGCAGCCCGACGACGTGATACCGCTGGATAGCGGTGATCTCTATCGCGCCAGGGAGTTCGCGCTCAGCACCACCTGAAGTGTTGTTTCCGAGGTCGATTCGGACTGGGAAACGACGTCTCATGTAGCAGACAGCCAATTCGAGGCTGCCGCATTCCCTCGTTGCCGATCGCCCTCAGAATGACGGTGCGCTCGACAGAGCGGCATCAATTCTTCGCAAGTACGCCGCCCTCGAAATCTCGACCACGCCAAGCGACGCGAGATGCGGCGTACTCCACTGAACGTCAAAGACTCGCGGACCAGGATCAGCCTCCTGTGTGGTGCGCAACCGATTGACGGTGGCTACCAATGCGACCTTGGAAGCGTCGCGTTCGCGATGAAACATCGACTCACCAGCGAATAGCCCGCCGATCTCCACGCCGTACAGGCCACCGACAAGCTCCCCTGATGCGTTCCACACTTCGATGGAATGCACCCAACCGAGTCGGTGCAATTCCAGGTACGCCTCGGCCATCGCGTCGTTGATCCAGCGACCGGAACGCGCAGGATCAGCACAACCAGCGACCACGTCGTGGAATGCTTCATCGAATGTGACGCGGTACTTGCGCATCGATTTCGCCAGCGAGTGGCTGACCTGCAGATCATCGAGAGGTAGTACGCCGCGTGGATCCGGCGACCACCAACCAATCGCCAATTTCTTTCGCGACGGATCGATCGGCATTGCAAAGACGCCCGCGCGGTAGCCATCGAGCAGGGTGCCCGGCTTGAGATCTGCGCCGACTCCGACGAAATCCTCGCCGTCAGGGACAATGGTCAGATCAGGCATCTCCCAACGCGTCGGCGGCGGTTCAATCAACATCGGCAGACCCTGACATCAGGCCGACACCGGCAACACTCAGCCGGCGATCGACAAGTGCGCGCCGATCTCCTCGGCTGCGGCGTCGCCGTACGTCTCGCGGACTCGCGCGACGAAGTGGTCATAGATCAATTGGTACTCCTGCGTGCCCGTTGTCTCAATGACGTACGTCGCGAGCACTGACCCGATCTGCGCACATCGTTCCAACGACACGTCCCAGGCAAGTCCGGCGATGAAGCCGGCCCGAAATGCGTCACCCACACCGGTGGGATCGGCACGGCGATCCTCGCGCGGCACGGCGACCTCGATCACGTCGTCACCGCGCGCCATGACGCGAGAACCCTGGGATCCCAACGTCGTGACGACCACGTCGACGCGCTCGCGCAGGTCGTCCAGCGTCCAGCCGGTCTTGCTCTCGATCAGAGCGGACTCGTATTCATTGGAGAAGAGGTACGCCGCGCCATCGATCAAGGTCCGAATGTCATCGCCGGTTGTGAACGAGAGCTGTTGGGAGGGATCGGCCACGAATGGCAATCCGCGCAACCGGCACTCTTCGGTGTGCCGCTGCATGGCCTCCGGATCATTGGGCCCGATGATCACAAGGTCGAGACCACCGACGCGATCCGCGATCGGCTTTAGTTCGATTTCGCGCGCTTCGCTCATCGCGCCGGGATAGAACGACGCGATCTGGTTTTGGTCGATGTCGGTCGTACACACAAAGCGAGCGGTGTGCAGGGTTTCGGAAAGTCGAACCGATTCGGTGTCGACGTTGTGTCGCTCCAGCCAGGATCGATAGTCCGCGAAGTCGCTACCCACCGAACCCACCAGGATCGACCGCAACCCGACGTACCCAAGCCCAAAGGCGATGTTGGCCGCGACACCGCCACGGCGTACTTGTAACTCGTCCACGAGAAACGACACCGAAATCTTGTCCAACTTGTCGGCCAACAAGGACTCGGAGAACCGACCTGGGAACGTCATCAAGTGATCGGTGGCGATAGATCCGGTCACTGCAATCTTCACGAAATCGCTCCTGAAAGTGGCCAAGGGAGTTCGGTCGTGCTCGGGTGGACGCGTGCGACCTAAGCGAGCGGACCCTAGCCGACTGCCCTCCGGCCTCGGTGCCACAAGCAACACGGGAACCGAAACGGGACGGAGTGCGTCTCATCGCTGACGGCTGGGACCATCGCGACTGATATACCCAGGTGGGCGCTTACGCCCGACCCTGGCCGCTGCCGACAACACGGGAGTGTCGCGCCCGACCCGAGACGAAAGGCGGACGACGATGGTGCGCATGTCGGACGTGCCGGTTGTCGGTCGCTGGTCCGCTGCGACTCGGTATCGCGCCGGTGTCCTTCTCGCCGCCACACTGCCAGCGGTAGTCGTCGTCGCTGGCTGCGGCTCGGCGTTGGCCCCGGGTGCAGCTGCGCCGCCTCCGCTGCTCCACGTTGGCCAGAGCGCAGCTCGCCTTGCCGCCGCTGCCTTCGCGCCTGGAGCCAGCGACTACGTGCTGACTGGTCAACTTCCCGACGAGCCGACAACCGGCGAGACGTACCGATGGGGCAAAGACCCGGCTACTGCCCAAGACGTCAGCAAGGTCGCGGCAGCATTCAAGATCTCAACCACACCCGTGCGGGCCGCCCGTGGCTGGAAAGCGATCGGACCAACTGGCGAAGTCCTGATGCGCGACGACGACGGACACCACTGGGTGTACGTGCGCCACGATCAACTCGCCTGCCAACCCGTCTACCTCGATGTGGAGTCGACGAGCCCCGATTCGGCGGTCGGCTGCGTGATCTATGCACCGCCGGTTCTCGCCCCAGGAACCCCAGTCACGGGAAGCCCGGCGGCTGGTGCGGTCCCCGAGTCGACCACAAGCGAGGACGCCCTGGCTGCTGCTGCGCCGATCCTCGCGGCCCTGTCCATCTCGGGTACGCCGCACGCGATGAGTGGAAGCCCTGCTCAGGTCGACGTTGCACCGACCTTCGATGGACTCCAAGTGTCGGGTCTCACCACCACGATCAGCGTGGACTCGCTCGGCATCGCCAGCGCCAGCGGGCGCCTGCTCATGCCCGCGAAGGCCGACACGTACCCCTTGATCACCGCGCGCGCCGCGTTTGATCAGTTGCGGACGCAGCCCGTGCCCGAAATCGCGCTCGCATGCCCGGTGGGTAAGCCCACGCAACCGGTGACGTGCCCCGCCCCCGTTCCCACCAAGATCACCGGGGCGACGTACGGCTTGATCTACACCATCGACGGCACGGAACCGGTCCTCGCCCCCGCATGGCTGCTCACGACGGCCAGCTTGGAGCCGCCGATAGCCATGATCGCAGTGGACCCGAAGTACCTCGCCAATTCCCTTGGTGACGGCCCGGGATTCGGTGGGACTGGGGGCGGATCCGCTCAACCCGGCAGCCCGGGTGCCGTGCCGGGAAACCCAGCCGGCCCGGCGTCTCCACCGGACAGTCCGATCCCCGCCCCTCCCGTCGTAGAGCCGACTCCCGGCGGCGGTTCGGTCGGCGCGCGGCACACGGCGGGGATTGAAGTCGCGGTTCCTCAGGCTGGCGCGGATGAACTGGCCCTTGTCGCGGTCCGGGGATCGTGCGATTCACTTCCCGAGGCCCGAGTTGTGAGCGACGGCCCGGACAAACTGGTCGTTGCGGTGACCGTCGCGGGTCCTGCCGCAGGCAGCGCGTGTGATGCGCGCGCACTCTTGTTCACTGCCACGGTGCGACTAAATCGCCCACTCAATGACCGCATGGTTGTCGACGCATCAACAGGCAAACAGGTCAAAGTCGATCCGACGTATCCGCTGCCCAAGCCCTAGCGACACGTTCTCAAGCGAGCCCCCCGGCCGCCGCCGCAACGCGAAAGGGCCGGACCGCGTTGGCCCGACCCTTTGTGCACGTGCTTGTTGTTAGCTGAAGGAGTCCCCGCAGGCGCATGATCCGCCGGCATTGGGGTTGTCGATGGTGAACCCCTGCTTTTCAATCGTGTCGACGAAGTCGATCGTTGCTCCGCCGAGGTACGGCGTACTCATGCGATCGACGACAACGCCAACGCCATCGAAGTCAATGCGCGTGTCACCGTCGATGGAGCGATCATCGAAGTAGAGCTGGTAGCGAAGGCCTGAGCATCCACCTGGCTGAACGGCGACGCGCAGTGCGAGGTCGTCACGGCCTTCTTGCTCGAGCAGCGCACGTACCTTCAACGCGGCTGCGCCGGTCAGGTTGACCTGATCCGTGCGGGCCTCATCGGCCGTCGCGGTAGTCGTCGTGGTCTCGGTGCTCATCTATTACTCCCGAAGGTGGGTTGACGTTCCTGCACACTCTTACCTGGAACAACTATTGGGGCGAACGCATCGAGTTGCTGGCTCATTCCCGCCCCGTGCCAGAGCGAGAGAAACCATTCTGTAGGTCCATAGTGCCACGCCGAACCCCCTACTGACGCGCCCAGGTGCGCGCGACTCGCTCGGCCAAGGCCGCGAGCCCCTCGGCTGGGTAAGCGAGTGCCGCCTCCAGCGATCCCTCGTTGTCCTCCACCGAGAAGGCTTCGGTCACGCCCGCGGCTGCGTACTCACGTCTGCCCACTGCGACCCGACCCGCTAGAACGATGCAGGGTCGCGCGTACTGGGTAGCGGTAGCCGCGACTCCCGTGACGGCCTTTCCGCGCAAACTCTGCCAGTCGAATGAGCCCTCACCCGTGATGGCGAGGTCGGATCTGGCGATCTGATCTGCGAGGCCGACGGCTGAAAGGACGGTGTCGATTCCCGAGGCACGTGTCGCACCCAAGGCGAGAAGCGCGTACCCCATCCCTCCTGCCGCTCCCGCACCCCGTGCGACCGCCGGATCCTTGCCGTCGACACCGCGACCGATCAACGAACTGAAATGAGTCAGTGCTGCATCGAGGGTGACGACTTGGGCGTCGTCGGCACCTTTCTGCGGGCCGAACCCCGCCGTGGCTCCGCGGATGCCGAGCAACGGATTGTCGACGTCGGTCGCTGCGACGAGATCGACGTGGACGACACGCTTGCGGGCTGGTTCGACATCTACGGATGCGAGATCGATCAGCCTGGCTCCGCCGCCGCTCATCGATTGCTGCGCTGGCTCCCCCCCGCGCAACGCCGTGGCACCGAGGGCGGCGAGCAATCCAGCTCCCCCATCGTTGGTGGCCGAACCCCCCAGCCCGAGGACGATTTTGGTCGCGCCCGCGTCGATGGCCGCTCCGATCAGTTCACCCACGCCGTACGTGGTGGTGACGCCAGGATCGCGTTTGTCGATGGGGACGAGATGCAGCCCGACCGCTTGTGCTGATTCGACGTACGCCGTGATCCCCGTTGACTCACTGCCGCGATTTCCGCCGTACTCCCCGACGCGAGAGTCGCTGCGATCGCCCTCATCCAACATCAACAGCGTGCACGGTGTCGGGTCGCCGAACGGCCCGGTGACCGTGACCGGCAGGAGACGCCCGCCGCGCGCAACCTGGATCACGTCGATGAAACCAGGACCGCCGTCTGCGATCGGGATACACACGAGGTCATCGTGGGGAGACGTACGCCGCCACCCCTGGGCGATCGCTTGCGCCGCCTCCACCGCAGACAGCGTCCCAGCGAACTTATCCGGCGCAATAACAACCCTCACGCCACAATCCTCACGCCCCGACCGTAGCTACCCACAGACTTTGCGACAAAGGTGCCCCGGCCTGTGTTAGAAGCGGTTGACCGTGATCACCGAAAATGGTGATGCGGCAATCCCGATGGCGAGAGAGGCACGAGATCGGACCCGGATGCCTCGTGCGCTCTGCGTACCGGGGTGGACCGGACAACACGACGATTCCGCTCAAGGAAGAATGGAGACCGTGACCACTGTCGTCGTGACCGGAGGGTCACGAGGAATCGGCGCCGCTATCTGCACCGCGGCCGCGCGAACCGGCTGGGATGTCGTCGTCAACTTTGTCCACGACAGGGCCGCCGCTGTTGACGTCGTACGTCGAATCGAAGCAAACGGTGGACGAGGGCTGCCTGTTCAGGGCGACGTACGCGATGCGGCGGCCGTCGAACGACTCTTCGCAGCCGCCGATTCGTGGGCCGGGCCCGTGACCGGGCTGGTCAACAACGCGGCGATATCGGGCGGATTTGCCCGAGTCGACGAAGTGGCAGAGCGGATCCTCACTGACGTTTTCGCGACCAATATCTCGGGCGCCTTCCTGTGCGCCGGGGCTGCCGTACGTCGAATGTCGACGCGCCACGGTGGAGTCGGCGGTGCGATTGTGAACGTGTCATCACGTGCCGCGGTGCTGGGCAGCCCCGGGGAATGGGTGCACTACGCCGCGAGCAAGGGAGCGTTGGACACCTTGACGATCGGCCTCGCGCGCGAGGTTGCGACCGAAGGTGTACGGGTCAACGCCGTCGCAGTCGGACTCGTCGACACCGAATTGCACTCGGCCGCAGGCGAACCAGACCGGCCGGAACGGATTCGGCCCACCGTGCCGATGCAGCGTTCAGGCACCGTTGACGAAGTGGCAGATGCGGTCCTCTGGCTGCTCTCCGATGCGGCCTCATACACAACCGGCACGGTGTTGGCCGTGTCCGGCGGCCGATGACTCAGTCCAACTAACTGACGTCCTGATCGCGGCGCTCGTACTGGAGCAACACCACGCCATTGCCGAACGCTCGGGTCCGCGTGAGTTGAAGATCGATTCGCTCGTCCGAGGTATGGAACATCGGCCTGCCGCGACCAATCAACACGGGGTGAACGTAGACGCGGAATTCGTCAACAAGATCTAGTCGCATGAACGTCACGGCAAGATCCGCTCCCCCGAGCGCCATATTCCCGCCCGGCTGAGCTTTTAAATCATTGACCGCATCAGAGTCGACTGCACGAACGATCTCAGCCTTCCTCCCGGCACGGTCAAGCGTCTTGGAGTAGACGATCTTGGGCATGTCGCGCCAAATGCGGGCGAATTCGACGATCGCGGGAGGGCTTGCGGGGTCGTCATCGGCGGTTGGCCAGAACTCCTCCATGAGCTGATAGGTCACGCGGCCCTCGAGGAAGGCACTCATCGACCCAAGTTCGTCATTGAAGTGCGCATGCAACTCTTCATCGACTAGATGCCAATCGAGTTCGTGATTTGGACCTTCCATGAAACCGTCCAGCGACACGGACATCATGAAGATGATCTTTCTCATCGCGATCTCCCCATCCCTCTCAGACCCCGGACGGACTCTCGCAACCTCTCGATCTCCCTTCCCCGTGGCAGTGGCTTCGCCCACGCGCGCTGCACTTAGGCGGCGAATTCAGAGTTCGACGGTTTCAACATCCTCAAACACAGCGGCAACCGGATTGTTGACAACGTCTGCCGCCGGCCCAGCCCAAACCTGCTTCAACTTCGCATGCATCGCCTCCGCTGAAGCGAGGTCATCAAAATCGAGTTCAATTCGCACGAGATTGCCATCGGGCGCGGATCGACTTACTCGATACCTTCGAACTCCCGAACCCTTGCGATCGGCAGGGTCACTGTCGAAAGTTCGCTTCCAATCTTCGTAGTTGTGGACCGAGTGTTCAATGTGCAGAGTTGCCATGGTCATCCTCCTTTGATTGCGTCACATATTGCCCCGTGACGAGCCACCGGTCAGGACAATTTGGTGATTGCCCGGGCATCTCGGCCTGAGATGCTCATTCGGTCGCGACGGCCGTGCTGTGCGACGATTAGGACGTGGCCAACACATCCACGCAAGACATGGGCATCGCTACGACCGGGTCTGCGCTTGAAGGCTGGGTTGATCCCCCACCCACCCCGCTGGCATTGCTGCTTCTCGGCCGTGGAGCCGATCCCGATAGCGAGCGCGGCGTCGAGTGCCCGGGAGATCTACCTCCGGCCTCCGACCCAGACCTCATCGATCGAGCGCGTGCCGCGCGCGCGGCGTTGGGTGAACGCGCTTTCATCCTCGGCCATCACTACCAGCGCGAGGAGGTCATCCAATTCGCCGACATCACCGGGGATTCATACAAGTTGGCGAGTGAAGCGGCCGCGCGACCTGACGCCGAATTCATCATCTTCTGCGGCGTGCACTTCATGGCCGAAAGCGCCGACATTCTGACCGCCGACAACCAGGCCGTGATCCTCCCTGACCTCGCCGCCGGCTGCTCTATGGCCGACATGGCCGCAATCGCACAGGTCGAAGACTGTTGGGACGTTCTCACCGCTGCTGGCGTAGCAGAAACGACGATCCCGGTCACGTACATGAATTCCACTGCAGCAATCAAGGGCTTCACGGGACGCCATGGCGGCACGATCTGCACGTCGAGCAACGCTGAGGTGTCGCTCCGCTGGGCCTACGAACGCGGTGAAAAAGTTCTCTTCATGCCCGACCAACATCTCGGTCGCAATACCGCCGTACGCCAACTGGGACTCTCACTCGAGGAGTGCATCGTCTTCGATCCGCACAAGCCCGGCGGCGGCGTAACAACCGAGCAGTTACGTGACGCGAAGATGATTTTGTGGCGCGGCCATTGCTCCGTACACGGTCGCTTTAGCCCTGACGCCGTTGATGAAGTCCGCGAACGAGTGCCCGGTGTCAACGTGCTGGTGCATCCAGAGTGTCAGTACGAAGTCGTGGAGAAGGCTGACTTTGTGGGCTCAACGGAATACATCATCAAGGCACTCAACGCGGCCGAACCGGGCACGGCCTGGGCGATCGGTACCGAACTCAACTTGGTCAAGCGACTCGCGTTGGCCCATCCGGACAAGCAGATCATGTTCCTTGAACGCAGCGTCTGCTTTTGTTCGACGATGAATCGCATCGATCTGCCGCACTTGGTGTGGTCGCTCGAACAACTCGTCGCCGGAAACGTCGTTAACCGCATCGTTGTCGACGATGACACGTCGCATTGGGCGCGAGTCGCGCTCGATCGCATGCTTGCGTTACCGGCCAAGGGCTCCAAGGATTAGCAACGGCGGTGCCGCGGCGGCGGCTCAGCTCCTAAAGGCCAGGTGCTCCCCACACCGCGAACCACCGATTGAGTTCGGGCTCAACACGTACGTCGTCGCCCAGCAAATCGCGTACTTGCAACTCGAGCACGTTGTCGCGTTGCTGAGGAGCAGCAACGTCGGGGTGGGCAGAAACCGACGGAGATCCGCCGACGGGTATAACCGGGACAAACGGGTAGAAGGTCCCGCGCTTGAAAAGGTAGACCAACCCGAGCGTCCGTCCCGATATGTCCCGGAAACTGACCAACGAGGCCAACAACTGCGGTCCAAAGCCAGCATCGGAGAGCGACGAGTTGACCGCGTGTAGATCCGTCACGAGCCCGGCAATGTCAGTGGGATCGGCGTGTACGACGAGCCACGTGTATCCGAAGGCGTCGTTCTCGATCTGAACGTCAGGGCCGGCATCGACATCGAGCAACGCGGTGACTTCGGACTGAAGGTCTGCAAAGGCCTTGCCTTCCGGCGCCCGAAAACACACCGAGCCCACACCGGTTGGCGTGAAACCCAACGATGCTTCCAATGTGATCGCTGCGGACGGGAGCGCAAACAACTGATCGAGATCGGGCTTCACCGGCTTGGATCGTCCGAAGATCGTGTCAAAGACACCCATCTAGATCACTGACCCAGTTGGCGAGCAATTTCGGCGAGCTGTTCGAGGCGCTTCTCCAACGAGGGATGGGTCGCGAAGAGCGACGACAACGAGACGCCGCTGGCAAGGGCGGGAGCGAAGAAGAAGGCGTTAAATGCTTCGGCTTGACGCAGATCCGCGGTTGGAATGCCGGCCATGTCGCCAGTGACTTTTCGCAGCGCACTTCCCAGTGCGGAAGGCTTGCCCGTCAACAGTGCCCCGGACCGGTCCGCCGACAGCTCGCGATAACGCGACAACATCCGCGTCAGCACGAACGAGATGGCGTACACGACCATCGACACGACCATGATCGCCAGAAACAACAGTGCCGTGTTCTGATCGTCGCGGCGCCGACCGATGCCGCCCCACATCACCATGCGAGTCAAGAACCCGGCGAGTACGCCCGCAAATGACGCGATCGTCATTACCGTCACATCGCGATGTGCCACATGTGACATCTCATGGGCGAGTACGCCTTCGAGTTCGTCCACGTCCAACCGCCGCAAGATCCCCGTCGTGACGCAGACGGCGGCTCGATTGCGACTGCGCCCGGTGGCGAACGCGTTAGGCATATCGGTGTCGGCGATGGCCACTTTGGGTTTGGGCATGTCCGCGAGTGCGCAGAGTCGATCGATGATCGCGTGCAGCTGTGGTGCTTGCTCCGGCGTAACTTCGCGGGCGTGCATCGAATACAACGCGATCCGGTCGGAGAAGTACCACTGAAAGAACAACCCCGCCGCCGCAATCGGCACCGCAATCGCCGCACTGACACCGATGGCGATCATCACGCCGATCAAGACGACATAGACCAGACCGAGGAAGAACATGGTCATGCCCATGCGAGCAACGAGCCCGCGATCAGAGGCGTAGCGAGTACTTGCCATGCCCTAGGACTCCCCGGCTCGCGCCGGTCCCACACCTACGAACGTCAGAATCAATTGCCGGACCCTGCGTCGCTGGCTGGCTCGCCAGCAGCGGCCCCACTGCCGATTTCAGGTGTGGCGCTCGTCCCTAGTTGGGCCTTGAGTTCGGCGAGCTTAGTGTCGACCTCGTTAGCGCTGGCCATTCGTTCCAGTTCGAGAGTGAGGTCGTCCTTGGACGTGCCGGTTTGATCTGCCAGCGCGCCGGAGGCGACCAATTCGTCGAGAGCCCCAGCCCGGGCTTGCATCTGGGCGGTCTTGTCTTCGGCTCGCTGAACGGCGAGTCCTACGTCTCCGAGTTCAGTGCTGATACCGGTGACGGCTTCGCTGATTTTCGTTTGCGCTTCGGCTGCGGAGTACGTCGCCTTGATTGTTTCTTTCTTGGTGCGGAACGCCTCGACCTTGGCCTGCAATTGCTGTGACGCCGTAGTGAGTTTCTCTTCCTGCTCCTGCAATCCGGCGTGCTGTGCTTGTAAGTCGGCGACCTGTGCCTGCAATCCGCTTCGGCGCGTCAGTGCTTCCCGAGCAAGATCCTCGCGTCCAGCCGCGAGGGCAGCTCGAGCCTGCTCCTCAAGCTTTCCCGCTTGTTGCCCCAGAGTGGTGATCTGGAGTTCGAGTCGCTTGCGACTTGTGGCGACGTCAGCAACACCTCGACGTACCTTCTGCAGCAACTCCAACTGCTTCTCGTAGGAGTAGTCGAGGGTCTCGCGCGGGTCTTCGGCCCTATCCAGTGCCTTGTTGGCTTTGGACTTGAAGATGAGCTTGAAACGATCCCAGAGGCCCATGTGGCGCTCCTCCTTGACGAGACGGGTCGACAGACGTCGCTGACCCCCACCCTAGGCCCGTGCACCGGGGAGGGTCCGCCCGAATCCGGGCTAGGCTCTGTCCTCGTGTTCCGACGTCGCGACGAAACTGCCACCGCCACCTCCACGGGGAAGTCCGCCGGAGGTTCGTCGGCGGCGTCAAGCGCCGACGAGAAATCTGCGAACAACTCCGGAGCGAAGTACTCAGAGGCCAAGGGCCGGCCAACTCCGAGCCGCAAGGACGCCGAGGCCGCCCGGAAATCGGCGCTACGAACTCCAAGCGACCCCAAGGCAGCCCGTAAGCAGTCCCGGGAACGAGAGCGCACGTCTCGTATCGAAGCGCGCCAAGCCATGGCTTCGGGTGACACTCGCAAATTGCCGCCGCGCGATGCGGGCCCAGTGCGGATGTTTGTCCGCGACTACGTCGATTCGCGGCGCAGTGTCGCGGAATTCTTCATTCCCTTCGCTTTCATGGTGATCGTGTTGGGCTTTTTCAAGCAACCGGCGCTGCAAGCGATCCTGGTCATCAGTTGGATGTTGATGTTCCTGCTGCTCGTGGTCGACTCGGTCCTCATCGGATATCGACTCAAGGCGAAATTGGCACAGCAGTGGCCAGAGAAGACCGATCGTCGCGGGACGCTGACGTACGCCCTGATGCGTACGTTGCAGATTCGCCGCATGCGTCTCCCACCGCCGCGATTCAAAGCGGGTGGGAAGCCGATCACCCCCAAAGCCCGCTAGTTCACCTCGAAAAGCGGTCACTCCGTCGAGTCGTTAGGTTGGGGCGATGGAGCATCGACACCTGGGCCGCAGCGGCCTGAAGATCAGTGAAATCACGCTCGGCAACTGGCTCACTCACGGTGCACAGATCGATGAAGATGCGGCCAGTTCCTGCGTTGTGGCGGCCCTCGACAACGGGATCACCACCTTCGACACCGCCGACGTGTACGCCGCCACCACAGCCGAAGAGGTCCTCGGTCGCGCGCTCAAAGGCCAGCGCCGCGAAGGCCTGGAGATTTTCACGAAGTGTTACTGGCCGGTCGGCCCCGGCGTCAACGATCGTGGCCTGTCACGCAAACACATCATGGAGGCGTGCCACGGTTCGCTTCGCCGACTCCAGACCGACTACGTCGACCTCTACCAGGCGCATCGCTTTGACTACGAAACACCACTCGAAGAAACTCTGCGCGCGTTCGAAGACCTGGTACGACAGGGCAAAGTCCTCTACATCGGAGTCTCCGAGTGGACCGCCGAAGAGATCGCCGAGGCCGTCGAGATCGCTGACGCCATGGGCTTCGACCGGATCGTGTCGAATCAACCGCAGTACTCCATGTTGTGGCGCGTGATCGAAGGCAAAGTCATCCCGACGTGCGACGAACACGGCATCGGGCAAATCGTGTGGTCGCCGCTAGGTCAAGGAGTACTCACCGGCAAGTACGCCCCAGGGCACGCTCCGCCGGAGGGAACTCGTGCGGCGGACGACAAGGCCGGGCTTTTCGTCCGCGGATTTATGCGCGACGACATCCTCACTGCCGTGGCGAACCTCAAGCCAATCGCCGCCGATTGCGGTCTCACCATGGCCCAGATGGCGGTGGCGTGGGTCCTGCAAAACCCGTCGGTGTCGGCCGCGCTGGTCGGTGCGTCGCGACCAGAACAGGTTGTCGACAACGTGGCGGCCGCCGGCGTACGCCTCGACGACGACGCCATGTTGGCCATCGATGTCGCCTTGGGCGATGTGGTGGAACGCGACCCCTCGAAGACGTCTTCGCCGAGGCCGCGACCTTAGCGCGAGTCGCTCGCTGCGGCGGCGTCTCAGCCCTCAGTTGGATGTAAGCTCATGGGTCCGTAGACCTTGCGCTCGTCCTCGAGCAGCGTGACCGCATCGACGCCGGATTCGAGCAAGTCGCGCCACATCTCCCCGACCCACGACTCCGCATCGCCCTGACACGTGAATGTGTCATCAACTGCTGACTCCGGATGCGGAGTAATCACACTGCCGTCGGCACGTTCGTACTGCCAAGTCCACGACATTTGTCCGCCCTCGTCTCGACTTCTCGTCAGCGGCGACCGTACTGGCATTCGGTGGCCGACGCTCCCGATGGTGGCGTCGAGCCGGTCGAGTCCCGGCGCTGCGTCGGGTCCAGAGCAGGCCGGTGAGGCACTAGGGTTACCGCGACAACTGAATATGCGCCTGAGTCCCAGGGGAAGCCGGTCAAATTCCGGCGCTGTCCCGCAACCGTAGGTCGCCGTACTGCGTTTCCATGCAGTTCTGCGATAAGCCGGAGCACCTGGCAGGCGTAGCGGCTCCATCAACCGTCGAGGTCACGGGACGGAGCCCGGGTCATTCCCGAGTCTGCGCCCCTCGAACGCACCAGCGTCGAGGGGTTTGTCGTTTCGGTCCGACCGGGGTTCTCGTCACGAACCGCACTCCGAGAGGACTACCTGTGCGCCAACGCACTCCCACTCACCGCGCCCGTCGCGCACTCACCGTCGGTGCAGTCGCCGTGATCACTGGCTCACTCGCCGCCGCTCTCAGCCCCGCCGCCAATGCGGTGGCTATCCCGGCTCCGCAATCGTCGAGCCGAACCGCGGCCGCCTTCACGAACGGCGTCGCTCAAGGCATGTCGACCCTTCCCAAGCCGTTCAACGAGGGCGGACTCTTCGGGCACGGCGACCCGACATACGACGGTGTCTACCGCCAAGGCTTGGCCATCCTCGGGTTGCGCGCGGCCAACGCAAGAGTCCCCTCCTCGGCAATCACCTGGCTGCGTGCGCAGCAGTGCCGCGACGGCGGATTCGTTAGTTATCGCGGCCCCGGCAAGCCATGCCCCGCCACCGATTTAGTCAACTTCGTCGGAGAAGACACCAACTCAACGGCGCTCGGCGCCATGGCGTTGATGGCGACCGGACAGCGGTCCCCAGCGATTCGCGCACTTGCGTGGTTGCGCCGTACCCAACGCGCCGACGGTGGTTTCCCCTATCTACAAGGTGGCAATTCTGACTCGAACTCCACTGGACTCACTCTTGCTGCGCTCGCGACGATTGGGCGTACGGCGAAGGGGCTTCGTCGAGGCACAAACTCGGCGTACTCGTACCTGCGCGGGCTACAACTTCGCTGCTCCTACCCGTGGCCGTCTCGAGGTTCCGTGGCGTACCAAGGCCCGGGACCGCTCGCCCGCAACGACCTCGCGACAGGTCAGGCGCTGGCCGGACTGTCTTCGACTCTGATCATCGCGCCGAAGCCGATGCGACTGGTCAAGCCGGCTGTGAACTGCACCGGCACTCCGTCGCGTCAAGTTGGACTGATCAGCGTTGAATCCGCAGGTGCCGGCTACATCGCTCGCGCCCTCCTGTTCCACGGCGGAGCGCTGGGCAATGCCTTCGGCCCGGGACGAGACTGGAACGCCACGGCGTGGGCAGTGCTGGCATTGCGTGCCACCGGAGTTGGCCGTCTTGGCGCCCTCGCCGGCGAACGCGCATTGCGCAACCACATTCGCGACTTCGCCCTCGATCCCAACCCCGGGTTTGGATACCGACCCGCTGCACTCGGAACGCTGCTGTTGGTCGCGCACGCGAGCGGCACCAACCCCCGTCACTACGGCGGCGTCAACCTGGTCCGCCGCCTTCGCGGATCGCTGGGCTAGCCGAAAACGATTGACGGAACTCACCGATGTTGACGAGAGATCGCGCGTGCCGGCGGTGTCACCCGATGCGGGCGACGTCGGTAACACCACGCGCGCGATTCCTCGCTCTCATCGCGGCGATTTCCATGACCGGCATCGCGAGCGCCGCACTAGTCGCGACCGCTGCGCCGAATGCCGACGCCTCGAGCTACCGCTACTGGTCGTACTGGAGCGTCGCGGCCCAACCAACCTCGTCAACACCGTGGAAGTTCGCGACGAGTGGGGCCGCCAGCCGCATTCCCAAGGACGGCGAAGTGGAGGGTTGGCGCTTTAGCGTCAGTTCCGGTGCCGGAGCAGGATCGCGACCCCCGCGGATAGCGGCGGCTACGGCCTTCTCCGCACTGTGCGGTTCCACCGAGCCGGTCGCGGGCTTCAAACGCGTTGCGGTCGCGATCGACTACGGCGTACCGATCGACGCTCCAGCGGGACAGTCCACGCCGATTGCGCGCGGTGGATGCGTCGTTGTTCCGGTGGCAGCCACGGGGGCGACTGCGTTAACGCACGCCCCCGTCTCGGCAAGTTTGCGCGTCAAAGATGGCTTGATTTGCGGCATCGACGGCTATCCCGCCGGTGAGTGTGCGCCAGTAGTCACCGACCAAACAGCGCCTCGCCCTACCGCTTCCTCGAAGCCCGCGGCGACAACACCGACTACTACCAGCTCGGACAAACCGCGCACGACTGTCACGCCGACGCCAACTCCCACCAAGAAGTCGACGCCCGCAACGACCTCAGTCGTGCCCGCGCCAGGCACTGAGTCGGCGTCGGCGACGAGTTCGCCTGGCGCTAGCGAATCCTCTATCGCGCTTTCTACCTCTGCTCCAACGGATTCCGGCTCATCTGATTCGGCGGCAGGGGTCCTTGTGGCCGGACTTGGTGTGGCAAGTCTCGGTGGGTTGGCCTGGTTCCTGTCCGCCCGAGGCCGTTCGTGACTCTCCCGCGAAGCCCGGCCTCAAAACGCGCGCTCGACGCGTTCGCCTATCCGCGTTGGTTGCACCCTGGCGCCTGGTGGTTGTGGGCACTGGGGCTCGCCACCGCAGCCAGCCGGACGACGAATCCACTCCTGCTGGGGTTAATCATCGCGGTAGCCGGCGTCGTGGTGGCCGCTCGCAAACCCGACGCACCGTGGGCACGCTCCTTCTCGTCATTCTTGAAACTCGGGTTGTTCGTCATCGCGTT
This sequence comes from Candidatus Nanopelagicales bacterium, assembly GCA_038244765.1. GTDB lineage: Bacteria > Actinomycetota > Actinomycetes > S36-B12 > JBBRLC01 > JBBRLC01. Next base: position 813 of record JBBRTC010000024.1, on the reverse strand, counting down.
TCGAATGATCTTCGGTGCCATCTTCGGTGCGCAACTGGGATCAACAGTCGTGCTCATTTTGCCGTCAATCGGCTTGCCGGATTGGGCCGCTGGCGTACGCCTCGGCGGGGAAGTCACCCTTGAGTCATTGGTTCTGTCCGCGTACGAAGGTCTACGACTCGCGACGATGTTGATCTGTCTTGGTGCGGCTAACTCGTTAGCCTCGCCGAGCAGACTTCTCAAGAGCCTGCCGGCGGCGCTCTACGAAGCGGGCATCGCGGTTGTGGTCACGCTGACGTTCGCACCGCAGATCGTGACCGATGTGGGGCGGGTGCGCACCGCGCGACGACTTCGAGGTCGCCCGGATCGAGGCATACGCGCGATTGCTGGTTCGGCAATGCCTGTGTTCGAGGGCGGACTCGAACGTGCGATCACGTTGGCGGCGGCGATGGATTCCCGCGGATATGGGCGCCGCGTTGCTGTCGGACAGAAGAGACAGCACCTCAGAGCTGCGCTGCTGCTTGGTGGTCTGGTCGGAGTCTGCATCGGCGTCTACGGACTTCTCGACGCCGATACGCCGTGGTGGATCGGACTCCCGGTCGCCGGCGGCGGAATCGCCCTTAGCTCCGTTGGCATGGCCCTCGCCGGACGCGAAGTGTCGCGTTCGCGCTATCGGCCCGATCCGTGGGCTGCACCCGAATGGCTCGTGGCAATGAGCGGCGGCGGCGCGGCCGCGGCGTTGATTTATGCGGCCGCGATTGGGCTCGCGGCGCTCGACCCGATTGTCATTCCGTTGACCTGGCCGTCGCTTCCACTGATCCCGACGGCAGGAAT